>CAMNOL010000001.1 GCA_946546815.1 uncultured Oscillospiraceae bacterium
CGTATTTTTTCTTCTGTCAGCTTCATATCTGTTCCTCAACCGTATCGGTAAGACCCACAGCAAATGCCCCTGTACTCCCGCCTCCGGGAGGGGCTCAGCCGCTTATTTTCTTTCATTATATCGTTTTTCCCTTTGGTTGTCCTTAAAATTGGATTAAAAACACACTGACCTCCTTCTTCCCCCCTGTCCGCTGACCGGTATCACCGGATCCTTCCGATCCGCCCTTGTCAGTTTTGATCTCATCGGGTAGAATATAGGGGATCCAATCAGTGAGACAGTTCCGTGGGCAGAAAATTCCGGCACTTCGTTGTCCTCCCTGCCGGGGGCCAGCCCGTCTGCAGTTTCCGCCCGGTTCCGGAGATCTCTGCATCACTTTCTTTGTCTCCCTGTTTATCAATCTTGCTCTGATCAATGGGGGGTGACTCCTATGAGACAATCTGATACCGTTTATATGGAACTGGCTCTGGACCTTGCCCGGGAGGCAGCCGGCCACCAGGACATTCCGGTAGGCTGTGTCATTGTCAAAGACGGACAGATCATCGGCCGGGGCCAGAACCGCCGGGAACAGACCGGAGATGCCACCGCACACGCGGAAATCGAAGCCATTCGGCAGGCAAGTCAGCTGCTCCACAGCTGGCGGCTCTCCGGCTGTACGCTTTATGTGACGCTGGAGCCCTGCCCCATGTGTGCCGGAGCCATCATCAATTCCCGCATCGACACGGTGGTTTACGGCGCGGAAAACCCGAAAGCAGGCTGCTGTAATTCCGTGCTCTCCCTCTTTCAGGAGGGGTTCAATCATCGCCCGGCGGTGTACGGCGGGATGCTGGAGTCTGAATGTGCCAGGATTCTGAGAGATTTTTTCCGGCCCAATCAGCAGGAAAAGGCACCCTCCCGGCAGCCCTGACCCGATACGGCGGAAAGCAGAAGATTCTGCTTTGGCTGTGGAAAAATATTTCAGTTTTTTCAGAAAGGTGGCGGTTCTCTGTGACACTGGCGGAAATCTTTGCACAATCCGGCGCAGCAATGTGGGGAACCTGTGCCTTTGACGAGCTGAACATGGAGGAAAACCGCCGGGCGCAGGCCCTTTCCCTGTGTGAAAATGCACAGGGGGTGTTCGTGGCGGCGTACCCCTACTTCGCCGGCCAGCGCCCGGGCAATCTGTCCCTTTACGCCCGGGGAGAGGATTACCACCGGGTTTTGCTCCGCCGGCTCAATCAGGTCGTCCTATCGCTGCAGGAGCTTTATCCCGGCTATCGTTTTGTGCCCGGTTCGGACAACTCCCCGCTGGACGAGCGTCAGTGCGCCAGACTGGCAGGGGTGGGCATCCACGGCAAAAACGGGCTGGTCATCGTGGAACCTTACGGCAGCTGGGTGTTCCTGGGCACGATTCTGACAGACCTTCCCCTTCCCTCCGCGGCAGTCCCCGCCCCGGACTGTCTGAACTGCGGCGCCTGTGTCCGGGCCTGTCCCGGCGGGGCGCTGGGCGCGCAGCCCTTTGACGAATCCCGCTGCCTTTCCGCTCTGACCCAGAAAAAAGGGGCGTTGTCCCCGGAGGAAACCGCGCTTCTCGCAGCCCATCCGCTGATCTGGGGCTGTGACATCTGCCAGCAGGTCTGTCCCTACAATCAGAGGGCGGTCTGCTCACCGCTGCCTGACCTCACAGGCTCCGGGGACCTGCCCTATCTGGATTCCCTGACCCCGGAAGATCTCGAAGGCCTGAGCAACCGGACCTTTCGGGCAAAATACGGGGACCGTGCCTTTGCGTGGCGGGGGCCGGCGGTGCTGCGGCGCAATCTGGAGCTGAAGAAACAGCAAAACTAGACACGATCCAACAGGTTTCCTTTTTCTTGCTGAACGTTCTCTTTTATGCTATAATTTTAGCCCACAGAATCGGTTGATAAAAACCAACGCGGAAACAGCTCCGGTTCTTCCCTGATACAGAGAGAAGGTGTTCCCATGTCCGGCAGACGCATTCAGCTGCCCAACGATTCCATTTCCCTGTCCGCCGCGATGACGGACGCTCTGCTGAAAAAAGGCAGCGGCGATGCAGCCCTGCTCTACCTCTATCTGCTGCGCCACGACGGGTTTTATGACCCCCAGGAGGCGGCACGCCTTTTGCACTGGGAGCAGCTCCGCCTGGACGAAGCCCTGTCCCATTTAAATGAGCTGGGCCTTCAGACCGGCGCGCCCCAGCCGGTCTTTACCGCACCGGCCCCCACCAAAGAAGAGGCGCCGGATTACTCTGTGGAAGATCTCGCTCAGGCCATCGGGGACAAACATTCCGACTTCCCCTATCTGCTGGAGGACGTCCAGCGTCAGCTGGGAAAGCCGCTGACGGACCGGGACACTCGAATGCTGCTGGAGATTTTCGACCACATTCAGCTTCCGGCAGAGGTCATCATGCTGCTGGTGGAGTGGCAGTGCCGGGAGTACGAAGAAAAACACGGCGAAGGCCGCAAGCCTCCCATGAACGCCATCCGCAGCGCGGCTTACCGCTGGAAGAAATCCGGGGTGGACACCCTGGAGTCCGCGGACGCCTACCTGAAAAAGCTCAGCTACTATCGCTCCAAGGAGGGCGAGCTTCTCAACGCCGTGGGCATCCGCGGGCGCAAAGCCGTGGACAGCGAGCGGAAGAACATCCGGCAGTGGATCGACTGGGGCTTCCCGGCGGAAACTGTCGCTATGGCCTACGAGCGCACCCTTTATAACACCGGCAAGTTCAACTGGTCCTACTGCACCGCGATTCTGAAGCGCTGGCATCAGGCAGGCATGCACACTCCCCAGGAGGTTCGCTCCAAGGACTCCCCCCGCCGTCCCGCCAAAGGCGCTGCCAGCGCCGGCCCTGTTCCCGCTCAGCCCCTCTCTGCCGCCCAGCAGGAGGCACAGGCCAAGGCGCTGGAGGAAAACCAGCGCCAGCTGAAAAAACTGCTGGAATCCGTCGGCGGCAGCGGGGAATAATGGTTTTTTTATGAAAGGTTCCGCCTTCCTTTCAGGGAAGCAAGGATTGCTGTGACAAATCGAAATTTATGGGGAAAAAAGAGCCATGTGGATAATATTTGGAGTAGGAGCAATTATTACTGCGATACTTAATGTCGTAAAGACACTTCAAACTAAAGATGCCAAATGGTTTAGATTTATCAGTATGTCTTTAACCGCCTTAACACTATGTGCTTTTTATCACGATGGTGCTGCGGAGGTTATTGTAGAAGATTGGGCTGCCCTACAGGATATTATGCCTGCAGTAAGTAAACCGTTATGGATATGTACTTTTGCGTCAATCATAATCAATTCGATTTCTTTATTTAAAGAAAAAAAATAGACAACTTCCAGTTTCAATTATTTGCGAATTCTCCGGGCCGTCCATCCCCTGCGCAGAACCTTTCACCGCACTTTCTGCTCGTTTCCTCCGGCGGCCTGAGCGTTTCTGCTTTTGACTATGGACAGCGCCGCCGGCGGGCGACAGTGATGGAACGTTTCGGGGTTCTCAGGGGGGCTTTGGAAAGCCCCCCTGAGCGGGTGCAGGGCTGGCCTTGCCGAGGTTTGGGGCAGAGCCCCAACAAAAAGAAGAGGTGAATCAATTGTCATACGAACCACAGGTGCTCCGCGCTGCCACTGAGCGGCTGGCCCGGCGCCGTCTCAACCAGGAACAGGAATATGCCCGCCGCCGCCAGCAGGTCTATGATCAGCTGCCCCGGCTGGCTGTCATTGAGCGGCAGCTGCGGCAGACCGTAGCGCTGGCAGCAGTCACCGCCCTCCGGGCCGGGGACGACCCCGTCTCCGCCATCAACGCCATCCGGGACAAAAACCTTGCCCTGCAAAAAGAATCCGACGACCTGCTCCGCCAGCACGGCTATCCCTCCGACTACCTGGATGAAAAGCCCCTCTGTCCCATCTGTAAGGACTCCGGCTGGGTGGGGGCGCAGATGTGCGGCTGTCTGAAAAGTCTCTGCACAGAGGAGCAGAACAAACTGCTCTCCTCCATGTTGGATTTGCAGGGACAGTCCTTCGACTCCTTCCGGCTGGACTACTACGGTTCTGTGTACAGCACTGACCGCATGGCCATGCAGACCATTTTCAACACCTGCAAGCTGTATGCAGAGCAGTTTCAGACCTTTCCCATTCGGAACCTTCTCATGACCGGAACCCCCGGCGTGGGAAAAACCTTCCTGTCCGCCTGCATCGCCCGCACCGTCAGCGCCCAGGGATTCTCCGTGGTCTACGACACTGCCATCCACGTCTTTGCCCAATTTGAAGCGGAGCGGTTCACCCGAGACCAGGAGTCCCGCCAGGACACCCGCCGGTATCTCAACTGCGACCTGCTGATTCTGGACGACCTGGGCAGTGAGATGACCACCCCCTTCACCCAATCCGCCCTGTATCAGTTGGTCAACACCCGGCTGATCAATCGTCTTTCCACGGTCATCTCCACCAACCTCACTCCGGAGGAAATCAGCCACCGCTACAGTATGCAGTCCTCTTCCCGTCTGCTGGGGGAGTACCAGCTGCTGCAATTCCAAGGTCCGGACATTCGCCGGAAGAAAAACCAATGACCAGAAAGGAAACAATCCTATGATCTGTCCCTATTGCGATACCATTATGCTGGGCGGCCGCATCCATGTTCAATCCTCCATGGGTTCCTTTCCCTCAGTGGATTGGGTGTCCGAGCTGGACTACAAGAAGGCCGGGGGCATCAAGCGTTTTCTCACCTTCAAAAACCGCAAGTCCGCCTACCTGCACGACGTAGCCAACGAGGGCTACTACTGCCCCACCTGCAAAAAGCTCATCTGCATTTTTGAAACAAAGCCCTGATTCCCCCCGCAGCCGTTACCTCGTCATACAGCCGTGCTCCAACCGCATCTTTTCTGTCAGTTTTTCTCAGAAAAGGTGCGGTTTTCTATCTTTTTCTCCGGTTTTGTCGGAATATTTAGAAACTATTTCTTCTCATTTTCCGTCTTTCGACTGCATTTCTCCCGATTTCCTGCTACACTTCAAGCAGAAACACAGAGTCCTAAATTCTGAACCGATTCATGGAGGTGGCAGCATTGGCATTGATGAGAAAACGGGGACTGTTTGAGAGCAACCGGGTTCTGTTTCTTCCTGTGGGCAATATTGTCCCCAATCCAAACCAGCCCAGAAAAAAATTTGCCAAGGCAGGTCTGCTGGAACTGGCGGACTCCATTCAGCAGCACGGCGTTCTGCAGCCCCTTTCTGTCCGGCGGCTCACCGGTGGACAATATGAACTGATTTCCGGAGAGCGCCGCCTGCGCGCAGCAAAGATGGCCGGACTGGATACTGTTCCCTGTATTCTGGTCAGCGCGGACAATCTGGAGTCCTCTCTTCTGGCTTTGATTGAAAATCTACAGCGCCGTGATCTGGACTTTGTGGAGGAGGCCAACGCCCTGCAAACGCTGATTTCTACTTATCACCTGTCTCAGGAGGAGGCTGCCCGCCGGGTGGGCAAAAGTCAGAGCGCAGTGGCCAACAAGCTGCGGCTGCTGAAGCTGTCTCCCACGCTGCTGGAGGCCTTGCGGGCTTCCGGTCTGACCGAGCGGCATGGCCGGGCGCTGCTTCGCCTTCCCGAGCAGCAGCGAAAGGAAGCCATGAACCACATCATAGAAGAAGGTCTCAATGTTGCCCAGACGGACGCCTACATCGACCAATTGCTTGCTCCCCCGCCGGAAAAGCCATCCAAACGCTCCAGACCCAAAATTTACATCCGGGACATCCGTCTCTTTCTCAACACCCTGCGCCGTGGCCTGGAAACCATGCAGCGCAGCGGCCTGGACGCCCAGTGCGGCCAGGAGGAAAATGAAGACTCCATCGTCCTGACCATTACCATTCCCAAAAATAAGACCAAAACTCCTGTGTAGCTCTCTCTCTTCCCCTGCGCCGCCCCTGTGGCGGTGCATTTTTTACTGTTTCATGTGAAACATTTTTCTTGATTATTTCCCGTGAAACATATTTTTTTGGTTTTTCATAGAAAAAAGGTTGAAAACTGTTTCATGGGTGACTATAATGGACAGGTATTAGGATAGATAAGAGACTCCAAACAACAGAATCTGAGCTGATTGTCAGGCTGTTTTGTCAGATTATGTTACAATTGCGCCCTGGTGGGGTGAAAAACAATGTCCTGTATGGGCCAGCTTCTGTTGTGGTGTGTTTTCAGAGAAAAAAGGAAGGTCATGTTTCATGGCAAAAAGAATCGTCATTGCAAACCAGAAGGGCGGTGTGGGTAAAACCACCACAGCGGTAAACCTCTCCGCAGCGCTGCACCAGCAGGGCAAGCGGGTGCTGATGGTGGACTTCGACCCCCAGGCAAACGCCACTTCCGGTCTGGGCGTTGACAAAAACGCCACCTCTCCCAATATTTACGATGTGCTGGTCAACGGAGCCGATCCCAAAAAGGCTGTGGTAAAATCCCCCTGGTGCGACGTGCTCCCCTCTCACAAGTCCCTGGCCGGCGCCGGCATTGAACTGATCGGTATGCCCGACCGGGAATTCCTGCTGGACAAGGCGCTGGACCAACTGGAACCCGACTACGACTACATCATCATCGACTGTCCGCCCTCTCTGGAGCTGCTGACGCTGAACGGCCTGTGTGCTGCCCGTTCCATCATCATCCCTGTCCAGTGCGAGTACTACGCCCTGGAGGGTCTCAGCGACCTGACCAATACCCTGCGGATCGTGAAAAAGCGTCTGAATCCGGAGCTGGACATTGAGGGTGTGCTGCTGACCATGTACGACGGGCGCACCAATCTGTCCATTCAGGTGGGCGAAGAGGTCAAGCGCTACTTCAAACGGAAGGTCTTTTTCACCCTGATTCCCCGGAACGTGCGGTTGTCCGAGGCACCCAGCCACGGCAAGCCTGTGATCGCCTATGACCGATGGTCCCGGGGGGCGGATGCCTACAACGCGCTGGCCCGGGAACTGATCCGGAAAAACAGCCTGCACCCCGGCGCCTGATGTGTTATAATGTTTCATGTGAAACACAGCAAAACTCAGCCAGCGCAGAGATGACTACCATTTGATTCCTTCCATGATTCTCATTGGAATCAATCCTCTGTTTTGCGCTGATGTGATCGGTGTTCCCTGTCATACATGAAAATCAGGGAGAACCATAATTTCGAACAATTCCCAGAGATTCTGCTGACGCAAGCAGCAGTCCTCAGCGGTAAAGGAAAGGAGTTCCCATTCATGGCAAGAAGAAACAGCTTCTCCGGCCTGGGCCGTGGTCTGGGCGCACTGATGGGCGAGGCAGCGCTGGAGCCGGAACAGGAAGGCGTCAGCAAACTTCCCATTTCCAAGGTTCAGCCCAACGTTCAGCAGCCGAGAAAGAAGTTTGACCCGGACGCTCTGGCGGATCTGGCCGACTCCATCAAACAGCACGGCATGATCCAGCCCATCTGCGTCCGGCTGCTGTCCAGCGGCTACTATCAGATCATTTCCGGCGAGCGCCGCTGGAGGGCTGCCAGCCAGGCGGGTCTGGAGGAGGTCCCGGTGGTCATCATCGAGGCAGACGACCGCAAGGTCATGGAGCTGAGCCTGATCGAAAACCTCCAGCGGGAAGACCTGAACGCTATGGAAGAAGCCCAGGGCTATCTGACGCTGATGCAGGAATTCGGCATGACCCAGGAGGCGGTGTCCAAACAGGTGGGAAAGAGCCGCAGCGCGGTGGCCAACGCGGTCCGGCTGCTGTCCCTGCCCGACGACCTGAAAAGTCTGGTGGAGGAGGACAAGCTCACCGCTGGACACGCCCGCGCCCTGCTCTCTGTGCCAGAGGATGAGTCCCGCCGGGCACTGGCGGAAAAGATCATATCCGACGGGCTCTCCGTCCGTCAGGCGGAGGAGCTTGCCAAAAAGCTCTCCGGCAGAGAGTCTCAGCCGGAACCGGAACAGAAGCCGGCAGCTGACCCGCTGAGCCTGGACTACGCTGCGCTGGCCGCAAAAGAACTGGGCGACTCTCTGGGCCGCAAGGTGAAAATCGTCAGCGGCAAGCGCAAGGGCCGTCTGGAGCTGGAATACTACGGTGTGGATGACCTGAACGACCTGCTGGATGCGTTAAAGTCCCTTTCGGGCAGAATTTCCGGTTGACAATGGTAAATAATTGGCAGATAATAAGTGCAGTACCGCGGCGCCGATGATGACGGAAAATGCCGCTGAAGGAAACCAAAGGTGAACGATTTATGTTAGATATCAAATTTGTCCGTGACAACCCCGAGGTTGTCAAAGAAAATATCCGAAAGAAATTTCAGGATGAAAAGCTGCCTCTGGTAGACCAGGTCATCGACCTGTACGCCCAGGCGCTGGAGGCCAAGCAGAAGGCTGAGGCTCTGCAGGCCAACCGCAACGCCCTGTCCAAGCAGATTGGCATGCTGAAGGGGCAGGCCAAAAAGAACCCCGACCAGGCAGAGGAAAACGAGAAGAAAATCGCGGAGATCACTGCACAGGTCACTGCCGAGTCTGAGGAGCGTGAGTCCCTGCTGGCAAAGCAGTATGAGCTGGACGCAAAGGTTCGGGAGATCATGCTGGTGATTCCCAACATCATCGATCCCTCCGTGCCCATTGGCCCTGACGACTCCTGGAACGTGGAGATTCAGCGTTTCGGCGAGCCCAAGGTGCCTGAGTATGACATCCCCTATCATACCGATATCATGGGCGCCTACAACGGCATCGACCTGACCAGCGCCCGCCGTGTCTCCGGCACCGGCTTCTATTACCTGCTGGGCGACATCGCCCGGCTCCATGAGGCCGTGCTGGCTTATGCCCGTGACTTTATGATTGATCGGGGCTTCACTTACGTCATCCCCCCCTATATGATCCGGGGCGAGATGGTGGAGGGCGTCATGTCCTTCCCCGAGATGGACGCCATGATGTACAAGATCGACGACCCCTCTGTCACCGATCCCAAAAACAACCTGTATCTGATCGGCACCTCCGAGCACTCCATGATCGCCCGCTTCAACGGACAGATCATTCCCGAGGCAGAGCTGCCTCTGAACCTGACCTCCTACTCCCCCTGTTTCCGCAAGGAGAAGGGCTCTCACGGTTTGGAGGAGCGGGGCGTGTACCGCATCCATCAGTTCGAGAAGCAGGAGATGATTGTCATCTGCAAGCCCGAGGACTCCATGGACTGGTATGACAAGCTGTGGCACAATTCCGTGGATCTGTTCCGCTCTCTGGACATCCCGGTGCGCCAGCTGGAGTGCTGCTCCGGCGACCTGGCTGATCTGAAGGTCAAGAGCTGCGACATTGAGGCCTGGTCCCCCCGCCAGAAGAAGTACTTCGAGGTTTGCTCCTGCTCCAACCTGGGTGACGCACAGGCCCGCCGTCTGGGTATTCGCTACAGTGAGAACGTGGAAGTGGTTGACAAGAAGGGCCGCAAGAAGGTCAAGAAGGTCACCAAGCTGGCCCACACACTGAACAACACCTGCGTCGCTCCTCCCCGTATGCTGATTGCGTTCCTGGAGAACAATCTGAACGCAGACGGCTCCGTGAACATTCCTGAGGCCCTGCGTCCCTATATGGGCGGCAAGGCAAAGCTGGAAAAGGCAAAGACCTACATTCCGCCTCAGGACTGAACCGGTTCAATACAGCGGCAAATCCGCCGTCTGTCTATTGATAATTTTTAGGAAAGAGAGTGAAGTAAAATGAAAAAGCCTTCCTGGATCGATGAGTTCAAAGAATTCATCATGCGCGGCAACGTGCTGGACCTGGCTGTGGGCGTCGTCATCGGCAGTGCCTTCACTGCCATCGTCACCGCCATTGTTGAGAACCTGCTGACCCCCATCATCGGCCTGATCGTCGGCAACACCGACTTCTCCAAGCTGGTCATCGCCGGCTTCGGCGTGGGCAATGTCATCAACGCCATCATCACCTTCCTGATCACCGCCTTCGTGGTCTTTTGGATTGTCAAGGTTGTCAACCGCATCATGCCCAAGAAGGAAGAAGAACCCGCTCCCGAGGAGCCCGCTGGCCCCACCACCGAGGAACTGCTGGCTGAGATCCGCGACCTGCTGAAAGAGCAGAAGAAATAATGCTCTCCAAGCGCATCTGGGCCATGATGGGCGTAGTGTACATGGTTATCATCGTGCTGCTGATGCTGTACTGGATGGCGACCATGACGCTGATCTCCGGCATCACCGGAATCATGACTTTTCCCGCCTTTGCCGCCCTGTCGGCTCAGTACTGGAATCGGCGCTGGATCATCCGCCACGGACGACAGGGTCATGTGGAGGACCCGGACTTTCAGGAACCTCCCTTCCCCCAGCCCGGCGGTCATCAGGAGCTTGCAGCCGGACTTGTCTTCGCCGTGCTGTCGGTCCTTTCCCTGGCCTACGGTCTGAAACAGCTGGCTGCCGCTTTGGGCGCCGTATAACGCAACAGAAAACAGCGATAGGAACTGCAACGGTTCGTATCGCTGTTTTTTTGCTGTGACCCAAAAAACATCCCTCTGGGCGCAGCTTCTTCTGTCTGTCCCCATGCGGAGCAGGATTCTCTGACAGACCGAATTGGTGCCTCACTCCTTTCTGACTCATTTTTCCCACATTTCTTTCAAAACAGGTGGAAAACTTCCTTCTTATCTGGTAGAATAAAGCGTGTTCTGTTTGGTATTATTTCAGGTTCTCCACAGGAACCTGTGTGATTTTCTTTTTCCTTTGGAGGCCGCCATGAAAACCATCATCGAATCCGGATTACAGGCTCTGGGCCGTTCCCCTGCCCCTGCGGGTGCGCTGGCAATCTACGGGGAACTGCTGCTGGAGCAGAATCAGGTCATGAACCTGACCGCCATCACCCAGCCGGACCAGGTTGCCCGGCTGCATATGCTGGACTGCGCTGCTGTGCTGGGCGCCGCAGATTTCCCTGGAAAAGCGGTGCTGGATGTGGGCACCGGCGCGGGCTTTCCCGGTCTTGTGCTGAAGCTCTGCGAACCTTCCATCCAGCTGACGCTGCTGGACTCCCTGGCCAAGCGCATTGACTGGCTCAGCCGCATTGCCCCGGAACTGGGTGCAGAAGAGATTCGCTGCGTCCACGCCCGGGCGGAGGAGCTTTCCTCCCTGCCCGACTGGCGGGAGCAGTTTGACATCGTCACCTCCCGTGCGGTGGCAGATCTCCGGATTCTGTGTGAGCTGTGCCTGCCCTTTGTAAAAGTGGGCGGTGTCTTTCTGGCTATGAAGGCCGAGGACTCCAACGAAGAAGTCAACTCTGCCGGTCGTGCCGTCTCAATTCTGGGTGGACGGCTGCTCCCCGCTTTCTCTTACCGCATTCCGGGTACTGACGTCAGCCGCAAGGTAATTCGGGTGGAGAAAATAAAACCTTCTCCGCAAAAATACCCCCGACGTTTTTCCAAAATGAAAAAAGCGCCCCTTTAATGCATTTTATTCTTTTTCAGGTTTGATTTTTTTTCGGAGAATCCTGTGTTTCATGGGTTTTTATGTCATATTTTTTCACCATTTCCTTTTTCTGATTTTATTTTTCGCACAAAAAACTATTGCTATTTCATTTTATTCTTGTTAAAATATTTGTAATGCGAGGTTGACAATGGGCATTTCAATTGTGATCACCTCCGGTAAGGGCGGCACAGGCAAGACCTCCGTGCTCTGCGGGGTCGCCTCCTGTCTGGCCGCGATGAACTACCGGGTGCTTTGCCTGGATATGGATATCGGTCTTCGGAATCTGGATATGGTTCTGGGCATGACGGACCGGGTGCTGATGGATTTTTCCGATGTGATTTACCAGCGCTGCTCCCTGCTGGACGCTGTTGTAGAACACCCGCAAATCAAAAACCTGTATCTGCTCACCGCCCCTGTCAGCGCCCGGGCTTCTCATATCGACCGCATCGATGTGATGACGCTGTTGGGACAGATCAAACGGGAATTTGACTTCTGCCTCATTGACAGCCCGGCAGGAATTGACGCAGGCTTTGAACTGGCCTGTGCCGGTGCGGACCGGGCCATTGTGGTGTCCACGACGGAGCCATCCTCCCTGCGGGACGCCCAGCAGGCTGTCAACCAGCTTCGCAGCAGACGCATCCCCATCCATCTGGTGGTCAATAAAATGTCCAAAAAGCTGCTGCGGAAGCTGCATACCACCATTGATGACGCTATGGATACTGCAGGCCTGCCCCTGCTGGGTATTATTCCCCAGGATGACAAAATTCCGGTGTACAACGGCCTTGGCCAGCCCGTGATTTTAAAAGAACGCCGGGGCGCTGCCGTGGCCTACTACAACATCGCCCGGCGGCTTCTGGGACAGCGGGTTCCGCTGCACCGATTCTGAAAACGAATTCGTTCCTCCCTTTTTCCCCAGAAAGGAGTTTTTCTCATGAATATTGCATTGTTGTCTGATGAGAGTAAGCAGGAGCTAATGGTACAGTTCTGCATCGCCTACTGCGGGATCCTTGCTAAGCACACCCTGTGTGCCACCAGCGAAACCGGCAAGGCAATTGCAGAGGCCACCGGCTTGGATGTAAAACTGTTTTTGTCCCACGCTCACGGCGGCGCCCAGCAGATCGGCGCCCGCATCTCCTACAATGAGCTGGATATGGTTCTGTTTTTCACCGGCCCCAACAACGAGGCGTATCTGGACGATCTGTCCTCCATCTGCCACCTGTGCGATGTGAACAACGTCCCCGTTGCCACCAATATTGCCACGGCGGAAATGCTCATCATGGGCCTGAACCGCGGCGACCTGGACTACCGGGAAATTCTGTACCCCCGCACCAAGCAGGTATTGGTATAAGATAGTCCTGGCTCTGTCCTTTTTCTTTGAGGCATCACCGCACAATAAGAACTTCAGCGCCTTGCGGTTTATTCTCCGCCAGATTGTCCGCAGCTTTCTTGAAATCCGCCAGGATTCCTGCGAAATCTTCGAACAATCTGGACAAAGAATATCCTCGCAATTCGCTCTTGTCCCATTATGCGGTGAAGCCTTAATTTTTTCCCGGTATCAAGTTTATTTCGTATTGACTGACTCCCAAAAAGCCGGTATAATGTGTTGTTGTACCATGTTGATAGGGAATCAGTACACCGGATACCGCCGGACAGAGAAAGCGGCAGCTGCTGAAAGCCGCTACGGAAACGGCCTGATGGAAGACGTCCCCGGAGTGGGCCGGGAGACCGGCGCGGTTCCCTTCCCGCGCAGAAGAAGGCCGGAGGGCCTGTATCAGGCCGAATTTGGGTGGCACCACGAAGTGATTTTTCGCTCTCGTCCCAATGCATTTGGGGCGGGAGTTTTTTTCATAATTCAGGACCCCCATCCCAGGACCATGATTTCTAAGTGCTGACACCTGTGCTGTCAGCGCACAATCGTTCTCACGGAAAGGAAGACACAAGCAATGGCAAAATTAAAGCCCCGCACCCTGGCCGGGTTCATGGAGCTGCTCCCTGCCCCTCAGCAGCAGATGGAGCGCATCATGCAGACCCTGCGGGAGACCTATTCCCTGTACGGCTTTACACCGCTGGACACCCCCATTATTGAAGACGCGCAGATTCTTCTGGCCAAGGGCGGCGGAGAGACTGAGAAGCAGATTTACCGGTTCCAGAAGGGCGACAGCGATCTGGCACTGCGCTTTGACCTGACGGTTCCCCTGGCCAAGTATGTGGCCATGAACTATGGTCAGCTGACCTTCCCCTTCCGCCGCTATCAGATCGGCAAGGTCTACCGGGGCGAACGCCCTCAACGGGGCCGCTACCGTGAATTCTATCAGGCGGACATCGACATCATCGGCGACGGCAAGCTGGACATCGCCAACGAGGCGGAGATTCCCTCCATCATCTACCAGACCTTCTCCCGTCTGGGCCTGAAGCGGTTCCAGATCCGGGTGAACAACCGGAAAATCCTCAACGGTTTTTATGAAATTCTGGGCCTCACTGAGCAGAGCCAGGAGGTCATGCGCACCGTGGACAAGCTGGACAAGATCGGTCCCAAGGCTGTCCGGGACATTCTGGTGGATGACATTGCCGTCGCCCCGGAAACCGCTGATGAAGTGCTGAATTTCATCGCCATCAAGGGTACCAACACGGAGGTGCTGTCCGCTCTCGAGTCCTACAAGGGAAAATCCGCAACCTTTGACAAGGGTCTGGAGGAGCTGACCACCGTCACCCGCTATCTGGCGGCCTTCGGCGTACCGGAGGAGAACTTCGCGGTGGACCTGACCATCGCCCGCGGCTTGGACTACTACACCGGCACCGTCTACGAGACCGTGATTTTGGATCACCCGGAGGTGGGCTCCGTCTGCTCCGGCGGCCGGTATGACAACCTGGCGGGCTACTACACCGACAAGCCCCTGCCCGGCGTGGGTATCTCCATCGGCCTGACCCGCCTGTTCTTTGTGCTGAACGACCAGAAAATGCTCAACGACGCCGTTCCCACCGCCCCCGCCGAGGTGCTGGTGGTGCCCATGAGCGCCGAGCAGCAGGGCTACGCCATCAGCGTGGCAACTCAGCTCCGCGCCAGCGGCATCCGCACCCAGCTCTACACCGAACAGAAGAAGTTCAAGGCGAAAATCAACTACGCCGTCAAGCTGGGCATCCCCTATGCCATGTTCCTGGGCGAGACCGAGGAGCAGGAACAGGTAGTGGCCATTAAGGACCTGGGCAAGGGCGAGCAGGTGACGGTAAAGCTGGAAGATGCCGTGGCCATTGTGAAAGAGTATCTGGAGAAAACGAAAGAAATTCCCAGCATCGTAGAGTAAATGGGAAAGTTTTACTGGATTCTGGTACTTTTGTGTAGTGTTATCCTATCTTGTCTTTTTGGGGGTTCTATGGTGGATTCTTATTCCATTGATTTCCCCGTAGTGGCGCACATTGTGCGCCCGGACAACATCCTACAATGCAAAATGTTCCGGGGCGAACTCTGTTCGCCCCTACAGAATACGTTGAGACACACCACGCCCCTGTATTCAATATCTCATCCCATTTTAATTTGAAAAGAGGTCTATTACCATGTTTCAATCCCGTACCCACACCTGCGGCGAGCTGCGTGCCGCTGACGCAGGGAAAACCGTCACCCTGGTCGGATGGATGGAAAACGTCCGCGAGGTGGGCAGCAACTTTGCCTTTGTGGTGCTCCGTGACTTTTACGGCACCACCCAGGTGGTCATCGAAAACGCCGAGATGATGTCCGTGGTCAAGCCCCTGAACAAGGAATCCACCATCTCCGTCACCGGCACCGTCCGCATTCGTGAGAGCAAAAACAAGAAGATTCCCACCGGCGAGATCGAGGTCGTTCCCTCTGAGATCAAGGTGCTGGGCCGCTGCCGTTACAACGAGCTGCCCTTTGAGATCAACCGCAGCCGGGAAGCCGACGAGGGCGCCCGCCTGAAGTACCGTTATCTGGACCTGCGCAACCCCGCCGTCAAGGACAACATCATCCTGCGCTGCAATGTGGTTGCCGCCCTGCGTCAGGCCATGACCAACGAGGGCTTCCTGGAGATCACCACCCCCATTCTGACCGCCTCCTCTCCCGAAGGCGCCCGGGACTATCTGGTTCCCTCCCGCAAGCACCCGGGCAAGTTCTACGCTCTGCCCCAGGCACCCCAGCAGTTCAAGCAGCTGCTGATGACCTCCGGCTTTGACCGGTATTTCCAGATCGCCCCCTGCTTCCGTGATGAGGACGCCCGCGGCGACCGTTCCCCCGGTGAATTTTATCAGCTGGATATGGAGATGGCCTTCGCCACCCAGGACGATGTGTTCACCGTGCTGGAGCGGGTTCTGCCCCCCATCTTTGCCAAATACGGCAAGTACAACATCGCTTCCTCTGCCCCCTTCAAGCGCATTTCCTTCCGGGACGCCATGGAGAAGTACGGCTCCGACAAGCCCGACCTGCGCATTGACCTGATCGTGCAGGACGTCACCGACATCTGTTCTGTGACAGAGTTCGCCCCCTTCAAAGGACAGGCCGTCAAGGCCGTGGTGGTGCCCGGCTGCAAGCTGGCCCGCAAAGCCATTGACAAGCTGTGCGCCGAGGTTGAGGTTCAGTCCGGCAGCAAGGCTTATTGGTGCAAGGTGGACGACAAGGGCGAGCTGACCGGCGGCGTGTCCAAGTTCCTGAAGGACAGCAAGGATGCCCTGACCGAAAAGCTGAACCTGACTCCCGGCTCCTTTATCGGCTTCACTGCCGGCAAGCTGGGTGAGGCACAGAAGGCCGCCGGTGTGCTGCGCACCAGACTGGGCACCGCCTGCGAGGGGCACATGGACAAAGAACGTTACGAGTTCTGCTGGATCGTGGACTTCCCCATGTATGAGATCGGGGAGGAGTCCGGCGAGCTGGAGTTCTGCCACAATCCCTTCTCCATGCCCAACGGCGGGATGGAAACCCTGCTGAAGGCAGAGCGGGGCGAGATCGACCCGCTGAGCATCACCGCAGACCAGTACGACCTGGTCTGCAACGGCGTGGAGCTGTCCTCCGGCGCCGTGCGGAACCACGACCCCGAGATCATGGTGAAGGCCTTTGAGCTGGTCCGTCTGGGTGAGGACGATGTGAAGGCCAAGTTCCCCGCCATGTACAACGCCTTCTGCTACGGCGCACCTCCCCATGCCGGCATCGCTCCCGGCGTGGACCGCATGGTCATGCTGCTGGCCGGTGAGGATTCCATCCGCGAGATCATCCCCTTCCCCATGAACAAGAACGCCCAGGATGTGATGATGGGCGCTCCCTCCACCGTGGAACAGAAGCAGCTGGATGAGGTCCACATCGCCATTGTGGGAGACGTGGAGGAATAACCCTCCATTCCCTCCGGATCTATTGATTCTCTTTTGCCCCTTCGTAAGCTGCGAAGGGGCAACCTTTTTTCTGTGTGTGCATATCCCACAAAATACCAGTCTATTTGTTGTATTTTGTTCTTTCAAGTTCCGTTTTTCTTACAGTGCATGATTTTCTTTTCTCTTTCTCCAGAAGGGATACTGCTGAATTTTACAACTAATTTTCTTCATTTTTTCCTATTCAAACCTGAAAATTGAAAAAAATAAAACTACTTTCCCATTTTAACTGTTTCTGCAAGTTTTTCGTCAAAAGCACAAAAAAAGACTTGTCAAAATTACCGCAATGGGGTAAAATAACAATGTAAATCCTATTTACCAAAATTTTTAGGAGGTAATTTTATCATGGCAGTTAAAGTTGCAATTAACGGTTTCGGTCGTATCGGTCGCCTGGCTTTCCGTCAGATGTTCGGCGCTGAGGGTTACGAGGTTGTCGCTATCAACGACCTGACTTCCCCCAAGATGCTGGCTCACCTGCTGAAGTATGACTCCACTCAGGGCAAGTACGCTCTGTGCGACACCGTCAAGGCTGGCGAGGACTTCATCGAGGTCGACGGCAAGAAGATCACCATCTATGCGAAGGCCAACGCTGCCGAGCTGCCCTGGGGCGAGCTGGGTGTTGACGTCGTTCTGGAGTGCACTGGCTTCTACACCAGCAAGGCCAAGGCTCAGGCTCACATCGACGCCGGCGCTCGTAAGGTCGTCATCTCTGCCCCCGCTGGCAACGACCTGCCCACCATCGTTTACAACGTCAACCACACCACTCTGAAGCCCGAGGACACCATCATCTCCGCTGCTTCCTGCACCACCAACTGCCTGGCTCCCATGGCTAAGGCTCTGAATGATGGCTGGGCTATCAAGGCTGGCATCATGTGCACCATCCACGCTTACACTGGCGATCAGATGACTCTGGACGGTCCTCAGCGCAAGGGCGACCTGCGCCGCTCCCGTGCTGCTGCTTGCAACATCGTTCCCAACTCTACCGGCGCTGCCAAGGCCATCGGCCTGGTCATCCCCGAGCTGAACGGCAAGCTGATCGGCGCTGCTCAGCGCGTTCCCACCCCCACCGGCTCCACCACCATCCTGACCGCTGTTGTTGAGGGCACCCCCACCAAGGAAGAGATCAACGCTCAGATGAAGAGCGAGGCCACCGAGTCCTTCGGCTACAACACCGATGAGATCGTCTCCTCCGACATCGTCGGCATGCGTTTTGGCTCCCTGTTCGATGCTACTCAGACTATGGTTCTGGATCTGGGCAACGGCACTTCCGAGGTTCAGGTTGTTTCCTGGTATGACAACGAGAACTCCTACACCTCTCAGATGGTCCGCACCATCAAGTACTTCTCCGAGCTGGGCTAACTCAGCCGTTGGAGGACCCTGCTAGATAGCATATTTGAGGCCGTATCTCCCCGGAGGTACGGCCTCTTTTCGCCCAGCTCGGCAAGGTGTCCCGCTTCGCGGGATTTATCCCATCGAACTAAACTCAAATGTGCCACTGGCACATTTAAGTTTGTTCGACTCCTCGCTGAAGTAATTCTGCCCTTAGATTTACCTGTAGCTTAGTTTCGAGCAATGTGCAGCCCCACTCCTCCGGGAGTGGGGCTGTTTTTCCCATTGGGGTAAAAAAACGTGCCCCCGGCACCTTTTTTTACCCCAACCTCTCAGATGGTCCGCACCATCAAGTACTTCTCCGAGCTGGGCTAACTCAGCCGTTGGAGGACCCTGCTAGATAGCATATTTGAGGCCGTATCTCCCCGGAGGTACGGCCTCTTTTCACCCAGCTCGGCAAGGTGTCCCGCTTTGCGGGCAAAGTTCTTTTCGCTTCCTTTTCTTTCAAGAAAAGGAAAAAAGCAGGTACTCAAATGGAGTACCTGCCTTTTTACTTCAACTTCTTCCACTCCCCCACCGCCAGCTCATCGCAGCGGTTATTGTAGGGATTGTCGGCGTGGCCCTTCACCCAGTGGAGGTTTACCTGATGGAGTTCGCACAGATTCAGCAGTTGCTCCCACAGATCCGGATTCAGCGCGGGTTTCTTGTCAGATTTTACCCAGCCACGCTTTCTCCATCCCACTGCCCATCCCTTTTGCAGGGCGTCAATGACGTATTTGGAATCGGAGTATAACTCCACGATGCAGGGCTCTTTCAGCGCCTGCAGGCCCCGAATCACCCCGGTCAGCTCCATGCGGTTGTTGGTGGTATTGCGCTCGCCGCCGGACAGCTCCTTTTTGTAGCTGCCGTAGAGCAGAATTGCCCCCCAGCCCCCAGGACCCGGGTTCCCGGAACAGGCTCCGTCCGTATACAGTGTTACGGTTTTCATGTTTGTTTCCTTTCAAAAAACAGGCAGTTTTCACGCGCAGAAAAACTAAATTTTATACGCGCTCAACTGCCTGTTTTTTTCGTCCGTGTTTTATTTCTCGGTGTTCTCGGTCACAGCTTCTGCGTCCTCCGCTTCCGCCGTCTCCACCTCTTCGGGTTCATCTCCCACCCGGGTCTTGGCCAGTGCGTTGACCTTCACGTTCTCGCCCACGTTCATGACCCGAACGCCCTGAGTGGAACGGCCATACACGCTGATTCCGCCGGCAGAGGTGCGGATAATGGTGCCGTCATCGGAAATCAGCAGCACATCATCTGCCTCATCCACGATGGCGCAGGCAGTAACCGGTCCGGTCTTGTCGGAAACCTTGTAGTTCCTCATGCCGTAGCCGCCCCGGCCCTGGAGGCTGTACTCATCCGTCAGCGTCCGCTTGCCGTAGCCGTTTTCGGTGACGCTGAGCAGTGCTTCGCCGTGGCCCACGATCTCACAGCCGATGACTTCATCCCCCTCACGGAGGTTGATGCCCCGAACACCGGCGGCAGTGCGGCCCATGGGACGGACGTCTGTCTCCTTGAATCGGATGGCCTGTCCCATCTTGGTCACCATGATCACTTCGTCCTCGCCGGTGGTGCGGCGGACAGCGATGAGCTCGTTCCCTTCATCCAGCTTCAGCGCACGGATACCGGAGTTGCGGATATTCTTCAGCTCCGCACTGGCCAGGCGCTTGATGGTGCCGTTCCTGGTGGCAAAAATCAGATACTCGTCCTCGGTGAACTCCCGGGAGTGCATCATCGCCTTGACCTTCTCGCCCTGAGAAATGGAGATAAAGTTGACGATGTTCACGCCCTTGGCCACACGGCCCGCCTCGGGAATCTGGTAGCCCTTTTTGACGTACGCCCGTCCCATGTTGGTAAAGAACAGGATGTAGTCGTGGGTGGAGCAGGTGAACAGGCTATCCACATAGTCCTCTTCCCGGACGTTCATGTCATTGACGCCCTTGCCGCCCCGCTTCTGGACCCGGTAGGCGCTGACCGGAGTGCGCTTCAGATAGCCCTTATGGCTCAGGGTGAACACACACTCCTCTTCTTCAATCAGGTCCTCCACGTCGATCTCGTTCTCCACCATCTCAATGGCGGTTTTCCGCTCGTCGCCGTATTTGTCCCGGATTTCGATCAGTTCGTCCCGCAGCACGCCCTTCATCTTCTCCGGATCCGCCAGCAGGGACTCATAATACTTGATCTTGGCTTCCAGCTCGTCATACTCCGCCTGAAGCTTGTCATGCTCCAAACCCTGCAGCCGCTTGAGCTGCATATCCAAAATCGCCTGGGACTGGACCTCGTCCAGACCGAACCGCTCCATCAAGCGCTCCTTGGCGTTGTCGTAGCTGGTGCGGATGATGTGAATGACCTCGTCGATGTTGTCCTGGGCGATGAGCAGGCCCTCCAGCAGGTGGGCACGGGCCTCGGCCTTCTTCTTCTCATAAATGGTCCGGCGGGTCAGCACATCCATCTGATGTGCGATGTACTCGTCCAGAATTTCACGCAGGGTCAGAACCTTCGGCCGCCGCTGATCGTTGACCAGCGCCAGCATGATAACAGAGAAGTTGGACTGCATCGCCGTCTGCTTGAACAGGCGGTTCAGCACCACCTGAGGGTTGGCGTCCCGCTTCAGCTCAATGACGATGCGCATACCTTCGCGGTCGGACTCATCCCGCAGGCCGGAAATGCCCTCCAGCCGCTTGTCGTGGACCTGGTCGGCGATGGTGGACACCAGACGGGCTTTGTTCACCTGATAGGGAAGCTCCGTCACAATAATCCGGGTGCGGTTGTTGCCGAACTCCTCCAGCTCCGTCTTGGCCCGGACCACAATGCGCCCCCGTCCGGTACCGTAGGCCGCACGGATGCCGCTCTTGCCCATGATAATGCCCCGGGTGGGGAAATCCGGGCCCTGAATGTGCTCCATCAGGTCGTTCAGCGTGGCCTCCGGGTTGTCCAGCACGCAGATGGTGCCGTTGATAACCTCGGTCAGGTTGTGAGGCGGAATGTTGGTGGTCATGCCCACGGCGATGCCGGTGGTTCCGTTGACCAGCAGGTTGGGGAACCGGCTGGGCAGCACCCGGGGCTCCTTCCGGGTCTCATCAAAGTTGGGGTCCCAGTCCACGGTCTCCTTGTCGATGTCCCGGAGCATCTCGTTGGCAATCTTGCTCAGACGGGCCTCGGTGTAACGGTAAGCAGCGGGGGGATCGCCGTCCACGCTGCCGAAGTTGCCGTGGCCGTCCACCAGCATATAGCGCATGGAGAAGTCCTGTGCCAGACGGACCAGCGCATCATAAACAGAGGCGTCGCCGTGGGGGTGATACCGGCCCAGCACGTCGCCCACGCAGGTGGCGGACTTCTTAAAGGGCCGGTCCGAGGTCAGATTGTCCTCGTACATGGCGTACAGGATGCGGCGATGGACGGGCTTCAGGCCGTCCCGCACGTCCGGCAGGGCGCGGCCCACGATGACCGACATGGCGTATTCCAGATACGCATCCTGCATTTCCTTCTGCAGGTCGATCTCTACAATTTTTTGTTCCGGATAGGCGATGTCTTCCGGCTTGTAATCCTTTTTCTTACTCAAAACGTGTTCCTCTATCCCTTAATAATCCAGATTCATAACCTTGTGGGCGTTCTGCTCGATATACTGCCTTCTCGGCTCCACCTTTTCGCCCATCAGCAGGGTGAAAATCTGATCGGCCCGCACTGCATCCTCCAGCGTTACCCGCTTCAGCGTCCGGCGGGTGGGGTCCATGGTGGTCTCCCAAAGCTCCGTGGGATTCATCTCGCCCAGACCCTTAAACCGTGAGATGTCGATCTTTACATTGGGGTTGCCGCCCCGCATCTCGTTGGAAATCCGGTCCCGCTCCTCATCGGAGAAGGCCACCCGGGTCTGCTTGCCCCGCACCAGCTTGTACAGCGGCGGCACAGCGGCGTACACATACCCGCCGTCGATCAGCGGACGCATAAACCGGAAGAAGAAGGTCAGCAGCAGCGTCCGGATGTGGGAGCCGTCCACATCCGCATCAGCCATAATGATGACCTTGTGGTAGCGGAGCTTGCTCACATCGAAGTCCTCTCCCAGTCCAGCGCCCAGCGCGGTGATGACGGGATTGAGCTTGTCGTTGCCGTAAACCTTGTCGCTGCGGGCCTTTTCCACGTTCAGCATCTTGCCCCACAGGGGAAGAATGGCCTGATAGCGGCTGTCCCGTCCGCCCTTGGCGGAGCCGCCTGCGGAGTCTCCCTCGACGATATACAGCTCGGTCAGGGACGCATCCCGCTCGTTGCAGTCGGACAGCTTGCCGGGCAGCGTCGCGCCGTCCAGAGCGTTCTTCCGACGCACGTTTTCACGGGCCTTTCTGGCTGCCTCACGGGCACGGGCGGCGGTGAGGGCTTTGTCCAGAATGGCGCGGCCCACAGCGGGATTTAGCTCCAGATACTCCTCCAGTCCTCTGGACACCACGTTGTTGACCAGGGTGCGGATCTCGCTGTTGCCCAGCTTGGCCTTGGTCTGGCCCTCGAACTGGGCCTCCACCAGCTTGACAGAGATGATGCAGGTCAGACCCTCCCGGCAGTCGTCACCGGAAACTTTTTCGTCCTCCTTGAGGATCTTGGCCTTCCGGCCGTAGGCGTTCATGGCCTGGGTCAGCGCAGCCTTGAAGCCGGTTTCGTGCATACCGCCTTCCGGGGTGTGAATGTTGTTGGCAAAGGAGACGATAATCTCATTGTAGGAGTCGGTGTACTGCAGGGCGATTTCCGCCATGGACTCCTCCTGCTCCCCTGCCATATAAATAACATCCTCATGGATGGGAGTCTTGTTCTCGTTGATGTACTCCACAAAGGACTTGATGCCGCCCTCGTAGCACATCTCCTCCCGCTGTTCCTGTCCTTCCCGCTCGTCGGTGAGCACGATGCGGATGCCGCCGTTGAGGAACGCCTGCTCTCTCATCCGGGTCTGCAGGGTCTCGTAGTTGTAAACCACATCGTCGAACATCTCCGGGTCCGGCTGGAAGGTGACGGTGGTGCCGGTGTGGTCGGTGGTACCGACAACGGTCATCTCCTGGGTCACCTTGCCCCGGGCGAACTTCATTTCGTAAATCTGACCGTTTTTATGCACCTGAACGGTCATCCACTCGGACAGGGCGTTGACGACAGAGGCGCCCACGCCGTGGAGGCCTCCGGAGACCTTGTAGCCGCCGCCGCCGAACTTGCCTCCGGCGTGCAGGATGGTGTAAACCACCTCCAGTGCGGGCTTGCCGGTCTGGGCCTGAATGTCTACGGGGATGCCTCGGCCGTTATCGGTGACGGTGATGGAGTTGCCGTTGTGGATGGTCACGCCGATCTCCGTGCAGTAGCCGGCCAGCGCCTCATCGATGGCGTTGTCCACGATCTCATAGACCAGGTGGTGGAGGCCGCTGGTGGAGGTGGAGCCGATATACATACCTGGGCGCTTGCGGACTGCCTCCAGTCCCTCCAGCACCTGAATTTCCGATGCGTTGTAATCGTTATCTGCGGATACCGCAGTGCCGTTTTCCAATAAATCTTCTGCCATAAACTCTGTTACCTCATTACTTCCCTGACTGTTCGCCGGAGCGCGTTCTCCGCGTCCCGGTGAAACTTTTATTTTGATCCGGACGGCGGTTCCGCCGTCCAAACGGATGCTGTGATCTGCTCAGCGGTCCATCAGAACTCCCAGCTCTGACCGCCTTTGCAGGGTCTGGGGAGACAGCGGCGAAATGATCACTGTCTGTCCTTCTCCCGGCCTGGCGCAGACCAGAAAGCTTTTTGGGATCTCTTCAATGTCCACATAGGACACGTGTCCCCGCTGCTCCGCCTGATTCAAGTATTGACGGGTTCGGTAGCTTTGAGACGTGATTTCCAGGTCAAAAATGCCCACCACGTCCTTTTCATCCACCAAAACACCGTTTCCAAGGTGAAGATACATCAGCTCTCCTCCACCAGCGCTCCGTCTGCGATGTGCAGCACCTTCCCTGCCTCCAGCTCTGACAGCCGCTCGTTCTCGCAACAGGTGATGAACACCTGACCGCCCCGGATGCGGTTGAGCACAAACTCCTGTCTCCGGGGGTCCAGCTCGCTGAGCACATCGTCCAGCAGCAGCACGGGGTACTCCCCGTCGTTTTCATAGAAAATTTCCCGCTCTGCCAGCTCCAAACTCAGCGCCGCCGTGCGGGTCTGCCCCTGGGAGCCGTAGGTCCGCACGCTGATGCCGTTGATGTCCAGCAGCAGGTCATCCTTGTGGGGGCCGGACAGGCAGCTTTTGCTGTCAATTTCCGCCTGGCGGTGTCCGTTCATATGATCGCAAAGCTGATGGAACAGAACCTGGGTGGGCGCAAGGGGGTCCGTGACGGTCTTCACCGTCTGATAGTGCAGCGTCAGCCGCTCCTTGCCGCTGGAAAACTCCCCATGGATGCCCGGAGCGAATTCCGCCAGCTTTTTCACGAAATAGGCCCGGTAGTGGATCACCAGCGCACCGGTCTGGCACAGCCGAAGGTTGAAATCGTCCAGTGCCTCCAGCAGGCTGGGCTTTTCGGGCCAGTCCTTCAAAATCCGCCGCTTCTGCTCCAGCAGCCGCTTGTATTCCGCCAGTGCGGCGGCGTACCGGGGGCGCAGCTGGCAGATGGCGTCGTCCAGAAACCGGCGCCGCTCCACTGCCCCCGCCTTAATCAGGTTCAGATCCTCCGGGCAGAACAGCACCGTTTTTAAAATGCCGCTCATCTCCCCGATGGTTTTCAGGCGCACACCGTTTTTGCGGATCTGACGGCGCATCCCCCGGCCCATGCGGACTTCCAGCACAAATTCCCGGTTTCGGGAGGTCAGCTCCCCCCGAACCATGGCCTGCCTGCTGTCAATCCGGATCAGCTCACTGTCCGTCCGGGCGCGATGGCTCCGGCAGGCGGACAAATAGGCGATGGACTCCAGCAGGTTGGTCTTGCCTTGGGCGTTGTCCCCGGTGATGACGTTGATCCCCGGGTCAAACTCCGCCCTGACCGTCCCGTAGCTGCGGAAATTCTCCAGCTCAATGGAATGAACGATCATCCTCTTATTCCACACGGACCGCCGTGTCGCCCAGCGTCACAGTGTCACCGCTGCGAATTTTCTTCCCCCGCATGGTGCAGGGCTCGCCGTTGACCAGCACCTCACCCTGCTGAATGCGGATTTTGGCCTCCCCGCCGCTGCCCACCAGATGGGCGTATTTCAGCAGCGCATCCAGCTTGATAAATTCCGTTGTAATTTTAATCTGCGTTTTTTTCATGAAAAAATCACCATATTGAAACGAATCTTGAATCTGGTACAGAAAACCGATGTTTCTTTTCCATTGTGCCCACATTGGGCAGAATTACTGACCTGCCCGCAGACGCACCGGCAGCACCATATAAATAAAGTTCTCCGGCTTGCCTTCCTCCGGAACCATCACGCAGGGGGAAACGGGGGTGTTCAGCTTCAGCCGCAGCACGTCGGCAGGCACCGCCTTCAGCGCGTCCAGCATATATTTGTTGTTGAATCCGATTTCCAGGCGCTCCCCGTCGGACACCACGTTGCACTCGTCGTAAGCCGTACCGATGGCAGTGGCTGTCTTGAACTTCAGCAGGTTGCCCTCCAGCGTGCAGCGCAGGGGGCTCTTCTGCTGCTCCGTGATGATGAGGGAGCAGCGGTCGATGGAGGAGATCAGCTGTTTCCGGTCCGCCGTGACATTGATGGGGTTGCTCATGGGGATGGAGTTCTTGTAGTTCAGGAACTCTCCCTCCAGCCGACGGGAGATCAGCGTCACATTGCCGGTCTTGAACATGATGTGCCGGGCGCCCTGTACGATGTCGATGGTCTCCTCCGTATCGGAACAGATTTTGGACACCTCACTGAGGGAGGCTGCCGGAACCACAAAGGAACAGGGCTTGCCCCCCTTGGCCTCTTCCCGTCTCAGCGCCAGGCGGTAGCCGTCCACTGCCACCACCGTCAGCTGGCCCTGATCGTCCAGCTCAAACAGCTCGCCGGTGTGAATGGGACGGCTGTCATCGTGGCTCACTGCGAACAGGGTCTGATTGATCATGCTCATCAGCGTGCGCTGCTCCATGGTGATGGTATTCTGATATTCCACGTTGGGCAGGTCGGGGTATTCCTCCGCACTGGAGCCCTGAATCTTGAACTCGCTCATGCCGCACCGAATGGTGACGGTTTCTTTTTCTGTCGAAATGGACACCAGCTCATCGGGCAGGCGGCGAATGATCTCGCCAAAGAGCCGGGAAGAGACGACAATCGAGCCTTCCTCCTGAATGTCGGCAGAAACAACCGTTCGAATACCGGTTTTCATATTGTATCCGGTGAGCTGAAGCTGATCTGTCGCTTCTATAAGGATACCTTCCAGTGCAGGAATGGAACTCTTAACTGCCACTGTCCGAGATGTAATCGCAATGATGGATTGAAGAATGGATTTCTCGCAGGAAAAGCGCATGAAACAAACCCTCCGTTCGTTTATAAGAAAAGATCATAAAAATAGTAGTGGTAGTAGGGGTGAGAGCTTTGTGGAAAAGAAAAATTTCCCTTGAAATTGCAGGAAAAAATGCATCCACAGGATAACCGGAGGTTCTCCACAGCTTTCCACAAAGTGCCTGGAAACGTTTTACTTCTGCACAGAACGCTTTTCCACATCTGTATAACTCCTGAGGAAACTGTGCAAAATCCGCCGGGTGTTAGAAAGGGTCAGACGCTCACGAAATATTACAAATTGTATAATCCTGGACAGGCCGGCCCCTGACTACTGTTTGTATCTGTCCGCGCGTCGCGTACACACACAGGGGCGACGTACTTTGCTATTTCCCGTCAGTAGGTGCGGGAGTTGATGTTGGCCTTGATGTCTTTGATGATGTCCGCCAGGCCCTTGTCCGTCTTCAGGGCGGTTTCGATTTTTTCGACGGAGTGCATCACGGTGGTGTGGTGCATTCCATAGAACTTGCCCATTTCCGGCAGGCTCATGCTGGTCATAGAGCGGACGATGTACATACTCACCTGGCGGGCCAGCACGATGTTGGCCTTACGGCTGCTGCCCAACAGCACCTTGGAGTCCAGGTCGTAGAACTTGGCGGTCTCCTCCAGGATCACATCGGCGGAGGGAGTCAGCTCATCGGTGGCCCGGATCAGCTCCCGGATGGCCCGGCCGGCGGTGACGTCGTCCACGTTGCTGCCCAGCAGATCCCGATAGGCCATGAGCTTTTTCAGGGATCCTTCCAGCTGCCGCACATTGGAGGTGATGTTGTGGGCGATGTATTCAATGATATCCGGGGGCATATTCAGGCCCAGCAGCAGCGCCTTGTCTTTGATAATGGCGCAGCGGGTCTCATAGTCCGGCGGCTGAATGTCTGCCATCAGTCCCCACTCAAACCGGGTGCGGAGACGGTCCTCCAGCCGGTTCATCTCAGATGGGGGGCGGTCGGAGGTCAGCACAATCTGCCGGCCTGCCTCGTGCAGGTTGTTGAAGGTGTTGAAGAATTCCTCCTGGGTGGCGTCCTTGCCGGCGATGAACTGAATATCGTCCACCAGCAGCAGGTCTTTGTCCCGGTACTTTTGACGGAAGGCGTCGGTGGAATTCAGGCGGATGGCCTCGTTCAGCTCGTTGGTGAACTCGTCGCCCTTTACGTAGATAATTTCATACTCCGGGTGGCTCTGCCGAATGGCGTGGTAGATGGCGTAGAGCAGGTGGGTCTTGCCCAGACCGGACTCGCCGTAGAGAAACAGCGGATTGTAGCTCCGGCCCGGCGCATCTGACACCGCCCGGGCGGCATTGTACGCAAACCGGTTAGAGGAACCCACCACAAACCGGTCAAAGGTGTATTCTTCGCTGCCCATCAGAATGTTCCGGTTCTCGGAGGGAGCGGAGGACTGGAATTTGGCCGCGTCTGCCGGGTCCAGCACCAGCACCTCAATGTCAGAGGCAAACAGCTCCCGCAGGGACTTTTTCAGCAGCTCAATGTACCGGGTACGGATGATGTTGGCCTTAAAAGACTCCGGATGGGTCAGAACCAGCTGGTTTCCCTCAAAGGCGAGGGCGGTGACGCCACTGAACCAGGTGGAGATTGCGGTCTCTGTCAGGTCACTTTTCAGCAGAGGGAGCACGTTGGCCCAGACCTCAGCGGCAGAATTCATGTCAAAACCTCTTTTCTTACGGGACGCAGGAGAGCAGAGGCTGTTCCTGCCTGTGCACGGCAATGTTTCCCTGTGGAAAAATGCACAAATCACCCTATCATAATAATAATTGATTATAGCACAGAATGACCTTTCATACAATGAAAATTTCCACAGAACCGTGTGCAAAAGCGCTGAAAAGGCTGGCAAACGCTCCAACGGTGGTTTGTGTGCAGAGAGACGCGGAAGGGGAAAACGCCCGCTGAGGGCCAATCAGCGCGGATTGGCAGAGAACGCGCCGGCGGTGAAGAATCCAAAAATTCCTGGGGGAGCGGCATTTTCAAGAGAAGCTGTGGAAAGAAACAGGGCCGGGCCGCCGGATCTGCAGGCGAAAAACCAAAAAATTTGTGTTGACACAGGGGAAAGCAATCGGTTATAATGACAAATGCGTTATAGTGTCCCATGGGGATATTCTGCGCTGTGTTAATAACTGGCGGTTCCGGAGGAGCCCGCTCCCGCCGAACCGAAGAGAACTTTGGAAGCAATGCGTCTGCGGACGGCGGAGCTTCCCTGATGGAGGTGTAACGAATGGCTACCAAACGTACCTATCAGCCCAAAAAGCTTCACGGTCAGAAGGTTCACGGTTTCCGTGCCCGTATGTCCACCAAGAATGGCCGCAAGGTTCTGGCTCGCCGCCGTGCCAAGGGCCGCGCTCAGCTGAGCTACTAAGAAGCTCAAACAAATTGCATATTGCGATTACGAGGGGTGGAGGAGTGCATCTTCCACCCCTGTTCAATGTCATCAAGGGAAGAAAAAAGGGGGTCCCCCCCTGTTCTTCCTGGTTTCTGTCAGAAGGGAGGTGCAGCTGTGAAGAAGACAGTGACCATCAAATCCAACCGGGAATTTCAGCGGCTGTACCGCCGGGGCAAATCCGGAGTCAGCGGCACGCTGGTGGTTTACTGGCAGAAGAACCGGCACGGAGACAGCCGCCTGGGCATCACCACCGGAACCAAGCTGGGCCACGCGGTGGTTCGCAACCGGGTGCGCCGTCAGATTCGGGAGATCTACCGCCTGAACAAGGAAAAGCTGCTGCCGGGGCGGGATATCATCATTGTCGCCCGGGTGCGGGCGGTGAGTGCTGGGTATCACGTCATGGAGCGGGATTTTCTGCGCACGGCCAGAAAGCTGGGCCTGCTGGCGGCTGAGGCGAAGAAACAGGAGACGGGGAAAGGGGCGACAAAGCCGTGAAAAAACTGCTGCTCCTGCTGATCCGGTTCTACCAGACCCGAATTTCTCCCGCCACTCCCCCCAGCTGCCGGTTTATTCCCACCTGCTCCGAGTACGCCCGGCAGGCGGTGGAAAAGTACGGCGCCGCCCGGGGATCTCTGCTGGCGGCCAAACGCCTGGCCAAATGTCAGCCGTTCCACAAACAGAAAAGCATCGAATACGACCCGGTTCCTTAGAGCCTGTTTCCAATCTCCCTGCGCACATTCTTTCGGCCTGAGAGTTGAAACAGTCTCTTGTTGGGAACTGCTACCCCTGATCCCATCAGGACCGACTTCCCCTGAGGAGCGGCCTGTCGTGGAAATATACCCCCAGAGAAGGAGGACGCCGAACAATGATTACTGCCTTTTTGCGAATCTTCGGCAAACTACTGCTGTGGATCTATCAGTTCTGCCACAGCTACGCACTGTCCCTGATCCTGTTCACCCTGCTGACCAAGATCCTGCTCTTCTACTTTTCCTACCAGGGAAAAAAGAGCATGATGCAGACTACCGCCATGCAGGGCGAGATCGAAAAGCTGAAAAAGCAGTTCGGGAAAGATCAGGCAAGACTGAACGAGGAGACCCAGAAGCTCTATGAGCGGGAGGGCGTCAACCCCATGGGCGGCTGCGTCTGGATGATGGTCCCCATGGTCATTCTGATGGGCCTGTACTACATCATCCGCCGGCCCATGTTCTACATGATGGCGCTGTCCAACGATGAGATCACCGCCGCAATGGAAGCGGTGGAAAAGCTGGGCGTCAATCTGGGCACCAATGCCGCTTACAAGGAGATGACACTGGCCGGCCTGATGAACAGCGACACCTCTGTCTGGAACGCGGTTGCCGGTGCAGTGGGTGACAGCGCATCCAAGCTGGCTCACATCGACTTCCACTGGCTGGGACTGGATCTGGCACAGGTTCCCACCTGGAAGTTCTGGACCCAGGAGCTCAAATGGAGCAACATCGGCCTGACCCTGATTCCCGTAGTGGTGGTTCTTGTCAGCCTGCTCTACACGCAGCTGTCCCAGAAAACCAACCAGATGAATATGGGCAAGACGGGGGAGCAGAATGAGAGCGTGACCCAGACCAACCGCACCATGATGATCATGATGCCGCTGATGTACCTGTGGTTCGGCTACATCATGCCTGCCGGAATGTGCGTCTACATGATCTTCAACTCCCTGTTCATGGCCATTCAGGAAGTGATCTGCGCCTGGATGCTGCGGGGAAAGTTCGCGGAGATTCAGGCTGCCACGGAGCGCCGGGCTCTGGAGGCCAAGGAAGAGGAAAAACGCCGCAAGGCGGAGATCGCCGCCCGCCGCGCCGAAGAGGCCGCCCGGATGAAGACCAAAAAAGGCCGTCAGCTGGCGAAGCAGCAGAAGAAGACCAGCAAGGACCGCCCCACTGAGTTTACCCGCGTGGGGGTGCGCGCCTATGCCCGGGGCCGCGCTTATGATCCCAACCGCTATCCGGTGACGCCTTACCGCGATCCTCAGGATGTGCTGGACGAGGCCGCTCTGGAGGCTGCGCTGAGCAGCAAGGGCAAGCTGCCCCCCGCAGAAGAAGTGGAAGAGCCGGTGGATCAGATTCAGGATCTGCCTGAGACCGTGGAGGTCCAGAACGCAGAGGAAGCGTTTGATGCCATCAACGAGGAAATCAACGGCGGCGAAGAGGAATAATTTCTCAACTGCCATGGAATTGAGTAGAAAGGAAGGAATATTCCCATGTTGAAATGGATCGAAGCAACCGGTAAAACGGAGAACGACGCCATTGCCGCTGCGCTGAAGCAGCTGGGGCTGGATCGAGACAGCGTGTCCGTGGAGGTAATTGCCCGTGCCAAGACCGGTTTTCTGGGCATTGGCAGCCAGCCTGCCCGCATCAAGGTGACCTATGAGGTGCCCGATGAGCCCGCTCCTGCTCCTGTGGAGGAACAGAAGTCTGAGCCGGTGATGGAGAAAAAGCCTGAGAGCGCTCCCGCTGCCCCCGAGGAGAAAGCGGCTGCTCCCGTGGAGGAGAAGCCCGAAGAGGAGTCCCCCGCTGAGGAGAAAGCGCCCAGGAGAAAGCGCAGCCGCCGCAGAAAGAAGCCCCAGGAACAGAAGCCTGCCGCACCTGCTGTGGAAGAGGAAAAGTCCGTTGAGGAAAAGCCTGCTGAGGAGGAAGCTCCCGCAGCTCCCACTGAGCCGGCGCCGGACCGCACGGAGTCCATCAGCGAATTCCTGACCGGTCTGATGGAGCGGCTGAACATCGACGCAAAGCCTGTGATTACCATCAACGAGGACAACATCTACGCCGTAGAGCTGGTGGGCGAGAACCTGGGCGGCCTGATCGGCCGCCGGGGGGAAACGCTGGACGCCATCCAGCAGCTGACCAACTACGCGGTGAACAACGGACAGTCTCAGCGCGTGCGCATCCATATTGACGCAGAGAACTACCGGGCAAAGCGGGAGGAATCCCTGCAGCGCCTGGCCCGGAAAACCGCCGGCAAGGCCATGAAGTACCGCCGCAATATGATGCTGGAGCCCATGAACGCCTACGAGCGTCATGTGATCCACGCTGCGCTGCAGGATTATGACCCGTCCATTACCACTTACTCCACCGGCACCGAGCCCAACCGCCGCATTGTTGTGGCGTACAGCCGGAGCCGATAAAAAACGACAGGGCGGCGCTGCCGCCCTGTTTTTGTCGTCGGAAGAAAAAGCGCTGCTCCACCGGCGACCCGTCGTCCTTGATTTCCATTGAACGAAAGGTCTGTTTCCATGTCAACACCGCTGTATGATGCGCTGAAAAAGTTTTCCGGCAGCCGGCCTCTCCGCATGGCCATGCCCGGCCACAAGGGAAAGCCGATCCCCGGCATGGGGACGGAGTATTCGGAGCTGGATTTCACCGAGCTGCCCCCCACCGGCAACCTGTACGCCCCCGGCGGACCCATTGAACAGGCAGAGGGTCTCTGGGCCAAAGAATGGGGGGCAGATCACTGCCTGTTTCTCACTGGCGGCTCCACCCAGGGCATCCACACGGCGCTGCTCTGCGGCGGAAAACCCGGAGACACCATTCTGGTGGACCGGGTGAGCCATCGCAGCATTCACACGGGGATGGCGCTGCTGGACCTTCAACCGGTCTGGCTGGAGCGCCCCTGGCTGGCAGAGGCAGGGATTGTGGGGCCAATTGCCCCGGAAGCAGTGGAACAAGCCCTGTCCTGTGGGAAGAACATAAAAACTGTTTGTATTACCTCGCCGACCTATTACGGTGTGTTGTCTGATGTAGCTGAGATTGCCCGTATTTGTCATGCCCACGGAGCGAAGCTGATTGTGGACGCAGCCCACGGTGCACACCTGCACCTGCTGGGAGAGAACTGTATGAAGGATGCAGATCTGGTGGTGGTTTCCGCTCACAAGACCCTTCGGGCGCCGGGACAGTCTGCGCTGCTGTTTGCCCGGGAGCCGGTGACCATGGAGCAGCTCCGGGCCGCTTCCATGACCTTTGCCACGTCCTCCCCGTCCTATCCCATGATGGCGGCGCTGGACTGTGTGCGTGCGTATTACACGGACACCGGAAGGAGCGCTTATCAAAAGACAGCGGAGCTGACTGGGGCGCTGCGCCGGGATTATCCGTCTTTGAAGGACACGGATGGCCTGCTGGACCCCACCCGCTTCACCCTGTGTGTGGAGGACGGCTTTGCTGTGGAGGCGGCGCTGCAGCAGCAGAATATCTACCCGGAGATGGCGGACGCCGGTCATGTGGTGTTCATCCTCACCGACTGCGACGGACCTGAGGAATTCCAACGGCTCCGGGCCGGACTGGACAGCTTGGGGCTGCGAAAGAAACAGCGGAGGGGAAGCACGCTGCCGCCCCTCCCTCCCCTGCCGGAGACGGGGGCATCTCCCCGACAGGCGGCTTTTGGGGAGAAAAAATACGTGCCCTTTGAACAGGCGGCGGGAGAGATTGCCGCAGAGCAGCTGGCGCCCTATCCCCCCGGCGTTCCGGTGGTGGCGCCCGGGGAACAAATCCAGAAAAAAGCACTTTCCTATTTGGGTCAAATAGGCTATAATAAAGACGTTATCGCCTGTCTGGTTCGTCAGGAAGGGAAGGGCTGAGGGCAAAAAAACAGTCTGGGAAATCCCAGCTTTTCCCACTGCTTTCCTGATGATCGGATTGATCAGGGAAGGATGGAAGGAGGAAAGGCCATGCGTTTGCCCGGACTGATCGGCAATGAGTCGCTGAAGCGCTCTCTGGCAGCCATGGAACGCCCTCCACACGCGGTGATCATCAGCGGCCCCAAGGGCTCCGGACGGCATACGCTGGCCCGGCTGCTGGCCCAGGCACATGTCTGCACGGGAAGGGAGATTCCCTGCGGCGTCTGCCCGGACTGCCGACGGGCGGCGGAGGGAATTCATCCGGATGTGATGGACCTCAGGACCTTTGTGCCGGAAAGCGATCTGAATAAGGATGTCAAAGTGAGTACCATCCGTGACATCCGGTCAGATGCCCAGATTGCCCCCAATCAGGCGGGGAGAAAGGTCTATCTCATTGACCAGCCTATCAACCTGCCGGCTCAGAATGCCATGCTGAAGCTGCTGGAAGAGGGGCCCCCCTACGCTGCTTTTGTGATGATTACCGAGAACAGTGCTTCCCTGCTGGAAACCGTGCGGAGCCGCTGCGCCCAGCTGCGCACCGGTCCGGTGACACAGGCCCAGGCGGTGAATTTTCTGCGGGAGCGTTTTCCCCAACAGGATCAGAATGCCCTTTCTCAGGCCGCAGAAGCCGCTCAGGGGATTCTTGGCCGGGGGATAGAACTGCTTGAGGCAGGAACTCAAAATGACGATACAGCCCCTTACACGGAGCGCTGGCTCAACGCACTGCTCAGACGCAGTGAGCTGGCACTGATGGAGTGCGTCGCAGAGGTGCAGACAAAAAAAATCAGCCGGGAGACGGCGGAGCAGCTGTGGCTGACGTTGGGACAGGCCTTTCGTCAGGCGCTGCTGGTGTGTGCCGGTGCAGAGGCAGACTCGGAACAGGCCCGAAGGCTGGCACAGACATTTTCCCGCTCTCAGCTGCTGGAGTTTTACGATCTCATCCAGCAGGTCCGTGATATGGGAACCTACAATGTGCCGCCGGCGCACAGCGCGGGCTGGCTGGCAGTCAAGCTGGCGGTCAGCTGCAGATAAAAGGGATTGATTTATAAAACAGCACCGATCCAGCGCTCTGCCTGTTTCGGGCAGGACAGGCGCCGTGCTGTGTGTTGACCAAGTGAGGATATTGATATGACCGAAATTATCGGAGTCCGGTTCAAGGCCGGGGGAAAATTGTACTATTTCAACCCGAATGGAGAGCACGTGGATGTGGGACAGTCCGTCATCATTGAAACCTCCAAGGGTGTGGAGTTTGCCGAGTGCGTTCAGTCCAACACCATGGTGGACGAGATGGAGCTGGTAACCACCCTGCGTCCCATGCTGCGGGTGGCCACCGAGGAGGATTTCCGTCAGGTGGAGAAAAACAAAGAGCGGGAGAAGAGCGCTTTTGATATCTGCCAGCAGAAAATTCAGGAGCATAAGCTGGACATGAAGCTGGTAGAGGTCAAGTACAGCTTTGACGGCAGCAAGATTCTTTTCTTCTTTACCGCTGACGGACGGGTGGACTTCCGTGGACTGGTCAAGGACCTGGCCGCTGTCTTTCACACCCGCATTGAGCTGCGCCAGATCGGCGTCCGGGATGAGGCCCGTATGATGGGCGGCCTGGGCATCTGCGGACGGCCCTTCTGCTGCTCGGCATTTCTCAACGATTTTCAGCCTGTTTCCATCAAAATGGCGAAAACTCAGAATATTTCACTGAATCCCACCAAGATTTCAGGCGCCTGCGGGCGGCTGATGTGCTGCCTGAAATATGAGCAGGACGCCTATGAGGACCTGCTGAAGCACGCGCCCCGGCTGGATTCCCTGGTGCGGACCCCGGACGGAATCGGCGTCATCAACCAGGTCAACCTGCTTCGGGAGCAGTCCCGTGTGACGCTGGACAACGACCCGGATACTCCCAGGATCTATCCCAACAGTGACCTGGAGATCATTCGCAGCGGCAAGGGCAAGCGTCCTGCAGGCTATGAAAAGCCGGAGGCTCCCGCTGCGTCTGCTCCCGCGGTCAGGACTGCAAAGCCGGCGCCGGTGGAGGCTCAGGAACAGAGCGCCGTGCCTCAGCAGCGGAGCAAGCCACGTTCGAATCAGAACCGTCGGCCCGGCGCACGCCCCAATCCCCCAAAGCCCGGACAGGAAGAAGAGGCTCAGCAGAGCGCAGCGGCGCAGCAGCGGAAAAAGAGACGTCCCGTCGCGTCTGCCCCAGCGAAACCGGCGGAGGGAGCCGGAGCGGTTCAGGAGCAGGCACAGAAGAGCGGCAAGCGCATTCCCCGGCGCCGGCATCGTCCGACCCGCCGCCGGAGCGGAGAGGGAGGAGCACCCAAAGCCCCGGAGGCGTAATCAATGATAAAATCCCGGAGAAACCATTGATTTCTCCGGGATTTTTTGTTTTGACTGGGGGCTTCCGCGTTATTTTTTCTTGGTTGAGCTGGAAGCTTTCACAGCGCTGATGTTTGCAAAGGTGTTGCGGGAGGCCGAAATTTTGGAGCCGGAGGCCGCATAGACCGCTGCTTTTTTGGCGTAAACCACATTGTACAGTGCGCTGATGCCGGATTTGCTCTTACCGGTGGCGTAGATTCCGTAATTGGCAGAGGAGGAAAGGGTGTTTTTGGTTCCCTTTTTGCCGATGGTGACGGCGGTGTCTCCGGACAGATAAACCGCGTAGCTTTTGGCGGAAACAGAACAGCGCTGAATATTAATATTCTTTGACTTTTTGACGTAAATACCGATACTTCCGGCCTTATCCGTGGCCTTTACGGTGTTCTTCTCCAGCAGGATCCGGGCCGTGGAAGTGCCAGCGCTTTCTGTGAGAAGAATTCCGTGGGAGTTGATGCCGGAAATGCTGTTGGAGGTCAGCTTGCCCGCAGTGCAGTGGTCAAGGTAGATACCGCAGCCCCGGGCGTCCTGACCGGCGACAATGCCGGACACCTTATTTCCGGTGACATTGTAGGAACCCGCATAGGCCAGGAAAATACCCGAGCTTCTGGCGCAGGAGATGGTATTCTTGCTGATGGTCACGCCGGTCAGGAAGAATTTCTTATGATAGTATGAAGAGACGTTGCTGTTCTTTCCGGTGAAGTATCCGCCGTACACGTAAATACCGCTGGCATTGGACAGAGAGGATCCCTTTTTCACCGCAATCTTGTTGCCGGAGATGATGGTTTTTGCGTTATAGGTCTTGACAGTCCCATACTTCGGCAGGCCGCTGATGGGAACATAGTAGTTGCCGTCGGGGGCAAAGCAAAGTGCGTTGAATTCGATTCCGCCGCCGCAGTTGGAGATCACGTTGCCGGTGATGGCGCAGTTCCGGTAATTCTGGCAGTAAATCGCCTGGTATTTGACGTTCTTGAAGGTGTTGCTCTGTATGACGATGTTGTCGTACTGCTTGCCGAACGCCGCGCTGTGGCTGCCCACGCCCCGGGAAAGATTGACAAAGGTGTTCTTGTAGACCACCACGTTGCCGGAGACAGTGTCGTCGTAGCGGGCGTAGGTGGGGGTCAGGTTGGAGCTGTTGGTCACATCAATCTGCAGGGCTTCGTTCCGGTTGATGCCCTTGGTGTAGCCGGAGTCCTTGTAGTCTGTAAAGGAGCAGCCCACCACGGAGACGTCCTTGACGCCGCACAGCTCCAGATGATGGCCGCTGACAGAGCCTTTGAAGTTCACATTGGCGATGAGAATGTCATGGTCGTGCCCAAAGCGTACGCCGGAAAAATGCTTCTTTGAGCCATGGGCCTTGATGTTGACGTCAATGGTGCCGCCCTCCAGAATGATATTGCTCTCCCCGTTGTAGCCGGAAACACGGTCGCCTGACTTGCCGGCTCGAATAAAGGCGCGGTTCAGCGTATCCTTTTTTATAAGCGTCACGCCGTTCATGGACAGCCAGGTGTTGGAGTAAAGGTGAATGCAGCGATTGACACTGGAGGAAAGCGTACCGTCAATGTAGTATGTCCCTTTGGGAATCACTACCTTGAACATGGTCCCAGCATAAGCCTTCTCATCGGCGCGGACACGCACCAGATTCATCACCGACTCAATGTAATCGATGTTTTTCTTGCCTGCAGAGGCTTTGTTGGGCACCAGGTCGGTCACCTGCAGGGTGATCAGACGGGTGTAAGTCACCGCTGCGCCCAGGGCTTTTTTGGTGGAATTTTCGTAATCAGAGAAGCTCCCGGCGGTCAGAACCTGAGTGGAAGAAAACTTACGGTCGCTGATTTCCTTGGCATGGACTTTTGATGAAGATTTGGAAGACTGAGCATCCAAGGATTTGGGATCAGGTTCCGCATCTTCCACTTCTGCCTCTTCCATTTCGGAGACGGAAGCATCGGGATCTGCCTCGATGCTTTCATCGGAGGAATCCTCACCGGTGCCGGACTGAGAAGCATCCTCAGAGGGGACATCCGAAGGAACGGAGTCTGAACCGCTGGAGTCTGAACCGCTGGAGTCAGAGGACCCGGAGGAACTGGAGGAGCTGGAAGAACTAGAGGACCCGGAGGAGTCAGAATACCCGGGGTCACTGGAGGAGTCAGAGGACCCAGAAGAGCTCGAAGAGCCGGAGGAGTCGTCCTGTTTTGCAGCTTCTTCTGCCTTCTTGCGCTCTTCCTCTTCTTTTTGTCTCTGTTCTTCTTCTGCTTTTTTACGTTCTTCCTCTTCCTTTCGCTTCTGCTCCTCTTCTGCCTTTTTGCGCTCTTCCTCTTCTTTTTGTCTCTGCTCTTCTTCTTTTTTCTTCTGTTCTTCCTCTGCCTTTTTACGTTCTTCCTCTTCTTTTTTCTTCTGCTCTTCTTCCTTCTTCTTTGCCGCCGCCTCATCCTGGTCAGAAGAGGAGACTGTGCTCACAGAGCTGCCGGAGTCCGATGCCAGTACCGGAGCACCGCACAGAGAAAACACCATGGCAAGCGCCAGAAGCAGGGACAGGATGCGGGAGTATTTCATAATTTGCCTTCTCTCACCAGATTTGCGGCTTTTAATATGCCAATCTGGGATTTTGCGTCGGGGATTTCGTTGTTCATGACCATTTCCAGGGCTTTGTCCAGCGGAATCTTTTCTACTTCCAGAAACTCATCCGGGTCCAGATCCTGGTGGGTGCTGCTGCTGACCCGGCAGGCCCAGATACGGAGCAGCTCGTTGGTGTAGCCCGGAGTGGGATAGGCGGTGCCCAGATAGATAAAATGCTCTGCCAGGCAGCCGGTTTCCTCCCGCAGTTCCCGCTGCATCGCTTCGTAGGGATCCTCCCCTGCTTCCAGTTTGCCGGCGGGAATCTCCAAAATCACTTCATCATAGGCGTAGCGGAACTGGCGCACGAAGAACACCTCGTTCTCCGGAGTCAGCGCCACAATCGAGCAGCCGCCGGGGTGTTCTACCTCCTCCCGCTTGGCCAGCTCACCGTTGGGAAGACGCACGTCATCCACCTTCATGTTGATGACCTTTCCCTTGTAATAGTAGGTGCTGCTGATCTTCTCTTCTCTCAGGTTCATGGTACATCCCTCCCGTAATGGTGTTTCTGCGGTATATTGATTGATTGCGGACTCAAACGAACCAGAATCCGACGATTCCGGACAAAATTCCAACTGCCGCCCCGACGATGACGTCCCGGGGCCAGTGAACGCCTCCGATGACCCTGCACAGAGCCAGTCCCACGCCCATCACCAGAAAGACAGCCCCCAGGGGAGGCAGCAGCCACAGAAATGTCATGGAAATGACAAAAACGGAAAACACATGGCGGCTTGGAAAGCTCTTTCCTTTTGCGTCTTTGCGGATGAGAGGACAGATGTCCAGCACCTCGTAGGGGCGTTTTTCGTTGTGGAGATTCCGGTAAGCGGACAACAACAGAAAGGAAACAGCGGGAACCAACACCGAACGGACAAGCCGGGGGTCCCGCCGGACCGCCAGCACTGCCAGACACGCCGGATAGGCTCCGTAGCACAGGGCGGTCAGCAGAGAATTGACCCAATTCAGCAATTTCCTGCGTTTTTCCGTGCGAAAAGGGGCGGAAATGCGCTCGTAGCCCTGAGCGGTCATTTATTCCTTGCCTTCCAGGAAATAGGTGGCCTCGCTGTCCGCCGCGTGGAGGGCGTAAGCAAGGGGGAACATCTCAAAGGCTTTGCCCACATCCCGGTTGTCCTCCGTGCCGGAGAAGCCCATGTGGTAACGGATGGCAAAGGCCTCTTCCCTTGTCAGGCGCATATAGCCGTTGATGATATACACGCTCTTTTCGCCGTGACCATAGGGCATGGGATCATCAAACTGATACACCAGCTGCTGTCTCCAGCTGCCGTCGGGTTGCTTCACGTTCCGGGTGGAGGTTTTGTAGCACCCTGCCTTGCACAGGTCGTGCAGCAGTGCGACAATTGCGATGCTTTCCTCGGTGTAGCCCAGGTTGTATTCCTCCTGTACCCGAGGGCGGTTCATCCAGTCCACCAGACAGTCATAGACGTTCAGGCTGTGCTCACACAGTCCGCCCTCATAGGCGCTGTGGTAGCGGGCCGAGGCCGGAGCGGTAAAAAAGTCACATTTGTTTTCCAGGTAGTCCAGCAGCTCCGCCGCGCCGGGACGCTTGATTTTTTCTTTATAAATCTGAATAAATTCTTCTTTAACAGTCATTTATCTGCCAATCCTTTCAGGAATTAACCTCATCATTCATCAGACGCTCCCGGAAGAACGCCGGTTGAACTCATTTTACCACAGAAAAGGGAAGAAATAAATGGAAATTTGCATAATCTCTAAAAAATGCAGGAGCAGCAGGGCGCTGTCCTTGACAGAGAAATGAAAACTGTGATAAAATACCCTGCGTATGCGGGTATGATGGAATTGGCAGACATGCAAGATTTAGGTTCTTGTGCTTCGGCGTGTGGGTTCGACTCCCACTACCCGTATTTTCAGGGTCAAAACGCTTTTTCAGGCGTTTTGATTTTTTCTTATCCGGAGAAAATCGTATGGCTGATTTAATCGAAAAATGCACAAATATGGTGCCCGGCCTGCTGGATTGGTACCATGACCACCGGCGCACTCTGCCATGGCGCAGTGATCCCACTCCCTATCACGTCTGGGTTTCGGAGATCATGCTCCAGCAGACCCGGGTTGCGGCGGTGCTGGACTATTATGCCAGATTTATGAACGCCCTGCCTTCGGTGTCGGATCTTGCCGGGGTGGAAGAGGACGTGCTGCTGAAGCTCTGGCAGGGGCTGGGCTACTACAACCGGGCCCGCAACCTGCAGAAGGCCGCAAAAGTGGTGATGGAACAGTACAACGGCACTTTTCCCGGGACATATGAGGAGCTGATTCAGCTGCCAGGCATCGGAGATTACACCGCCGGAGCCATTGCATCCATCGCCTTCGGGCAGGCAGTGCCTGCGGTAGACGGAAATGTGCTGCGGGTGATGGCCCGGATCACCGGTGACGAGGGCGATATCACCCGGCCGGATACCAAAAAGCGCATCCGGCAGCTGATCTCGGACACCATGCCCCGAAGCCTGCCCGGGGACTACAATCAGGCCCTGATGGAACTGGGAGCGCTGGTGTGCCTGCCCAACGGTGCGCCGGACTGTGAGCACTGCCCGGTGCGGGCTCTCTGCACCGCGGCGCTGGAAGGGCGCACGGCGGAGCTGCCGGTGAAAAAGGCCAAGGCCGCCAGAAAGGTGGAGAGCCGGCGGGTCTATCTGATTTTCCGGGAGGGAAAGGTTGCGCTGCGCCGCAGGCCCAAAGGGGGGCTGCTGGCCCGACTGTGGGAGTTTCCCAATGAATTGACCGGGGATAAACCGGAAATCGGGAACCATCTGACCCTTTTGGAGGAAGGTCCCAAAGGAAAGCACATCTTCACCCACCGGGAATGGCACATGGAGTCCGGTATCTACCGGGCAGAGACAGCGGAACTTCCGGAGAGCTGGGTGTGGGCAGGCCCGGAAGAGCTGAATGAGGTGTACGCCGTGCCCAATGCCTTTGACCCGTTCAAACCCGCTGTGCTTCAATATCTGAGAAAAGAGGAACGCGTATGATCTGCAATCTGTGCCCGCGACGGTGCGGAGCGCTGCGGACGGAAACGGAGGGACAGGGCTTCTGCGGGATGCCGGAGCAGGTTTACCTGGCCCGGGCGGCGCTGCACCACTGGGAGGAGCCGCCCATTTCCGGCACCCGTGGCTCCGGAGCGGTGTTCTTTTCCGGCTGTCCCCTCCAGTGCGTGTTCTGCCAGAACGACCAGATCAGCCGGCAAAGGCTGGGAAAACCGGTGAGCGAGGAGCGGCTGAAGGAGATTTTTCAGGAGCTGATCGCCCAGGGTGCCCATAACATCAACCTGGTCTCCCCCACCCACTACGCCCATGTGCTTTGCAGCGCGCTTTCTGAGCCGCTGCCTGTGCCGGTGGTCTGGAACACCGGCGGATATGAGCGGGTGGAGACCTTGCAGGCATTGGAGGGCAAGGTGGATGTGTACCTCCCCGACCTGAAATACGTGGACGGTCAGCAGGCGGAGCGGTATTCCGGCGCAAAGGATTATCCGGAAACGGCGAAGGCCGCCATTCTGGAGATGTTTCGTCAGGTTGGTCCGGTACAGCTGGACGAAAACGGCATCCTTCAGAAGGGAGTAATCATCCGTCATCTGATTCTGCCCGGTCAGCTGCCCGCCGCCAAAGCGGTGATGGACTGGGTCAGCCAGCAGTTCCGGCCCGGGGAGGTGCTGTTCTCCCTGATGAGCCAGTATGTTCCCTTGGGACGGGCGGCGGAGTACCGGGAGATCAACCGCCCCCTGCGCAAGGCGGAGGCCCGCAACGCCGCTCAGTACATGGAAAATCTGGGATTGGAGGGCTTTACCCAGGAAATGACGGCGGCAAGCGCTCAGTATGTGCCGAATTTTGATTTTTCCGGTGTGTAGGGCGGGCGTTGTCCGGCACTCCGGCAGAGGCCATGCCCCGACCTCGGTCTGCTGACGGGGCAATGGGGAACGACGGATCAAGTCTGAATGAAAAAAAGCAGAGGCTTTTGACCTCTGCTTTTATAGTTTTATGTACTGTTACAGCCTGGAAATGGCGTTTCCCAGCAGGATCAGTGCTACACCGATGATTTTTTTCTTGGTTGGTTTCTCTTTCAGAATCAGGAAACCAAACAGGAAGATCCAGATAAAGCTGGTGGAGGTGATGCAGGGCAGCACGGAAATGGGCACCTGCTTCACCGCAATCTGGTTCAGCGCCAGGGACAGGAACAGAAATCCGTAGGCCAAAATGACCCGCAGGTTCAGGAACTTCCAGAGAAAGCCCTTTTTGCCCACTGTGTTGTTGGCCTGTTTTTTCAGCAGAATCTGGCCGGCGGTGGAGATAAACACTGCTACAAAGGCGATGCTGTAGCACAGCAGCGGAGTGAACTCAATGGTCATCGGACAGACTCACCACCATTCCTACAATGATAATCGCCATACCGATGTATTGATTCACCGTAATGGTCTCGTTGAACAGCACCTTGGCCCACACGAAAATCAGCACATAGGTCAGACCCTTGCGCATATAGGCGGTGGTCAGGGGCAGCCGCTCCAGCAGCAGCTGCCACGCCACAGCGTACAGAGCCAGGATTCCCAGCGCCACAGCGAACCAGAACAGGTACATGGGAGAGAGCACCGGGTAATCCTTGCTCATCTTCAGCACGGAGGAGGACAGACTCTCAAACACGATGGCCAAAATCGCCAGTGTGTACAGATTTCGCTTGTTGTCTAAGAATTTATCTAACAAAGTATCGACCTCTTACTTGACCTTGCTGACGATCATACGGAGCTTGCCGTTGGGGTCAGAGGGGATCTCATCCATCCATTCGAACTCAAAGCGGAACTCATTGTTCAGCACCGGGGAGAAGGCCTCGGTGTAGCGCTGCTCGATCTCTTCGTTGGTCAGCTTGGAGTCGGAGCTCTTCACCAGCTGAATGCGGATCAGGTCATAGCTCTCCTGAATGAAGCGGCTCTGGACAATGTCCAGGTCAGAGGAGTAGTTGACCACGACTTCGATGTTGCCCCACTCCGTGACAGAGCCGTCCTTGTGGCGGATGACGTCGTTCATACGGCCCAGAATCTTCTTCACGAAACGGATGCCGTGGCGCTGATAGGTCTCCATCCGGTCATAGGTGGTGTAGTTGATGATGGGCAGGTCGGTCTTGAACAGCGGAGTGACCACAGCCATGCCGTTGTCGGAGGGATTGCCCTCGTCGTCATAGATGTTTGCCACATGGGTGTCGCTGTTGATATAGAATTCATCGCTGCCGGGCAGGCACACGGCGACGCTGCCCACCTCGGACATACCGTAGGCGTTGAGCAGGCCGGGGCCGAACATCTCCTTCAGCAGCAGCTCGGACCGGTGGTCCAGCATCTCGCTGATGGGGCAGTACAGCTTGGGCTTCCACAGAGGTACGTTGTTGGTCTTGGCATAGTTGGCGATGCGCACCAGAATGTTCTTGTGGGTGTACAGGAAATCGGGCTTGTACTCGTTGATGTCCTTTACCAGCTGCTCGCTGGACACACGGTCCTTGATGGCGTCGGACATCTCGTGCCAGCGGGTGTCAATGATCTTGGCCATCAGGGATTTCTTGCCGCCGGTGGTGGTGTGCAGGCTGTTGGGTCGGTGCATATTCTTATGAACGCCGGGGATAAAGCCTGCGGTGACCAGCACCCGCAGCCAGTTGGCGTGGACAGCGGCATTCTCACGGGGGGAGAACAGGGTTTTCAGCGGAATTCCGGTGGAGCCGCTGGTGGGGTTTACATGCCAGTCCTTATACTTGTCGGGGTTGCCGGCCAGCTCCTCGTCCATCCAGTCCCGCAGCTCTTCCTTGGTCAGCACCGGGAACTTGTACAGATCCGCGGCGGTGTGGTAGTCGGCGGGAGTGGTGCCGCTGAGCTCAAAACGGCGGCGGTAGAAGGGAATGTCATAGGCCTTAGCCATCAGCTCCTGAACCGCCTTGTCCTGCTTTTTCTTCAGACGCTGGAGGTCCTTGATGCGCTTGGGGGGCTTCTTCTCCAGTTTGGAGAACATCTGCATCATCAGCAGTTTTTCGATTTTTTTGTCAGTTGCGTAAGACATAATGCACCTCGCTTGCTTGTTATCCGTAGTTTACCGCTGGGATCCCGTTTCAAAAACTGCGGTTTCCCGCTGGACATTCAACGTTTCCCGCACCACATACTGGGGGGAATTGTTCAGAGAAATGTAGATTCTCCCGATATATTCGCCGATCAGCCCCAGTACAAACAGAATCATGCCGCCCAAAAACAGCATGACCGCCATCATGGAGCTGTAGCCGGTGGCTACGGTGGGCACCAGCAGCTTATGAATAATGGTGTACAGCGCCAGCAGCACGCCCAGCGCCGCGCAGACAAAGCCGCAGCCGGAGGACAGCCGCAGGGGCTTGATGGAAAAAGCGGTAAAGCTGTTCATCCACAGGGCAAAGGACTTTTTGAAGTTGTAATGTCCCACGCCGATGGTGCGCTCCCGCTCCTCCATGACCACATTGGTGACCCGGCTGGTGGCCCGCAGCATCAGACCGGACAGGTAGGGATAGGGGTTGGTGTACCGGATGACCTCATCCTTGACAAACCGCTTCATCACGGAGAAATTGGAAAATTTCAGATCCTTATCCTTGCCCAGCAGCCAGTTGGCCACAGCATCATTGAGCTTGGAACCAAAGTTTTTGAAGCCAGACTGCTTCTTTTTGGGATACTTTGCGATGGAAACGTCGTAATTGCCGCTCTCCAGCGGGGCCAGAAGGTTCCAGAGCTGGTCTGTGGGGCACTGCAGATCGTCGTCAATGAACACGATATAATCCCCTGTGGCGTAGTGACAGCCGCAGATCAGCGCATTGTGGCGTCCGCCGTTTTTGGCCAGATCAATGACCTTTACCTGGGGATCAAACGCCGCCTGCTGACGCAGCACGGAGAGCACATTGTCCGGGGAGAAGTCGTTGACGGCTACAATCTCGTACTCATACTCCGGCCGCTGCGCCACCACGGACCGAATCTCGTCCATGACCAGCGCCACAGAGCCTTCGCTGGCGTAGCAGGGGATGATAAAACTGATTACTTGCATACATAACCTCTTTTCTGCGAGGAATCCTGACAGAGAAAGGATTTTTACTGTCCGTAGAACTCCATGACGGCGGATACGACAGTGTGGATCTCCTCTTCCGTCAGCCCGTAATACATGGGCAGACGGGTCAGGCGCTCGGACTCCCTGGTGGTGTACACATCCTCACCAGCAAAGCGGCCGAAACGCTGTCCGGCGGGAGCAGTGTGCAGCGGAATATAGTGGAATGCGGAATAAATGTTCCGTTCCTTCAGAAAGGCGATCAGCGCGGTACGCTCTTCCAGGTCTTTGCACTTGATATAGAACATATGGGCGTTCTGGGTGCATTCCTCGGGGATAAAGGGGAGCTCAATGGTTCCGTTCTCTGCCAGAGGCTTCAGCAGCTCATAATAGCGGTTCCAGCTGTTCATGCGGTCGTTATAAATTTTGTCCGCATCCTCCAGCTGAGGCCACAGGTAGGCGGCGTTCAGGTCGCTGGGCAGGTAGCTGGAGCCGTAGTCCACCCAGGTGTACTTGTCGATCTGACCCCGGATGAACTTGCTGCGGTTGGTGCCCTTTTCCCGGTAAATTTCCGCCTGCTCCACCTGCTCCGGGTGATTGACCAGCACAGCGCCGCCCTCACCCATGGTGTAGTTCTTGGTCTCATGGAAGCTGTAGCAGCCCACGTCACCGATGGTGCCCAGAGCCCGGCCCTTATACCAGCTCATCACGCCCTGCGCGGCATCCTCCACCACTTTCAGGTTGTGGCGCCGGGCGATCTCCATGATGGTATCCATCTCGCAGGCTACGCCTGCATAGTGAACCACGCAGATGACGGTGGTCTTGTCGGTAATGGCGGCCTCGATTTTGGTCTCGTCGATGTTCATGGTGTCCGGGCGGATGTCCACATAGACGATCTTTGCGCCCCGCTGGACAAAGGCGTCCGCAGTGGAGACAAAGGTGTAGGAGGGCAGAATCACTTCATCGCCCGGCTGTACATTGCACAGCAGAGCAGCCATTTCCAGCGCACTGGTGCCGGAGGTGGTCAGCAGAACCTTGGGTGCGCCGGTCTTTTTCTCAAACCATTCGTGGCACTTTTTGGTGAAGGGGCCGTCGCCGCAAATCTTTTTGTTGGCAATGGCCTGGGCCAGACACTCCGCCTCACGGCCCGTGGCCGGCGGCACATTAAAGGGAATATTCATGGAAAGTTCCTCCTGAATCAATATGTACTATGAGTAAAATCTGAAAATCACTGTTTTTTGCGGCGGATCAACCAGAACACTCCGTATCCGGCCAGCACCGCCATGGCTGCGCCGGATACCGCCGCGCCCAGCCGCAGACCCGGTGCGGTGTAGTAAAGCTCCACCTCAGAGCGGCCCGGCGGAAGCAGCGTGCCCAGGTACATACCGTTGACCTGCATCAGCTCCGCCGGCGCATTGTTGACGGTCAGGGACCATCCGGAGGAGTAGGGCACCGCAAAGGCCAGCAGCCGGGTGTCGTCCAGGGTGATGGTGCCGGTCAGGCCGCCGTTTGAGGTCTCCTGCACATGTTCAAGCACGTTTGTCCGCAGCCGGTTCACATCCCTGCTGTAGTCGGACATGGGCAGACAGACGATGTGAATCCCCTGTGCAGAATAGGTACCCTTCTGCTGGAAGGTGATGGTACAGGCTGTCATGGGAGATTCACTGTAGCCCAGATTGTAAGTATAACCGCTTCGGTCAAAATAATAAAGAGAATTCTCCTGATAAAAAACGGATTTCTTTTCTCCGCCGCCGCCCTGCACCAAAACCTGGGATTCCGGGTCCGAGCCGGAGTAATGGGTGTGATCCAGATACAGATAGGTTTCACAGTTTTCCAGCCCCTCAAAGGACAGGGTGATGGAGCCGTTTTTCTTTGTCACTTCAAATGTGCCGTCCTCCAGGGTGACGCCGTCGGAATCGGATACGGTCCAGGGAAGCTCCGAATCGGTGAGCTCCGGCGTCTTTTTGGGCAGCGCAACGGAAACGGTTTGCTCCGCGTCCGTGCCGATGACGGCGCCCTGCAGGATCGCCTGCTGCTTTTCCAGCGGCGGAAGGGCGTCATACTCAGCCTCAGGAAGATAGGAGTCGTAAGTGTACCCAAAGGGAAGCGCATACTGATTTTCGTAAACCGTCAGCTGGGATTTTTTGTCTTTTTTCAGCTCTGTAAACCCATAAGGAACCCGATCCGGGGACTTTTCCACGTAGTATTTAACGCCGCCCACAGCGCAGAGGCTGGAGCGCTGGTCCAGGCTCCAGAGGGCGTACAGCTGACGGACGGAGTCCAGATCGAAGTCCAGATAATAATCCACCATGGTGCCGTCCAGCACGCTCCAGTAGGTGCTGGTTCCGTTGCCCCCGGTGAGACAGAAGGTGTTGTGCCGGTTTCCGGGGATTTCTGCACGGTACAGGTCCGATTGCAGCCCTGTGACCACGGCTTCTTCGCTGGTGGTGAATTTTTTTGCAGCGCTGCCCCGCTTGAGGTAGCTGTCCACCGCATTCAGGCCGTTGGGACTGTAGTAGTAGTCCACATGCACCATCAGAGCCAGGACTGTGGCAGTGGCAAGGAGCTGCTGGGCCAGCTGCTTGTTGGGCAGGCGGTTCACCAGCAGCAGAATCCCGGTCAGTGCCGCCAGCAGCAGCATACTGTACACGATCATCCGGTTCAGGTGAAGATACAGCACTGCGGCGATATACGCCAGGGTGATGCCGGTCAGAATCCCCTGCTGAGGTTTGGAGAGGCGCACCAGATCCGGGAACAGACAGACAACGATCCCCGCCGCCAGCATGGCAAAGCCATAGCTCCAGCGGTTGGTGGCATAGCCCATGCCGTTGAATACGCTGCCCGCAATGGGCAGGCACAGAAATACAGCAGACAGGAGGGTCAGAAGCTTGAGCGGGCGCAGTTCAGAACGCCGCCGGGTGAGAAACAGCACCACAAGGGCCAGAAACACCGTGCCGACGAATCCCGTTCGGGTCCAGTTGGGCGCGCCGGGATCAAAGGAGACAAAGGTGGTCAGCAGACGGATGTAATGGCGGGCGCTGTACAGAAGCCGGGTGCCCGCCGCCAGCGTGCTGCTGCGGCTGCTTTCGAACAGTCCGGCAATGGAGGGCAGGAAGGACACCATGGACAGCGCCATGCCCCACAGGTACAGCCCCACCAGCTGCAGCAAATCCTTTATGATCTGACCGATTTTTCCCTTGTACAGGTAAATTTCCCGGGTCAGCAGATAAATGGCCATCAGCAGGCTGTCCATCCAGGCGTAGTAATAGCCCCCCAGGAACAGAAATACCACGACAGCCACGAACATGCCCCATTTGCGCTTTTGCAGCCAGCGCTCACAGCCGGTCAGCAAAAGAGGCAGTCCCAGCATCAGGTAAGTGATGAAGTAGATGTGCTTGGTGGCGGTGAAAATGCCGAAGCCGCTGAAGGCGTAGACCAGAGAGCCCACCATCACCGGCAGCTCGTCCTTCTTTCCAACGGAACGGCAGAAGTACAAAAAGGCCAGACCACACAGGAAAACCTGCCCCAGCGTGTACAGGGCATAGACATACTCCATCCATCTGCGGGGAAACAGCAGCGCCAGCAGGTAGAAGGGGTTGATGCGGAACACCGAAAAGGCGCTGGCCCCCTGACCAATGGAAAAGTCCCACTGAGGAAGGACCAAATGCCCGGTTTGGAACAGGGTACGCAGGACCTTCCATACGTACTCCCGGGAGTAGTACATCATCACCAGATAGAGATTTTCTCCATCGGGCACCCAGATCAGGCTGTGACCGGTCTGGGCAAAGGCGCTCATCATCTGGCTCAGCAGCAGAGCGAATACCAGGCAGTACAGAGGGAAATACAGGCTGTTTTGCCGGCGGCGTTTGATCTTCAGAATGGAGCTTTGGTCCGTCATGTGCTGGGGCAGGTCCAGGAACCAGTTGGGAACCTTGGCCGCCAAGGGCAGACAGGCCGCCAGGGGCAGCACTGCGGTCAGTCCGGTTCTCAGCAGCGCCGCCATGGTTCCGCCCCGCAGGAAGGGCAGCGCAGCCACCAGGAAGGAAAGTCCACGATGCCAGAAAATACCGGAATACCAGTACTGACTCAGGTTTGTGACCACAGGCAGCGGACGGTTGGGGCAGAGACTCAGCAGAGCCACCACCGCCGCCAGCACCGCCAGATACTGTCCGGCCCGCAGTCCCCCGCCGGCCATACTCAGCAGGGCAGAGCCGGTGCCGGAATAGGACGCACTGCCCAGGAAAACGGGGGTCCAGGCCAGCAGTCGGCTGTATTTGAGGAAACAGGCTGCCAGCGCCGCCAGCAGGAGTAGCACGCCAAGGACTTTGACCCAAAGCCGGGTACAGATGCGTTCCAGCCGGTTGGAATCCACCCAGCGCCCCATTAAAAACAGGGGAAGAAAGGTGAGAAACTGACGCAGGCCCAGCGGATTGGGTACAACCGGAAGATAACCGGTGACCACACCCAGCAGGACGGTCAGGGTCAGAACGAAGGGTTTGTCTGCCTTTCGCTGTTCCAGCCACCCGGCGGCCAGCAGGCACTCTCCTCCCACGAGGAACAGACTGGTGACATTGGAAGGCGAGAGCAGGTCAAAGGAACCTGTCTGTCTGGCGGCGATCATCATCCAGAAGCCCGGCAGCGTACTGCCTGCAAACAGCACGGTGAGACCCACGGCAAATGTCTTCAATTCCTGCCATCTGGTGTCGATTCCCCGGCTCAGACGGCCACAGAGAAAGAGGAGCACAGGCAGGCTCAGCACAGCGGAAAACGCCTGCAGGGCGCCAAGGGAGCGATGAGAGGAGCTGATGACGCTGATGCCCAGCAAAAGGAGCAGTCCCAGCGTCAGATGATGTTCCCGAAACATGGGCTCCGCCCGCTCAGTCAGGGGAATTTCTTTGGTGTGTTGCATGGTTTTTATCACTTTCGGCACAAAGCTGCAGAGCGGAACGTCCGATTTTGACCGGCCCTGCAGGGAAAAGGCTACAGATAGATCAATTATATCACACTTATTGGTCAGATGCAATCATTGTCCTGTCCCCGGGCAAAGCGGAAAAATCCGGAGACAGAGAACTGCCTCCGGAAATCATCAGGAAATATCCGCCAGATCCAGGTATTTGTGACCGTTTTCGTAAATATGGTTTTTTCGCCCCTGGAGATTGTCGCCCAGCAGCAGGTCAAATACCTGCTGGGTGCGCTCCACGTCCTGGGGCATGACCTTGATGAGACGGCGGGTCTCCGGATTCATGGTGGTCAGCCACATCATGTCCGGTTCGTTCTCACCCAGACCTTTCGAGCGCTGAATGGAGCACTTTTTGCCCTTCAGCTCTTGCTCCACAATGTCGTTTTTCTCCTTGTCGGAGTAGGCAAACCAGGTCTGATCCTTCCAGGTGATCTCGTACAGCGGAGACTCCGCAATGAACACATAACCGTCCTCAATCAGCCTGGGAGTCAGGCGGTACAGCATGGTCAGCAGCAGGGTGCGGATCTGATAGCCGTCCACATCCGCATCGGTGCACAGAATGATCTTGTTCCACCGCAGGTTGGCCAGGTCAAAATCCGCGATGTCCTTGGCCTTTTTTACGCCGGTCAGGTCCACGCCGCAGCCCAGCACCCGGATCAGATCCGTGATGATGTCGCTCTTGAAAATGCGGTTGTAATCCGCCTTCAGGCAGTTCAGAATCTTGCCGCGGATGGGCATGATGCCCTGAAATTCCGCATCCCGGCTCAGCTTGCAGGCGCCCAAAGCGGAGTCGCCCTCCACAATATACAGCTCCCGACGGCTCAGGTCCTTGGTGCGGCAGTCCACGAACTTCTGTACCCGGTTGGAAATGTCCATGGTGCCGGACAGTTTCTTCTTGATGTTCAGACGGGTCTTTTCCGCCGTCTCCCGGCTGCGCTTGTTTACCATCACCTGACCGGCAATCTTCTCTGCATCCATGGGGTTTTCGATGAAATAAACCTCCAGCTGGGAGCGGAGAAAGTCCTGCATGGCCTCCTGCACGAAGCGGTTGTTGATGGCCTTTTTGGTCTGGTTCTCATAGCTGGTCTGAGAAGCGGTGGAGAAGTTGTTGGACACCAGCACCAGACAGTCCTGGATGTCGTTCCAGGTGATTTTAGACTCGTTTTTGTTGTATTTTCCGTTCTTTTTCAGGTAGGAATCGATGGCGGAGACAAACGCCAGCCGCATGGCCTTTTCCGGGGAACCGCCGTGCTCCAGCCAGCTGGAGTTGTGGTAGTGCTCAATGATGTTGACGGTGTTGGAAAAGCAGAAGGACACGGAAAGCTTCACCTTGTACTCCGGACGGTTGGCCCGGTCCCGGCCCACGCGCTCGGTCTGGTAAAACACCGGAGCGGTCAGAGGGGTTTCCCCGGCAAGCTCCGTGACGTAGTCCACAATGCCGTTTTTGTAATTGAACTCGGTGACCTCGAATTTGCAGCCCACCTGATTGCGGAAACGGAAGGTGACGCCGGAGGTGACCACGGCCTGACGCTTGAGCACGTCCAGATAGTACTCCACCGGAATGTCGATGTCGGTGAACACCTCCAGGTCCGGCTTCCACCGGAATTTGGAACCGGTTTTGTGCTTCATGGGCTCCTTCTGCAGTCCGCCGATGTTCTCACCCTTTTCAAAGTGCAGGGTATATTTGAAGCCGTCCCGGTAGATGGTTGCGTCGAAGTACTCGGAGGCGTACTGGGTGGCGCAGCTGCCCAGGCCATTCAGACCCAGAGAAAAGGCGTAGTTGTCCTCACTGGCGTCGTATTTGCCGCCGGCGTACAGCTCACAGAAAACCAGCTCCCAGTTGTAGCGGCCTTCAGCGTTGTTCCAGTCCACCGGACAGCCCCGGCCGAAGTCCTCCACTTCGATGGAGTGGTCCGCGTAACGGGTGACAATAATCAGGTCTCCATGCCCTTCCTTCGCTTCGTCGATGGCGTTGGACAGGATTTCAAACACCGCGTGTTCGCAGCCTTCCAGAGAATCCGAGCCGAAAATGACACCCGGACGCTTCCGGACCCGGTCTGCGCCCTTCAGCGCCGCGATGGAGTCGTTGTCATAGGTTTTGGCTTTTCTTCTTGCCATAGGTCCTTTCAAGTTCCTTTCCAGTCTTGATGATTTGCAAAGTGACTCCATTGTAACGGCTTTGAGCGGCGATGTCAAACAAAAATCCTGTCAGACTGTCCGGAAAAACGGATATTCTGGAAAAGATTCACGGCAATTTCACAATTTCAGACCTTTTCAATCCGGGGGCTTTGTGTTATACTGCTTCGGTGAATACCTGATGCAAGCAGAACAAAAGGATGGATTTTTATGATATATCTCAACCGGGAACGATTGAAATTCGCGGCAAAAAAACAGGTGCTGGACAGGACCTCCGGTGTCATGCTGGTCAGTCTGATCTACATTCTGCTGACGGACACCCTGTCCACGGCGGTGAATCTGGTGATGACCAATCCGATCACGCTGATCCAAAATCAGCTGATGAGCAGTATGAACAGTCTGATGAATCAGTACCAGGCCTCCGGCGGTGCGGGTGACCTGGATCTGACCCCTGCCTATTCCGCCATGTTCAGCTATGCCAGACAGCTGCTGTTTACTCCCAAGCAGGAGATCGTTCTGTTTCTGTTCCTGCTGCTGTACCTTTATACCATCGTCATGTCCTACGGCTACAGCGACTGGGCGATGCGCACTGTGCGGGGAGAGCGGCTGAGCTGGACCAGTCTGTTTGACCACCTCTGGCTGGCGGGCAAGCTGATTGTGCTGGAGCTGCTGACCCTGGTCCTGACCAGCGTCGGACTGGTGTTCTTTGTGCTGCCCGGACTTTACTTTTACTACAGCTTTCGCCTGGCCCGTTATGTGCTGCTGGACAGACCGGACCGGTCGATCATCCATGTGCTGCGCCTGAGTATGCGGCTGAGCCAGGGCTACAAGCGGCAGCTGTTCGCAATGGACCTCTCGTTTATCGGATGGGTGATTCTGAATGCATTTGCCTTGAATGCGGCGTATACCGCAGGTGCTGCGGTGAATGTCTTTGTGGCAACGCTGCTGGGAGAGCTGGCGTATCTGGCGGTAGCAGTTTTTGTGCTGCCCTACCGGGAGCTGACCGCTGTGAACTACTATGAAGCCATGCGCTCCAAAGATCTGAGCATGAGTAAGGAAGCCACCACACACAGCTGATGGAAATGGGATCCTTTGAAAACAATATCCCACCTGTTCACACTGAACAGGTGGGATTACTTATGGGTGTAGTTTCTTATAAACGGGGTTGGAATCAGGATGCATCCGAATCGCCCTGGAGCTCTTCAAAGACCAGATTGGCAACCTGCTCAAGGGTTTCCCCGTCTACAGGGTCAAGGCAGCTCAGGTTGTAGTTAACTCCCGGAACCACATCCATCCAGGAGATATAACCGACTTCGTCGCAGGTGTAGATTTTCGCCTCTCTGCCGTTGACTTCGCCGGCTTCTTCCGAGGTCCATTTGTAGTGCAGACCGGACATATCATAGGTTTCCAGCTCGCCGGTCATCTGGGCACGGTACTCGTACTTGTGGCCATCGTACTCAAAGGACACTGCAGCGATGAGGTTTTCGTTGTCTTCGATAAAGATGACGGTGCGTTCTACGTTAGTGGCCTTTTCCGGGGCGTTAAGCACCATACCGACCGTATCCAGCTGCTCCTGCTCGGTTACCTTAACGACGGGGTTGCTCAGACCCGCCAGTTCCGGAATGTTCGGCAGAGGCGGAATGCCGCTGGCAGAAGCGTCAGCCGCGTCAGCGGTGTCGGTGGCCTGGGCACTCTCAGCGGAAGCCTCTCCCTCCGGGTAGATGAGCAGGGTGCCGGTGGTGTTTTTGCCGGAGGTGATCAGCACGTTGTAATCTCCCGGCTCCAGATCGTAGCTGTAGGTGTTCACGCCGGTGATGGTCTCATCCACCAGAGCGGTCTGGTCGTCTCCCTCTGCTCGCACCTTAATCTGAATGGAGGAATCCCCCTCCAGATTGGACTCGACGGCCAAAGTCTGACCTTCTGCCAGGGTGAAATAGCCCACGCCGCCGCTGCCTTCTCCGGCCTTCTGCGCCGTTACCTTGACTTGTCCGTCTTCCGTGTTATCTATGGTCATTTCGCCCTTTTGTCCGCAGCCCACCAGCAGGGCAGCCAGAAGCAGCAAAACGCCCAGGGCTTTCAGTTTCTGTCTCATATTGGTTCCTCCTTTGCTTGTGTGAACTGTACTCCTCTAAATAGTACAGATTAATTATAACCCCTTTTGTCTGCCCTGTCAAGGGAATGGGATCATTTGTAATCAGTTGTAATGATTGTCACAACTGCTTTCATTGTTAAAAGCAAAAAAACAGCCCGATTCCTGAGAAATCGAGCTGTTTTCAGAATCAATACAAATCAATCTGCGACGTAGGGCAGCAGTGCGATCTGACGGGCGCGCTTGATGGCGACGGTCAGCTGACGCTGATGCATAGCGCAGGTGCCGGTGGTGCGGCGGGGCAGGATCTTGCCGCGCTCAGACACATAGCGGCGCAGCTTGCCGGTATCTTTGTAATCGATCTGCTGGATCTTGTCAACGCAGAAGTTGCAGACCTTTCTGCGCTTGCGACCACGATTATTTCTGTCGAAAGCCATGATAGAAACCTCCTCATTTGAGAATAGAACCCATTACACAGGTTCGTTTAGAACGGCAGTTCGCCGTCATCGTCGTTTAATTCCGCAAATTCATTTGCGGGAGCCTGTCCCATGCCGGACGGGGCATAGGCAGAGGGTGCATTGTAGCTGGGCTGAGCAGGCTGCTGGGGAGCAGCATAGCCGCTGTTATAGCCGCCGCCGTTTGCACCGTAGCTGTTCTGCTGGCCATAGCTGCCGCTTTCCCGTTTGGAAGAGGCGAAGTTGACGTTCTCTGCCACGACTTCGGTGAAGTAACGGCGCTGACCGTTGTTGTCGGTGAAGTCCCGGGTCTGAATGCGGCCGTCTACCAGAATCATGCTGCCCTTGGTGAAATAACGGCTGATGAACTCAGCGGTCTGCCGCCAGGCAACGATGGTGATAAAGTCAGCATTCTGGGCGTTGGGGTCTTTGCTCCGGTAATCCCGGTCGCAGGCGATCCGGAAGGTTGCCACCGCAACGCCGCTCTGAGTATGGCGCAGCTCAGGATCCGCCACCAGGCGGCCCTGCAAAATTGCTCTGTTCAGCATAAAAGCTCCTTATTCAGCCTGCTCGACCACGATGGAGCGGATGACGCCGTCGGTGATGTTGTAGTTACGGGTCAGCTCAGCGGGGAAGTCGGGAGCAGAAGTGAAGGTGATCAGGGTGTAGTAGCCCTCGGTCTTATGATCAATCGGATAAGCCAGATGACGCTTACCCCATTCAACCACTTCGCCCAGAGTACCGTTTGCCTCAATCAGAGCCTTGAACTTAGCCACCAGAGCCGCAATGCCGTCATCACCCAGAGTGGTGTCAACAATGAAGATGGTTTCGTATTTGCCAGTAACCTTTGCCATGTGATTTGCACCTCCTTATGGACATTTGGCCTTCGCCTGTCGTCTTTTTTTGCGAAGGCAAGGATTCGCTGTGATAGATCACAGCCCTTCCATTCTAACCACATCCTTCCGCATTGTCAAGCACAAATCGTTGAAATAATGAAAAAATACCGGGATTCCTGTTGGAGACAGGCCAGTTCCCGGCCTTTGATGGATCACAGCGGAGAAAACTTCCCAATGGGGGCAAAGGTTTCAAAAAAATATTGGAACAAATGTTTGCAATGGCGGCGGTTTTGTGATAAACTGATGATGATCAAATCTATTCTTTCCCCCGTATCCAATGGAGGTTATCTTATGAAACAGCTGACACAGAAACAGCAGGTCATTTATGACTACCTGCTGAAATTTACCGCGGAAAACGGCTATCCCCCATCCGTCCGGGAAATTGCCGCAGCGGTGGGCCTGAAAAGCCCCTCTACCGTTCATTTTCATCTGAAAGCCCTGGAGGAGGCCGGAGCCATCAACCGGGGAACCGGCAAGACCCGGGCTATCACCGCGGTCCACAGCGCGGTGCCCGAAGAAGAAGCGCCCCAGCTGAACCGGGTTCCCGTGCTGGGCAATGTGGCCGCCGGAGCGCCCATACTGGCAGAGGAGTGTGTGGATGATTACCTGACCTTTGACACCGAGGGTCAGTCCGGTGAGCACTTTGCCCTGCGCATTCGGGGAGAATCCATGCTCAACGCCGGAATCCTGCCCGGAGACTACGTGGTGGTGCACCGCCAGCCTGTGGCACGCAACGGCGAAATTATCATCGCGCTGCTGGGAGAAGAGGCCACCTGCAAGCGTCTAAACAAGCAGGGGGGGAAGGTTTGGCTGATGCCGGAAAACCCGGATTATGAGCCCATCGACGGCACGGACTGTCAAATTCTGGGCAAGGTGATCGCTGTCGTCCGGAAATATCATTGACCCGGCGGGTGATCCGGACCGCGCTGGGGCAGTTTACCGCCGCTGCGGAGGACGGAGCGGTGACAGAGCTGTCCGTCGGCGTGCTGCCGGCAAAGGAGGCGGAGCTGCCGGAAGATGCTGCGGTGCTGGATCGACTGGAATTCCAGCTGGAAGAGTATGCCCGGGGGGAGCGAAAGGCCTTTGATCTGCCGGTGCGGCTGGAAGGCACCGACTTTCAGCGTCTGGTGTGGGCAGAGCTGCAGAAGATCCCCTACGGCGAAACCAGGAGCTATGGACAGATTGCTTCCGCCATCGGCAGGCCGACGGCCGGACGGGCTGTGGGCAGAGCCTGCGGGAAAAACAGACTTTTATTGCTGGTGCCCTGCCATCGGGTGGTGGGCAGCACCGGCAGCCTGACCGGCTTCAGCGCGGAGGGCGGCGTAAAGACCAAGCTGAAACTGCTGGAGCTGGAAAACCATCACAGGAGAAAACCGGAATAAATTGAAATGAATATTCAGATTTTTGGAAAAACCAAGTGTTTCGACACAAAAAAAGCCCAGCGCTATTTTAAGGAGCGCCGCGTGAAGTTCCAGAACGTGGACCTTCTCAAGTACGGCATGAGCAAAGGGGAGCTAACCAGTGTGATCCGTGCGGTGGGCATGGATGCGGTCATTGACTCCAAACATCCCATGGCGGCCGGGCTGAGCTACCTCGCCTATGACGAACAGAAGCTGGATCATCTGCTGGAGGATCCCCGGCTGCTGAAAACCCCCATTGTCCGCAACGGCAGACAGGCCACGGTGGGGTATCAGCCTGAAATCTGGAAGCAGTGGGAGGCAGCGGAAAAGAAATGACCCCTTCCCTGCTCCCCATCACAGCTGTTTACCTGATTTTGATGAATCTTGCCGGATTTGCTGCCTTTGGTCTGGACAAGGGAAAGGCGCAAAAACACCGCTGGCGCATTCCGGAATCCACCCTGCTGGGGCTGAGCCTGGCCGGGGGATGGCTGGGGGCGCTGCTGGGCATGAAGGCGTTTCATCACAAGACCCGAAAGGCGAAGTTCCGCATCGGCGTGCCGATGGCCGCAGCCCTTTGGATGGGATTGCTGGTTCTGGCGATTCGGGCAGGGTTGCTTTTCTGAGAAAATCTGCCGGTTTCCCTTTCTTGTCCGGGGAAACTGTGCTATACTGACCACAGCTTTTGCGTAAAAATCACTGCGGCATCCCGCCGCTGACAGGAGGATCTCATTATGGCAATCGCACATCTCGTTACACAGAAGGTTCAGGAGGTTCACTTCACCAATAAGCTGACCCAGCAGGGCCAGATTCAGCTGACCAGCAGCTTTACCTTCAACGTCAACTTTTCAAAGGACGGCAAGCGCTGCATTGCCCGCATTTATCAGAGCGTGAAGGACAAAGAGGAAAGCGAGCAGCTGTTTGCTTCCGTTGACATGGTGGGCGCCTTTGCCTGCGAGAATGTGGAAACGGATGAGGACAAAAAGCAGGTCCATGCACAGTGCTATGACCAGCTGTTCCCCTATCTGCAGTCCGTACTCCAGACCCTGATGCAGTCCTCCGGTATCCCCGGATTTACGCTGCGGAAGGCGGTCATGAATCCCGAAAATGTCCGGGTTGGCACCGCTCCCAATCAGCAGGGACAGCAGCCGCCCAAAAAGCAGTTCCCCATCGTGTGAGAAACAGAAAAGAAGGTCCCGGCATCCAATGTCGGGACCTTTTATTGCGTATGACAGGAAATTCAACCAAAGGCCGGCGAAGGGGTTACTGGTTCAGCATACCGTGCAGCTGACTGCGGATGCGCTCCACCTGCCGGATGGCGTCGTCCACCTGCCGCTTGGCGGTGCTGATGCGGGACTGTACCATCCAGTCAGCGATCAAACCGTCGAAGAAGTAGTCGGCAAAGGACAGGAAATCCCCGGTGTCCAGATTGACATCCATGGCGGCGTGGACATCCTGCAGTTCCCGGCTGAACCGGCGAACGGCCTGACGGGCCTGCTCCAGCTCCCGCTGGGCGCTGTCCATGTGGCTGTGCTTGAGCAGAGTGGACAGAAATCCTCCGCCAAACAGGTCAACCAGTCCCCAGTTGCCAGCTTTGTTCAGACTGTGTCTGGCCTGATTCAGATACATCAGCGCCTGGTCAGCGGCGTCAATGGCCTCACTGATTTCTCTGTGTTGAAAAGCATCCATGACAGATTCCTCCTGTGAATGAGAATGGTGTTTTCTGATGATCCGGATTCTACCACAGGGTTCTTTGAAGATCCTTGAAAAAGGATTAAAATCACCTGAAAACAACTTTGACACAGCCGTTACAACTGATTACAAATCCGGTTTTTCTATTGACAGGGAAGGGGGCATTGGTTATAATGATGCCGTACTAATCAAAAGCGTACAATTCATACAGAGGGAGAGGGAACTGTATGCTTGCCAGGCCAGCTGTCGGCGGTGCGTTGGTGCCGGCTCTCCTGAGTGATGGCAACTCACTGTATCTGCGGAATAAAAGGGGTGATTTTTTGATTATCACACTGAATTACAAGAGCAAGACGCCGCTGTGTGACCAGCTTTGCGAGTCTATCATACGGCTGGCGGCCTGCGGGGCCCTGCCGCCCGGGGAATCGCTGCCCTCGGTGCGATCACTGGCCCAGGAGTTGGGCATCAATCCCAACACCGTGCAGAAATCTTATCGCATGCTGGAACAGCAGGGCGTGATTGAGAGCGTCCCCGGCAAAGGATCCTTTATCGCCCAGGGCAAGGCCGCTCAGCAGCGGCTGAGAAACACCGGTGTGGCAGCGCTGGAAGAAGGGATCCAGACTGCGCTGGATCGGGGGATTTCCCCGGAAGAGATCCCACAGATCTGCGCGGAGTATCTCAAGAAGAAAGAAGGGACGACTCATGATTGAGATTTCATCCTATACGAAGAAATTTGGCAAGCTGGTAGCGCTGAATCAGATTTCCTTTACCATTGCAGAGGGAAGCATTTTCGGACTGGTGGGCAGCAACGGCGCGGGCAAATCGACCCTGCTGAGGAGCCTGTGCGGAGTTTATGCGCCGGACGGAGGTTCCATCCAGATTGACGGAGAAAAGCCCTTCGAAAATCCAAAGGTCAAGTCCAAAGTGGTGTTCGTGCCGGACTTTCCCTACTATATGCCCCAGTCTTCCCTGAGATCCATGGCAAAATTCTACCAGAAAATGTATCCCACCTGGAGCAATACGGAATATCTGCGCCTGTGCTCCCTGTTTGGGCTGAATCAGAAAACAAAAATTCACAATATGTCCAAGGGTATGCAGCGGCAGGCCGCCCTGATCTGTGCGCTGGCCACCATGCCGGAGTATCTGCTGCTGGACGAGGTCTTTGACGGACTGGACCCGGTGATGCGACAGCTGCTCAAGCGGATTATCTCTGACCAGGTGGTGGATCGGAAAATGACAGTGGTCATTGCTTCCCACAACCTCCGGGAGCTGGAGGATTTCTGCGACCATGTGGGTCTGATCCATGAAGGCGGCGTCATCTTCGAGCAGGAGCTTGACGCGCTGAAGCTGGGCATTCACAAGGCCCAGGCTGTGTTCCAGCCGCCGCTGGAGCAGCAGCAGATTGAATGGCTCAAAGAGCAATTGGACATCATCAAGCTGGAGACCCGGGGTTCTATGGTCAGCCTTGTGGCCCGAAAGGACCAGGAGACGGTAGAGAATACCCTCTCCCAGCTGGAGCCGGTGTTCTCCGAGACCCTTCCCCTGTCTCTGGAGGAAGTATTTATCAGTGAAATGGAGGCGGCAGGCTATGACCTCAACAAGATCCTCTCGTGAGGAGCGCAAAAACAGCTCCTTCCGCCGGGTGTTCTGGTGGACAATGGGGTATAACCGCGTTCTGACGTTTTTCTATACCATGTTTGTGGTGGGGGCGCTGCCTGTAGGGGTGCTTCTGGGCATTATTGGAAATCGGGATTACTACACCGACATGAGCAACTGGACGGAGAGCACACCGGAAGAAGTTGCGCAGATGTTCGGGGACACGGTCCGCCAGAGCTTCAATGTCCAGCTCACCAGTCTTGTCATTCCCCTCGCTATTTTATTCCTGCTGGTGTGGTGTGCCCGAAACTTCAGCTATATGCACGGCCGCCGCAGCGTAGATTTGTTCCACGCCCTGCCCGTCCGGCGCACCCCCCTGTTTATGGGAACCTATGCAGCAGGACTGATTTCCATGCTGGTGCCCTTGGCGGTGTCTGTTGGCCTGACTGAGGTGGTCTGCGTGACGAATGGAATCCGCGGAGTAGCCGGCAGTCCCGCCCTGTTCTGGCAGGCGTTCGGCTTGATGGCGCTGACCATGACGGCCAGCATGACCTTCACCGTGTTCTTTATGGTGGTCAGCGGCAACCTGCTGAACTGGTTCCTGTCCGTTTCGGCGGTGGCGCTGGGCTGGCCGGTAATCTGCGCGATTGCCAACTTCACTATGTCCGCTTTCCTGCCGGGCTATGTCTCCGTGCTGCCCATGGCCCTGTACACCGCGCTGAGCCCCTACTTTGCGGTGTACAGCATCATCCCCAACGGCATCTACTATATGCTCGCCAGCATACAGGACGGGAGTTACAGCGTGGAGCCTGATGGGGTAATCTACAACATTCCGGTGGAGTTTGTGATCTGGTGGGTGTGCTTTACCCTGCTGCTGCTGGCGCTGTCCGTGTTCTACTACGGCCGCCGGAAGAGCGAGTGCGCAGAGAACGCCTTCTCCTTCCCCGCTGCCCGTGGCGCAGTGCGCAGCCTGATGACCATCGGCGGCAGCCTGGGCCTGGGTCTGGTGGTTGGAACCCTTCTGGACAACAACACCGCTTATTTCGCCGGCATTGTCATTGGCGCAGTCGTGGCCCATACGGTGTTCCAGGTGGTCATCACCCGGGGCTTCCGCAGATTCTGGGTCACCATTCCCGCCTTTGTGGTGACCATGGCGCTGATTGGCGGCGGATTGTATACCCTTTACACCGGCGGTTTGGGCTACGTATCCCGGATTCCCCAGGCCGGAGATGTGGAGAGGGTGGACTTCACCCTGCCCAGTGTTCCCGGTGATGAGAGCAAGGAGTGTTATCTGGCGGTCAACAACGGCGGCGGAATAACGCTGCTGAACAAAGAGATGGAGTGGGAGGATCAGCTGACGCCGTATTTCTCCAAACAGGGAGATGTGGACGCCATGTGCCAGTTCCACAGCCAGGTGCTGACCAAGTACCCCGGTCCCTACCTGCCCTTTGGGAAGAAAATGGACTACAACAATATGCAGAACTTCACGGTGACGTACACCCTGAAGGATGGACGCACCTTACAGAGGGATTACACCCTGCCCCTTTATCAGGACGACGAGAATCTGCTCTCTGCGCTGGCCACGGTACAGAAGCTGCCCACCTATCAGAGCTATATCCTTTACTACTCCCTGAAAGCCGATCTGGTTCTCTCTCTGGATGTGTACAAGTATAACGAGAAATCGGAATACTCTGCCGGCAACAATGAGCTGACTGCGGAACAAAAGAAGCAGGTTTGGGCCACATTCACCCAGGAGATGAACAGCCCTGACTTTTCTGAGCCGTCGGACCTGGTGACTGCGGAGGAAGCTGAGAAGGAATCCAACGCTGAGGCAGCGGAGGATGAGAATGGGATTTCCTCTGGCAGCAGTGATTCCTTCACCATCTCCTTTGACAGCATTCCCCTCGATCAGATCTCTCCAGAGATCCGGGCTCTGATTACAGAAGAGTATCAGCATCCCATTGTGGCTGTTGAAGGAATCTCTATCAACGTGCCCCAGTGCTGCACCAAAACCCGGAAGCTGATCGATGACCTGACCAAGCAGAATGGCGAAACCTATTATTACAATGAAGACGAGGACCCTGCAGATGCAGGTCCCGCTGACGCCAGCTGAGGTTACTGATTCGGAGGAACCTGTAATGGATTGCTGCTGGGACGGATAACCTCTGCAACAGAATAGAGCAAAAACGAAGCGGACGTGCTCTCTGGGCACGTCCGCTTTGCCATCTGTGATGAATTATTCTTTTTTTCTGGGCAGGGAAAAGAAAAAGGTGTTTCCTATCCCTTCGCTGCTCTCGGCCCAGAGTTTTCCCTGGTGTTCCTCCGCAATTTGGGCGGCGATGGACAGCCCCAGACCGAAGCCCTCCGAGCTGCGGGCCTGATCTGCCCGGTAAAACCGCTCGAAAATCCGTTTTAGCTGGTCTTGAGGGATGGGGTCTCCCTTTGTGTTTACACTGAGCCGCACCCGCTTTTGTCCCTCCGGCTTTAGACGGAGGGTGACAGTGCTGTGGGGAGCGGCGTATTTTTTGGCGTTGTCCAACAGAATGTCCACCAGACGGCGGAGCTTGGAGGGGTCACCGGTGACGGTGAGGTGTTCCGCAATCTCGTCCTCCAGTGTCTTTCCCGCCTCAAAGAGCGGGGCTTCAAAGAGCAGGACCTCGTCCGTCACCAATTCGCTGAAATCCACCTCTTCCCGGATTCGGTTTTTGGGGGACTGGTTGTCGGAGCGGGCCAGTGTCAGCAGCTCTTCCACCAGCTCTGTCATCTGGCCGGAGCTGGCCTTGATGTTGTCCACCCAGCGGGCTTCCCGTTCCCCCAGCCCTTCCCCATAGGTCTGCAGCATATCCACATTGGAAAGAATGACGGTGAGCGGCGTCTTCAGCTCATGGGAGGCGTCGGAGACAAACTGGCGCTGCTTTTTCCAGCTCTCTTCCACCGGGCCGGTGGCCCACCGCGCCAGCAGCACACTGATGAAGAAAAATACAATCAATGTCCCCGCAAAAATGATAATCAGGTGGTACAGCAGCGCCTGGAGGGTGCTGAGCTCCTGAGAGATATCCACGAAGGTAATGCGCCAGCCCAGCAGCTTTTCCTGACGCAGGTAGCGCAGGCGGAAGGCGGGCAGGGAACCCACGCTGCCGGATTCATCCATGCAGGCCTGCACAATGGACTTGAGCTGATCTGCGTCCGCCACCGCCCCGAACTGGTTGTCCAGCAGCACCACGCTGCCGTCTACCCCTACCATGACGCTGAAATAGGGCAGGTTGATTTCTTTGTCAGAAGTCCCATCCTCGTAGGAACGGGGCCAGCTGATGGTGAAGTTTTCGTTTGCCGCCTGATAGAGCATGGAAATACTGTCTTTGCGCAGATTGTCCCGGGTGACTTCCAGCATCAGCACACCGATGGCGGTGAGAATCAGGGTGACGATGAGCATATTGATCAGGACAAATTTCCACCGAAGTTTGCGAATCATGTTGCGGTCCCCTCTTCCAGCTGATAGCCCAGCATCCGGAGGGTTTTGATGGTGACCCGGCTGTTCAGATGGTGGAGCTTCCGCCGCAGCAGAGAGATGTACACCTCCACATTGTTGTCCTCGGCGTTGGATTCATAGCCCCACACCGACAGCAGCAGCGCCTCCTTGGTGACCACGGTGCTGCCGTTTGCAAGCAGCTTGGACAGAATTTCAAATTCCTTTTTACTCAGCCGAATGCTCTTCCCGCCGCAGCTCAACTGGCAGGAAGCCAGCTCCAGCCGCAGGTCTCCAAAGGTCAGGGCGTTGTCCTCCACGTTGCTCTGCCGCCGGGTGATGGCTCGGATGCAGGCCAGCAGCTCCTGGGTCTGGAAGGGCTTGGTCAGGTAGTAGTCGGCGCCTGCGTCCAGGCCGCTGACCCGGTCATCCAGCTGGGTCCGTGCGGTGAGCATCAGCACCGGGGTTTTGACGCCCTGAGCCCGCATGGTCCGGACAATTTCAAAGCCGTTCCGTTTGGGCAGCATCACATCCAGGATCACCGCATCATAAATGCCGCTCAGCGCATTGTCCAGGCCGGACTCCCCGTCGTAGGACAGGTCTACGCTGTAATGCTGGGCGTCCATCAAATCGCCAAGGGTCTGTGCCAGCCGGCGCTCGTCCTCTACAATGAGAATACGCATGCAAACCCTCCTTTCTGTTTCTGACGCTATTTTAATGCAAAAGCGGGAAGGCTTCAAGGGAGAAGTTCCTGCCCTGTCCCCAATCCAACAGGTTCTGTACCAAAAGGAAGAATAACTGCCTTCCCTGTCCGGCCGTGCAGACACACGCAAATCCGTTTTCTTCGGAAACGCTTTTACAGGGGTTATCCTAGTATAGCAACCTGAAAGGGAGCTGAAAGGAAGTCCCCAGTCCCGCGATGTCCCGGTTTTGCATACACTGGGGGCAGAACAAAAGAACAAGGGCCCCAGTGGGGAGAACCCGATTTACAGCGGCGACACTTGCCAAATCGGAGAAAAATCCATACTGATCTGAGAGTGAGTTAAAACTAACCATAGCGTTATGATGAAATGGAAGGGAAGGGATGAATTTGAATATAGAAGCGGTTCGAGGAATTCTGCTGCCCTTTGCGGGAACAACGGCAGGCGCTGCCTGCGTGCTGTTCATGCGCAGACAGCTGAATCATCTGGTAGAGCGGACCCTGACGGGATTTGCCGCCGGGGTCATGGTGGCGGCATCTATTTGGAGCTTGCTGGAGCCGGCCATTCAGCAGGCGGAGGAAATGGGACAGGTGGCCTTTCTCCCGGCAGTGGTGGGATTCTGGGCAGGCGTGTTGTTTCTGCTGGTGCTGGACGAGGTGATTCCTCACCTGCACATGGACAGTGACGAGCCGGAGGGAATGCCGGCTCGGCTGAAACGGACCACCATGCTGGTGCTGGCGGTGACGCTGCACAACATTCCGGAAGGAATGGCGGTGGGGGTGGTGTATGCCGGTCTGATCAACGGCAGCACGGGCATCACAACAGCCGGAGCGCTGGCGCTGTCTCTGGGCATTGCCATACAGAATTTCCCGGAAGGGGCCATCATTTCCATGCCCCTCCGGGCGGACGGAATGGGAAAGGGCCTGGCTTTCGTCTGTGGGACCCTGTCCGGCGTTGTGGAGCCCATTGCGGCGGTGCTGACAATTCTGGCAGCCGGATGGGTGCTGCCCCTGCTTCCCTATTTTCTCAGCTTTGCCGCCGGAGCGATGATGTATGTGGTGGTGGAAGAACTGGTTCCGGAAATGTCCTCCGGAACGCATTCCAATCTGGGCACGCTGGCTTTTGCCCTTGGTTTTACACTGATGATGGGGTTGGATGTGGGTTTGGGGTAAATTATTACTGGGGCAATTCAATCATCGCCCCAGTAATCAATATTTTAAAGCCGTTTTGCTCGCTCCTCCCGGGGCAACCGCAAAACATGGCAATGATTACTCCGGCAAGTTCACGTTTTTAAATTGGAATACGATTGTTTAGTTGCCGGAGTAATCAATGATGGTTTTATGAGTGGTGATTGAAAAAACATCCCTTTTGTGATAAGGTTGAGACAATGCAAAACGAATCCCCCGGCAGTTCTACCAGGGCCGGTTCTGACAATTGGATCACGTTTTGCACAGACGCCTGTGAAAAAGGGGGCATACCTCAAATGAAAAGACTGATTTCTTTGCTTTTGGCCGCGGCGCTTTGTGCCGGTCTTGCAGGCTGCAGCGACCACTATGAGCGTCAAAAGCGAAAGGAAGCGCTGGACGAACTGAACGGCTACACCACCATAGATTATTCCCTGAAGGACGGATCCCGGCTGGAACAGACGGTGATTTATGAGAAAGAGGGAATCAAAGTCACGATTCTCGGCATGAAGGAGGACGATTACAGCATCTGCCTCTGGGCCAGACTGGAGAACGGCAGTGACCGCAAGGTGCGCTTCAGCGTGGAAGACCTGGTGGCGGACAGCTGGGAGATCAACGGATCCCTCTGGCTGGAGGCAGAAAAGGGCGGCATCGACCGAAAGTGCGCTTATCTGGATGCCGACGAGCTGGCGACGGTAGCCCCCGAAGGATTTGGGACGCTCACGGTGAACGGAACGGTGATGGACGAGGAGTATCAAACTCTGGACAGAGTATCCGCTCAGCTGAAAGTCACCGGGGGCGGAACCGCCATGGAAACGCCGGAGCTGCAGGGGCAGGTGCTCTATGACGATATGGGGGTGCATCTGGAGTACCTGGGCGTTGCCGGCAGCAGATATTCCAAATATTTGCAGTTTTATGTCAAAAACGACCGGGATGCCCCGGTAAATCTGAGAAATGATGACGGCGTATTTGCACAGGGCAGGTACGGGGAAGTGAAGCTGACCAGCGGAATTTATGAGCGCATTGGGGCGGGGCATAAACGCATTGTGATGATCTGGATGGACGATTCCCAGCTAAACGGACAGACTCTGTCTGAACTGCCTGTGAAGCTGAATCTGGATCTGGTGGATTCAGAGTATTACTCCTCCATTGCCGAGCTGCGGGATGTGGAGCTGAACACGGGTGTGAATGCGGCATCTGAGACCGACACGGAAAGCAGTGCGGGGCAGGTGCTCTACGATATGGGCGGCATCAGGCTGACCTATCTGGGAACCTCCGATGACGAAGGTGACACAGAATTCCTGTTTCTGGCAGAAAACAACCGAAAAGAGCCGGTGAGCATGGAGAGTGTGGAAGGAATCATCTGGGAAGACAGCGAGGGAATGTCTTATGAGCTGACCGACTCCATCGATGTGTCATTGGAACCCGGCGCTGCTGAAATGATCCCCCTTTCTGCAGACCCCGATCTGTGGGAGCAGTACGGGGAGGGTGCGGGAACCCTTAGCATCTCCGAGCTGAGCATCGTCAACGAAGACAGCGGCGAGGAGATTGACTGGCTGACGGATGTTGTTCTGGAAGCGGTGTCCGTTGAGCAGGATCCCCCTGAGGAAACAGAGCCTGCAGAAGAATCGACGATAGAAGAAGCTGTCAGCGCCTGAGCTGTCCGAAAATAGTGGAAGAAGAAACAACGAACCCCCTTCTTGGATCAAAAGAAGGGGGTTGCCTGTTTCAAATCAAGCTTGCCGATTTACCTGAAACAGCTGAGCAACACTGTTTTCACAGAGGAGGAGCCAGTCTGTGACTTATTCTGATTGGTTCATTGAGAGTTTTTCCAGAAAGGCGTGTACAATGGCCGCATATTTCTCCGGGGCAGTGAGTACCGACTGGGCGTGCCCGGCGCCGGGAATCAGGTGAAGCTCCTTGGGGCCCTGAGCCGCCTGGTAAAGCCGCCGGCTGTTTTCCGGGGAAATGAAGTTGTCCGCCGCTCCGTGGAGCAGCAACAGCGGCACCTGACTGTTTTTCAGTGCGTCAATGGGACGCATTTCCGAAAAGGCGTACCCATACCGCAGTTTTGCCCACAGAGACGCCCAGCCCACTGCCGGCGCCGGGGCTCTGGTCCGGAGAACGTTTTCAATGTCTGCAAAGGGGCAGTCTGCAACGGCAAACGCCACCTGGGGGCCGTATTGCAGAGCGGCAATGGTGGAAGCTGCGCCCAGAGACTCCCCGTGAAGGCCCAGGGTGATTTCCGCGCCGTAACGGGAATATGAGTCTTTGATGATCTCATACAGATCCTTGCCTTCCCGGATGCTGTAGGTGCAGAAGGTGGGCGCATTTTCTCCGTGTCCCCGCAGGTCGTACAGGATGCAGTGAAAGCCCTTGTCCAGGTACAGCCTGGCGTATTTCAGCGCGCCATACCGGTTGTCGGTGTAGCCGTGGGTGAGGATGACGTAACGATTGCTCTCCTCCGGACACCGGCATAGCAGACAATGCAGCTCATAACCGTCATAAGAGGGCACGAGGTAAGATTCCGTTTCCAGCCGGTCAAACCAGCTCAGGTCATAGTGGTCCCTCTGCCACTGCAGCGCCTCTTCCAGCGTCTGGCGCGTGCCGTTCATGGTATAGGAGGAGAGAAACAGACCGCCGGCGGTGAGCAGTGATGCAGCGCCAATGGTTGCTGCTGCGATTGTCTTTTTCATAGGGAGCCTCCTGTCTGTTGACTGGCTGTTTGAAATGTGCTTTTTTGTGCAGCACAGACGCCCACCTGAATGAGACCGTCCGGAGGGTTCCCGGCCGGTGGTGACAACGCCCCTGTGTTGGCCTGTTTCCTGTGATTACGATTGCTGCTCCGAACGGTTCGAGGGTTCAAACTATAACAAGTATAATCCGGAGCAAAGGTAAATGCAAGGCGAAATCCCGCAGAGACGGACGGGACTTCAAGGCTGTGAGAGGCAGAAGTCTGTTGGAAAACAAACGGCGAAAAAGAAACAGAAACTACAAACAGAAGAAATCAAAATGCTGAATTTTGCTGATTGTCTTACGGCTCATTCTGTGCTATAGTAACTTAAGGCATCACCGCACAATAGGAACTTCGGCGCCTTGCGGTTTATTCTCCGCCA
>CAMNOL010000002.1 GCA_946546815.1 uncultured Oscillospiraceae bacterium
AGGACTGGTGTGCTGACCCCCAAAGCTGTGGTAGAGCCGGTGCGGCTGGCGGGCACCACCGTCACCAACGCCACGCCGCACAACCAGGATTTTATCACGGAAAAAGATATTCGCATCGGTGACACTGTGGTGGTCCAGAAGGCCGGAGAGATCATTCCCCAGGTGGTCAGCGTGGACCTGTCCAAGCGGCAGCAGGGAAGCGAACCCTATCATCTCCCATCGGTCTGCCCGGTGTGCGGCTCCCCGGTGGAGCGGGACCCGGACGGTGCGGCGCTGCGCTGTACCGGGGCGGAGTGTCCTGCCCAGCTGGTGCGGCATCTGGTGCACTTTGCCAGCCGGGACGCTATGGACATCGAAGGCCTGGGGCCGGCGGTGGTGGAGTCTCTGGTCAATGCGGGCATGGTGAAAAACCCCGCAGACCTTTACCATCTGGATGTGGATGAAGTGGCAAAACTGGACCGTATGGGGAAAAAATCCGCAAAAAACCTGATTGCTGCGCTGGAAAAGTCCAAAAACAACGATTTGTCCAAACTGCTGTGCGCCTTCGGCATCCGGCAGGTGGGCAGCAAGGCGGCCCAGGTGCTCTCCCGACAGTTCGGCTCGCTGGATGCGCTGATGCAGGCAACCGCCGAGGAGCTCACCGCCGTCGAGGACATCGGCGGCATCACGGCAGAGTTTATCGTCCGCTGGTTTGAAAATCCCCAGTCTCAGCATCTGATTGAGGCGCTGCGGGAGGCAGGCGTGAATTTCCAGTCCACAGAGGAAAAGGCCGGGGACAAGCTGAAGGGACTGACCTTTGTGCTCACCGGCACGCTGGCCCAGATGACCCGGAACGAGGCAAAAAAGCTTATCGAGGGAAACGGCGGCAAGGTTTCCGGCTCCGTGTCCAAAAAAACCAGCTATGTTGTAGCAGGGGAAGCCGCCGGTTCCAAGCTGACCAAGGCGCAGTCCCTGGGAATTGCAATTCTCACGGAGCAGGAACTGCTGGAAATGCTGGAAAGGGACAAATAACCCGGAAAATCCTGTTTTTTCTGCAAGCGGCCCAATTTGCTCTTGCACATTGTGTCACTTCCCGCTATAATAAATGCAAATATCGTCTTCTTATCGAAGGGGATCAGCAACCTCAAAAGGTGTGACATAGTTTTGAAACTTGAATTTGCATCCAGAATGCAGCAGTTCCAGCCCGGCATTTTTAACGTGCTGGACGATAAAAAGAGGGAACTGCAGGCTCAGGGTCGCAAGGTATGGAATCTGTCGGTGGGCACCCCGGATTTTCATCCGGATCAGAACGTGCTGGACGCGGCGGCCAAAGCCATTGCGGATCCCAACAACTTTAAGTATTCACTGGGCAACCTGCCTGAGCTGGTGGAGGCGGTCCAGAGCTGGTATCGGCGCCGCTACGGCGTAGAGCTGGCGGCGGACGAAATCACATCCGTCAACGGCTCTCAGGAGGGCCTGGCCCACATCGGCTGGGCGCTGTGCGATCCCGGTGACATCGTTCTTTGCCCGAATCCGGGTTACCCGATTTTTGAGATCGGCCCCTGGCTCACGGGTGCAGAGATTCTGTACTATGAGCTGCTGCCGGAAAACGACTTTCTGCCGGATCTCAACGCCATCCCTGAGGAAACGGCAAAGAAAGCCAAGGCGATTGTGGTTTCCTACCCGGCCAACCCTGTGGCAAAAGCCGCCCCCCGCAGCTTCTACGAGGAACTGGTGGCGTGGGCAAAGAAGTACAATGTCATTGTGCTCCACGACAACGCCTATTCCGAGATTATCTTTGACGGCCGGAAGGGGATTTCCTTCCTGTCTGTTCCCGGAGCCATGGAGGTGGGCGTGGAGTTCAATTCCCTGTCCAAGACCTACTGCCTCACCGGCGGACGGATTTCCTTCGTGATGGGCAACCGGGATATCATCAAAAAGTTTGCAACGCTCCGCTCCCAGATCGACTACGGTATCTTCCTGCCGGTGCAGTACGCTGCCATCGAGGCGCTGAACGGACCTCAGGACGGCGTTGAGCGCCGCCGGGCCATGTATCAGCAGCGCCGGGACGCGCTGTGCGGCGGCTTCCGCTCTATCGGCTGGAACGTCCCCGACAGTGAGGGCAGTATGTTCGTCTGGGCCCCGCTGCCGGAAGGCTACACGGACTCCGTGGAATTCTGCTTTGAGCTGCTGGAAAAGAGCGGCGTGCTGTGCACCCCGGGCAGCGCCTTCGGCTCCCTGGGTGCGGACCATGTGCGTTTCGCGCTGACCATGCCCCCGGAACAGATTGCCGAGGCCGTGGAGGCAGTCAGAAACAGCGGGATGATCCGCTGAACTGCTATTGTTTTGCAGATTGAATCAATTCACCCGGGTATTACGCCCGTTTGAAACCAATAGAGGAGGAATTTGCAGTATGTACAAGATTGTCCGCAAGGAAGTGCTGAATCCGACCATCACACTTCTGGAAATCGAAGCGCCGTTTGTGGCAAAAAAGGCGCAGCCTGGTCAGTTCATCATTCTGCGCATCGACGAAAAAGGTGAGCGTCTGCCCCTGACCATCGGCGGCTTTGACCGGGAGAAGGGCACCGTCACCATCATCTTCCAGCTGGTTGGTCTGACCACCAAGGCGCTGGCCAAGATGAACGAGGGCGACTATCTGCTGGACTTTGTCGGCCCGCTGGGCATGCCCACCGAGATGGAAGGCGTCAAGTCCGCCTGTGTCATCGGCGGCGGCCTGGGCACCGCCATCGCTTATCCCGTTGCCAAGGGCTTCCATGACGCCGGCGTGAGAACCGACGTGATCGTGGGCTTCCGCAACAAGGATCTGGTCATTCTGGAAAAGGACTTTGAGGACGCCTGCGACAACCTGTACGTCATGACCGACGACGGTTCCTACAAGGAAAAAGGCTTCACCACCACCAAGCTGCAGCAGCTGCTGGAGGCAGGGGAGAAGTACGACGTCATCATCGCCATCGGCCCGGTTCCCATGATGAAGTTCGTGGTCAAGACCGCTGAGCCCTTCGGTGTGCCCTGCCGGGTGTCCCTGAACCCCATTATGATCGACGGCACCGGTATGTGCGGCGGCTGCCGCGTCAGCGTGGGCGGCAAGATGAAGTTTGCCTGCGTGGACGGCCCTGAATTCGACGGCTATCAGGTGGACTTTGACGATTTAATGAACCGCAACGCCACTTACCGTGCCCAGGAGGCCCAGATGACCAAGGATCATATGTGCCGCTTTGACAAGCTGGGCCAGGATCTGATTCAGTAAGGAGGAGAAATTATCATGCCGAATATGAGCCCGATTAAGACTCCGATGCCTTCTCAGGAGCCTGACGTCCGCAATAAGAACTTTCTGGAAGTCGCCACCGGCTACACCGTGGAAATGGCCAAGGGCGAAGCGGAGCGCTGCCTGAACTGCAAGCACCGTCCCTGTGTTTCCGGCTGCCCGGTGAACGTTCAGATCCCCGACTTCATTAAGAAGATCGTGGAGGGCGACTTTGAGGCCGCCTATCAGGTCATCACTTCCACCAACGCCCTGCCCGCAATCTCCGGCCGTGTCTGCCCCCAGGAGAGCCAGTGCGAATCCAAGTGTGTCCGCGGCATCAAGACCGAGCCTGTGGGCATTGGCCGCCTGGAGCGCTTCGTCGCCGACTGGCACCGTGAGCACGTGGAGGAGAAGGTAGAAAAGCCCGCTTCCAATGGTCATAAGGTGGCTGTGGTGGGTTCCGGTCCCTCCGGCCTGACCTGCGCCGCTGACCTGGCCAAGCTGGGCTATCAGGTTTCCATTTTTGAGGCATTCCACACCGCCGGCGGCGTGCTGGTGTACGGCATCCCCGAGTTCCGTCTGCCCAAGGCCATCGTGGGCGGCGAGGTGGATAAGCTGCGTGCGCTGGGCGTTGAGGTCATGACCGATATGGTCATGGGCAAGGTCCTGTCCATTGACGAGCTGATGGACGACATGGGCTACGAGGCCGTGTTCATTGGCACCGGCGCCGGCCTGCCCCGTTTCATGAATATCCCCGGCGAGGGTCTGGCCGGTGTCTGCTCCGCCAATGAGTACCTGACCCGCATTAACCTGATGAAGGGCTATCTGGAAGAGTATGACACCCCCGTGCTGCAGTCCAAGGCTGTGGCAGTCGTGGGCGGCGGCAACGTGGCGATGGACGCCTGCCGCTGCGCCAAGCGCATGGGTGCAGAGAAGGTCTACATCGTTTACCGCCGCGGTGAGGCTGAGATGCCCGCCCGCAACGAGGAGATCGAACACGCCAAGGAAGAGGGCATTGAGTTCAAGAACCTGTGCAACCCGGTGGAGATCATCGGCGGCGTAGGCGAGGACGGCAAGCCCACCGGCCGCGTGGCAGCCATCAAGTGCATCCGTATGGAGCTGGGTGAACCGGACGCTTCCGGCCGCCGCCGTCCCATTGAGGTGCCGGGCAGCGAGTTCATTCTGGAAGTCGACACTGTCATCATGGCGCTGGGCACCAGCCCCAACCCCCTGATTCGCTCCACCACTCCCGGTCTGGAGACCAACCGCCGCGGCTGCCTGATCGTGGGCGAGGACGGCGTCTCCACCACCCGCGAGGGCGTGTTCGCCGGCGGCGACGCTGTCACCGGTGCCGCAACCGTCATCCTGGCCATGGGCGCGGGCAAGAAGGCCGCTGCAGCCATCGACAAGTACATTCAGAATAAGTAATCTGCTTCATCGCTGATTTGGCAGGAACCGAAAGGCAGGGAAGGACGTTTGTCTGACCCTGCTTTTTCTTTTTCCGAAAACAGGAAAACAAGGTGGAAACAAGGATGGTTCTGTGGTAAAATAATTCCAGTCAAAACCAAGTCATCCGGCGGACTGCGCCCCTTCGGCAGCTGCCCGTCAGCCGGATGACAGACATACTTGAAGGAGCATGAAACCAATGGACGTAATGGAACGATTTCTGGACTACGTGTCCTATGACACCCAGTCCAGCGAGACAACCGGAACCACACCCAGCACCGAAAAACAGCTGGTGCTGGCGGACCACATCTGTGAGGATCTGAAAAAATGCGGCGTCACCGACGTGCGCCGGGACAGGTTCGGCTGCGTTTACGGCAGAATACCCGCAACCCCCGGCATGGAGTCGGCCACGCCTATGGGGCTCATTGCGCATATGGACACGTCTCCGGATGCGCCGGGCGCCGGCGTAAAGCCGAGGATCGTGACCTTTGACGGTGAGGATATTGTGCTCAATAAAGAGAAGAATATTGTCCTGTCTCCGAAGGACTTTCCGTCACTCAATCGCTATGTTGGTCAGGAACTGATCGTCACTGACGGAACCACCCTGCTGGGAGCGGATGATAAGGCAGGAGTTGCAGAAATTGTCTCTGCTGTCGAGTATTTAGCACATCATCCTGAGTTAAAACACGGTGAACTGTGGATTGCCTTTACACCTGATGAAGAGATTGGAGAGGGTGCAGACCACTTCGATTTGGAACAATTCGGAGCAAAATACGCCTACACCGTGGACGGCGGAGCGCTGGGCGAGCTGGAGTATGAGAACTTCAACGCCGCCGCTGCCCAGATCCGGTTCCACGGCCAGATGATTCACCCCGGAGAGGCCAAAAACAAAATGGTCAATGCGGTGCTGTTGGCTGCGGAGTACATAAATATGATGCCCCAAGCGGAAACACCTGCCCACACAGAGGGATATGAGGGCTTCTTCCATGTGAACTACCTGCATGGCAACGAGGGCGAAGCGGAACTACGGATGATCATCCGAGATCACGACCGTACAAGATTTGAAGAGCGCAAGCAGCTCCTTCACGTGCTGGCGGAACCCATTCGCGGGAAATACGGAGCGGAACGGGTGGAAGTCAGCATCCAGGACAGCTACTACAACATGAGGGAACAGATTGAGCCTCATATGGAGCTGATCGTACAGGCACACGCTGCCTTTGAGGCGGCAGGGGTGGAATCGGTCACCCTTCCCATTCGCGGAGGAACCGACGGCGCCCGGCTCAGCTATATGGGGCTGCCCTGCCCAAATCTGTCCACAGGCGGGCTGAACTACCACAGCGTGTACGAGTACATTCCCGTGAAGTCCCTCCAGACCATGGTGGAGGTGCTGGTCAACCTGTGCACCAGCGGCCTGATCCTGAACTCAGAGAAGTCCAACTGAGGCGCCGACTGCCGACTGCAGCAAGATTGTGAAAAAAGCTGCTGTTTCATTAAAAAATCACAACTTTTTCGGAAAAAGAAACGGCACTTGCGGCGGCGGTGGGATTTTCCTCCAAAACGGAAAAAGAAATTTCTGTAACCCTCTTTCCAAAATGGGGAAAATAAGGTAAAATAACCATGTACGCGAGCAGGGAAAGAGGCGGTGCCCATTCCGGCGCCGCAAAGCGTGTCTTTCCAGAAATTAGATTACCAAGGAGCTGGTCTGAAAATGGCAACACCTAAATATAAAAGAGTCCTGCTGAAAATCAGCGGTGAGGCCCTGGCGGGGGACAAAAAGAGAGGCTACGACTTTGATGTCGTTGGCTCCGTCTGTGATGCGATCAAGGAATGCGTCAAGATGGGCGTTCAGGTTGGCGTCGTCGTGGGCGGCGGCAACTTCTGGCGCGGTCTGAAGGACGGCGCAGAGAATATGCAGCGGGTTCGTGCAGACCATATGGGAATGCTGGCAACGGTTATGAACGCGCTGGCTGTCTCCGATGTGCTGGAGCAGAAGGGCGTGGACGTCCGTGTGCAGACCGCCATTGAAATGCGTGGCGTGGCAGAGCCCTATGTCCGTGCTGAGGCCGTGCGTCATCTGGAGGCCGGCCGGGTGGTGATCTTCGGCTGCGGCACCGGCAACCCCTATTTCTCCACCGACACGGCGGCTGCGCTGCGGGCTGTGGAAATTGATGCAGATGTGATTCTGCTGGCCAAGAATATCGACGGTGTTTACAGCGCGGACCCGCTGAAGGACCCCGCTGCCGTCAAGTACGACCGCATTTCTTACGAAGAGGTGCTGGCGAAGCGGCTCCAGGTGATGGACTCCACTGCAACCAGTCTGTCCATGGACAACAACGTTCCGGTGCTGGTTTTTGCACTGAAGGATCCCCAGAACATCGTCCGCGCCGTGATGGGGGAGACCATCGGCACGGTGGTCGGCGAGCAGTAACCCCTCAGCGCGCCATTTGGCTGCCTGTCGGAGTGGCAGCGCCCCTCAGGGGCTGTGCATCAGAAGGAAATGCATTGATGATTCAATTAACTATAAGGAGGAAGATTTATGAACGATTTTGTCAAGGGTTATGACGCAAAAATGGAAAAAACCATTACTGCCGTCAGAGCAGATTTCGCCTCTGTCCGGGCGGGCCGCGCCAATGCACAGGTTCTGGACCGCATCAGCGTTGAGTACTACGGTTCTCCCACTCCGCTGAATCAGGTCGCGTCTATTTCTTCTCCGGATCCCCGTCAGCTGGTGATTCAGCCCTGGGACCGCACCCTGCTCAAGGCCATTGAGAAAGCCATCAATATGTCCGATCTGGGCATCAACCCCCAGAACGACGGCCGGGTCATCCGTCTGAGCTTCCCCCAACTGACGGAGGAACGCCGTAAGGACCTGATTAAGCAGGTCCGCAAGTACGGCGAGTCCGGCAAGGTCGCCGTCCGCAACATCCGCCGGGACGCTATGGACAAGGTCAAGGCCATGAAGAAAAAGTCTGAGATCACCGAGGACGATGTGAAGGACTACGAAAAGGATCTGCAGAACATCACCGACAAGCGGTGCAAAGAAATTGATAAAATGACCGCCGATAAGGAAAAAGAACTGATGACCGTGTAACTTTTTCCGAAAAGTGGAAATATAGAATGATAACGGCAGAGAGGTTTTGTCGGCCTCTCTGCCGCTTTGGAGTACAACTATGGCTATCTTTTCAAGTAAAACCAGAGAACCGCAGGTGGATTTTTCCCATCTGCCCCGGCACGTTGCCATCATCATGGACGGCAACGGACGCTGGGCAAGAAAACGGGGGCTGCCCCGCACCGCCGGACACGCAGTGGGCGCGGAGACCTTCCGCACCATTGCCACTTATGCCAAGGAAATCGGGCTGGAATACCTGACGGTTTACGCATTCTCTACTGAAAACTGGAAGCGCTCCCAGGAAGAGGTCCAGTCCATTATGGGACTGCTGAAAAAATACCTGCTGGAGGCCATTGGCCAGATGGAACGGGACAAGGTCAAAATGGAATTTTTCGGTGATCTGTCCCGCCTGAGCCCGGAGCTTCAGGAGCTTTGCCAGCACGCCCGGGAGATCTCCAGTCGCTATGACGGCTGTCAGGTGAACATTTGCCTGAACTACGGCGGCCGAGACGAAATCATTCGGGGCATCAAAGCGTGGCAGGCAGACTGCGCTGCCGGAAAGGCGAACCCTGAGGCGCTGACCGAGGCAGGCTTCTCTGACTACCTGTTTTCCAAAGGGGTTCCGGACCCGGATCTGATCATTCGGCCAAGCGGAGAAGTGCGGACGTCCAATTTCCTGCTCTGGCAGTCCGCTTATTCTGAGTATTACTTTACAGATGTGCTCTGGCCTGACTTTTCCAAAACGAACCTGCTGGAAGCCATTGAGGCGTTCCAGAAGCGTTCCCGCAGATATGGAGGTGTCTGATGCTGACCCGAGTCATCGTTGGTGTTCTGGGAATCCCGTTGCTGCTGTTTGTGCTGCTGGTGCTGCCTCCGGTGTGTCTGCCGGTGATTCTCGCCGCGCTCTGCTGCATCGCCGCCCATGAGTGTATGTACGCCACCGGAGAGGTGCGACACAAGGGGCTTGTGGGGCTGAGCATGGCCATGGCAATCCTGGTGCCCTTCTGGTACTACTTTGGATTGGACCATCTGGCCGGGTTCGCCGGGGTCTTTGCCTTTTTCCTGGGGATGTCGATTCTGGCAATCAGCAGCCATCAGACCATCAAGTTCGGTCAGATGGGCATCGCCCTCTTTGCGGGACTGCTGATCCCGGGGATGCTCTCCGTGTTTGTGCTGCTCTCCGACCTGGAGCATGGGAAGCTCTTCATTCTGCTGCCCTTTGTCTCCGCCTTTTCCAGCGACGCCTTCGCGCTCTTTGCGGGCATGGCTTTCGGAAAGCACAAGCTGGCGCCCAAGCTGTCCCCCAAAAAGACCATCGAGGGCAGCGTGGGCGGATTCCTGGCCTCTGCAGTGATGTGCGCCCTCTATGGCGTCATTGTCGGACGGTTCTGGGGACACAGCGCCAATTATCCCGCCCTGGTGATTTACGGCATGTTGGCCAGCGTCGTCTCCCAGCTGGGAGATCTGAGCTTTTCCTACATCAAACGGGAAGCCGGCATCAAAGACTACGGTCGATTTCTGCCGGGACATGGCGGGGTGCTGGATCGCTTTGACAGTGTCATCTTCTGCGCTCCCTTCACCTATATTGTGGTGATGCTGCTTCCGCTTTTCCGCTTTTAATGGATCATTCAACTGAAAAGTAAATAAACTTTACAGCGATACAATGTTTTGAAATTTAGAAATTAGGTGACAGTATGAGAACAATTTCTTTATTGGGCTCCACTGGTTCCATTGGGCGGCAGTCTCTTGATGTGATTGCCGCCTGCGGAGCTTCTGTGGCTGCCATCACTGCAAACAGCAGCGTGGAGCTGCTGGAGCAGCAGGCAAGACAATTCCATCCAAAGCTGGTGGTCTGCTATGACCCTGCCGCTGCGTCCGATATCAGGACACGACTGGCGGACACGGATATCCGCGTTGCCTCCGGAATGGAGGGACTCATTGAGGCGGCGACCATCCCAGAGGCGGACACCGTTATCACCGCTGTGGTGGGGAATGTAGGACTGCGCCCCACGCTGGCCGCAATCAAGGCAAAAAAGCGCATTGCTCTGGCCAACAAAGAGACACTGGTCTGCGCCGGCGAGCTGGTCATGCGCACCGCCAAGGAGTACGGCGCAGAGATTATCCCGGTGGACAGTGAGCACTCCGCTCTGTTTCAGTGCATTCAGGGCAGTGCCGACCACGGAGAGATCAAAAAGCTGATCCTGACCTGTTCCGGCGGCCCCTTCTTCGGCAAGACCCGTGACGAGCTGAAGAATTACACCCGGGCCGATGCGCTGAAGCATCCCACCTGGAAAATGGGCGCAAAAATCACCATTGATTGCGCTACACTCATGAACAAAGGGCTGGAGTTCATTGAGGCGATGCGTCTGTACCAGGTCACCCCGGACCAGGTGGACATTGCCATTCATCGCCAGAGCATCGTTCACTCCCTGGTGGAGTTCCGGGACAACGCGATTCTGGCTCAGCTGGGCGTTCCAGATATGCGCCTGCCCATCCAGTATGCGCTGACTTATCCCAAGCGTCTGCCCAGTGTTGTGGAGCCGCTGGATCTGTTCAGCTGCCCGCCGCTGAGCTTCCAGCGGCCTGACACCGAGACCTTCCAGTGCCTGAAACTGGCGCTGGACTGCGCCCGCAAGCCCGGCGTTGCCTGTGCGGTGCTGAACGGAGCCAATGAGGCTGCTGTGGGACTGTTCCTGAAGGATCAGATTCGATTCCTGGAAATCGGAGAGCTGGTGGCCAAAGCGCTGGAAGTTGTTCCTGATGGACCGGCGGATACACTGGAACAGATTCTCGACGCGGACCGTGCGGCCAGAGAAGCTGTGTACGCTGCGCGTTAAAACATCATCATCGGATTTGGGAGGGAATCGCCTTTGTATATCATCTTAGCAATCCTGATCTTCGGCCTGCTGATCGCCGTACACGAATTTGGTCACTTTTCCGTGGCAAAGCTGTGCGGCATTCAGGTCAATGAGTTCTCCATCGGCATGGGACCGCTGCTGCTGCACAAACAGGGACGGGAGACCCTATACTCTCTGCGGCTGCTGCCCATCGGCGGATACTGCGCCATGGAAGGGGAGGATGAGGACAGCGACAATCCCCGGGCGTTTGGAAACGCTGCCGGATGGAAGCGCTTTTTGGTGCTGATTGCCGGCTCTGGGTTCAACTTTCTCGCGGGACTTGTGATTCTGCTGTTCCTGTATTCCGGGATGACTGCTTATGCGACCACAACCATCACAGGATTTGCGGAGGGATTCCCCTGCCAGGGTGAAACGATGCTGATGGAGGGGGATCAAATTCTCTCTATTAACCGTAAAGCGGTTTTGCTTTCCAGTGATGTGACCACCATTTTAAGTTTGAATAACGGCGAGAATTCCGATATTATTGTAAGGCGAAATGGCAAAAAGGTACAGGTCAATGACCTGCCGCTGATTCCCAGGGAGTACGAGGAAAACGGCAAAAAGGTGTTTCGATACGGGCTGAACTTCGGCGTGGAGCAGGCAACTGTTCCCGCCAGGCTGCGCTTTGGACTTTACAACGCCGTTGATTTTGTCCGTATGGTCTGGTGGAGTTTGGAGCAGCTGCTCTCCGGCGGTGCCAGCGTGAAGGATCTCAGCGGCCCCATCGGGATCGTGGACACCATGAACGAGGTTGGCGAGTCATCTGCCTCCGTTTGGGATGCGGTGATGAACCTGCTCTACTTCGGGGCCTTCATTGCCATCAACCTGAGTGTGATGAATCTGCTCCCCATTCCGGCATTAGACGGCGGCAGAGTGCTGTTTCTGCTGGTAAACGGCGTGCTGCTCCTGCTGTTCCGGCGTCAGATCCCGGCAAAGTACGAACAGTATGTCCATGCCGCCGGAATGATCCTGCTTCTGGGATTGATGGCCTTTGTCGCTCTGCAGGATGTTTTCAAACTTTTCGGAAGCCAATAACCCCATTATCACGATAAGAAACTGTTTCTAACAATGCTTTTCAGGGAGCGATGCATCATTGAATTCGCCGCTCCCTGAAAGCAACCGATTGTTTTGTTTTACTGAAGGAGATTACAGATATGACCAAACAGATTATGGTGGGCAATGTCCCTGTGGGCGGCGGAGCCCCTGTGGCAATTCAGTCCATGTGCTCCACCCACACCGACGATGTAGAAGCTACCGTCCTGCAGATTCGCCGTCTGGCGGCTGCAGGCTGCGAGATCATCCGTGTGGCGGTGCCGAATATGGCCGCTGCACACGCCATTGGCAAGATCAAAGAACAGATCGACATCCCCCTGGTGGTGGATATTCATTTTGACTACCGCCTTGCGCTGGAAGCCATTGCAGCCGGCGCGGATAAGGTTCGCATTAACCCGGGCAATATCGGCGGAGAGGATCGGGTGAAGGCTGTGGCGGATGCCTGCCGTCAGAAGAATATTCCCATTCGCATTGGCGTCAACGGCGGCAGCCTGGAGAAGGATCTGCTGGCCAAATACGGAAAGGTCTGCCCTGAGGCACTGGTGGAATCTGCCTTTGGTCACATCAAACTGCTGAATAAGTTTGATTTTGACGATATTTGCGTGTCTTTAAAGTCCTCCAGCGTACCTCTGACCATGGCTGCCTACAAGCTGATGCACGAGAAAAGCAATTATCCTTTACATCTTGGAGTCACTGAGGCAGGCACTCCGGCCATGGGAATTATCAAGTCTGCCATCGGAATCGGCGGCTTGCTGGCCCAGGGGATCGGCGATACGCTGCGGGTGACGCTGACCGCAGACCCGGCGGAGGAAATTGTGGCCGCCAAGCAGATTCTGCAGGCAGCCGGACTGCGGCAGGACGGCCCCAACCTGATTTCCTGCCCCACCTGCGGCCGCACGAACATTGACCTGATACCCCTTGCCAACGAGGTGGAGCGGCGGCTGAAGGACGTGAAAAAGCCCATCACTGTGGCGGTCATGGGCTGCATCGTCAACGGACCCGGGGAGGCCAGCGCAGCTGACGTGGGCATTGCCGGCGGCAGCGGCAACGGAATCCTGTTTGCCCACGGTGAGGTCATCAAGACCGGTGTTCCTGAGAATCAGCTGGTGGATGAGCTCTTCCGGCAGATCGAAAAGCTTTGATTGGAACGGATGATTCTAGATAGAAAGGGGGCGGAACCTTGCATTCCGGCGATACGATTACATTGCTGAAAATGTTTCCCCGCTGCAGCGTGCAGGGGAGACTGTACGATGCCGCTGCGTGCTGTGTGGTTCAGCACGCGGTCATCAGCCCCGCACGCAGAGCCATTGAACTGGAGGTTTCCTTTTCTGTTCCCCAGAGTCCGGAAATCTGTGAACGGTTGGAGCGGGTCCTGCGCCGGGACTACGATCTGACCTGCGTTGAATTGAAACTGGTGGATCTTGCCCAGGTGACCCAGGCCATTGCTCAGCTGGAGCTGGAGCAGGACGCAGCGGAAAAGGATTGGCCCCCTGTGCCTGCGGAGGTGTCGTCGCAGCCGGAGCCGGAAGAATCAGCGCCGCCTCCTGCTGAGGCCGCTGTGCCTGCTATGGCGTCGGCTCAGGATCTCTTTGCCAGAACCAAGGCCATGCGGGCCAGGCGTATGAAATCTGTTCCGAAAATTGCTCCTCCCGCCGGGAAACGGCCCAAGTCGTATCACCTTGTGGCGGTGCCCTCCGATGAGATGCTGTTCGGAAGGCGTATTCGAGGGCACTCTATCCCCATGAGCGACCTGGATCTGAACCTGCGGACCGTGTGCGTCACCGGCCGCATCTTTTCCGACAACAGCAGGGAGCTGAAAAAGCGCAACGCCTGGGTGGTGAGCTTTAACATCACCGACAACACCAACTCTGTCACGGTCTCCAAGTTTATGGAGAAGAAAGAGGCAGAGCCTCTGATGAAGGCGCTGAAAAAAGGAACCTATGTCACGGTGGAGGGCAAGCTGAGCCTTTCGCGTTATTCCAATGACATGGAGTTGAACCCGTTTGCCATTGCCAAAGCGGACCCTCCGGCAGAGCGACAGGATACCGCGCCGGAGAAGCGGGTAGAGCTGCATCTCCACACCCGCTTCTCCACCATGGATGCCCTCACCGAGGTGAAGGATGCGGTAAAACGGGCCATCAAGTGGGGGCATAAGGCCATTGCCATCACGGACCACGGTGTGGCCCAGGCTTTTCCCGACGCCTGTGCGGCGGCGGGAGACAAAATTAAGGTGATTTACGGCACCGAGGCCTATTTCATCAACGATGTGGACGAGCGCGTGGTGGTCCGCGGCGAGACCAGCGCACAGTTTGACGACGAGATCGTCTGTTTTGACCTGGAGACCACAGGACTGAATAACCGCACGGATCAGATCATTGAAATCGGCGCGGTTCTGCTGAAGGGAAGCGAAATCGTCGACCGATTCGATACCTTTGTGGACCCCGGGTTCCCGATCCCGAGGAAAATTGTCGAGCTGACCAGCATCACCGATGAGATGGTGGCCGGCGCGCCCTCCCAGGAGGAAGCGCTGAATCAGTTCCTCGATTGGGCAGGGGATCGTCTGCTGGCTGCACACAATGCAGATTTTGACATGGGCTTCCTGACTGAGGGCTGCAAGCGCATTGGACGCCCCTTCCAGAACCCGTCACTGGACACGCTGACGCTGTCTCAGTACCTGCTGCCGGACCTGGGCAAGTACACGCTGGACTCAGTGTCCACCCGCCTGGGTCTGCAGGACTTTCATCACCACCGGGCCTGTGATGACGCGGCAATGGTGGGCTATATGCTGGTTCCCTTCTGGAAGATGCTCCGGGATATGGGTGTCCACCAGATCTCCCAGATCAATCAGAAGATGGTCACGCTGCGCAACGGCAGCAGGCGCCGCCAGAAACGCCGCCATCTGATTGTGCTGGCGAAGAACCAGAACGGACTGCGGAACCTGTACAAGCTGATCTCGCTGGCCCACCTGGAGCACTTCCAGCGGCGGCCTGTGATGCCAAAAAGCCTGATCGACGAGAATCGGGAAGGGCTTATCATCGGCTCCGCCTGTGAGGCCGGTGAGCTGTACCAGGCGGTGGCGGCCCGTCGGGATTGGAAGGAATTGCTGCGGATCGCCAAGTGGTATGATTTCCTGGAAATTCAGCCGCTGTGCAACAATCACTTTATGATCGCGGATGGCACCGCCAGGGACGAGGAGGAGCTGCGGGAGTTCAACCGCACCATTGTCCGGCTGGGCAAGGCACTGAACAAACCCGTCTGTGCCACCGGTGACGTTCATTTTTTGGACCCTGAACAGGAGATCTTCCGCCACATCCTGCTGGCGTTCAACGGCTTTGACAGTGCGGACGATGAACTGCCCATCTATTTCAAGACAACCGATGAAATGCTGGAGGAATTTGCCTATCTGGGGGAGGAGGACTGCCATAAGGTGGTGGTGGAGGATCCCAACCGCATTGCAAAGTGGTGCGATCCCATCAAGCCGCTGCCCAAGGGTCTGTTTGCGCCGAAGCTGAAGGATTCGGACAAGGAACTGGAGTTTCTGGTGTACGACAAAGCCCACAAGCTCTACGGAGAGCAGTTACCTCAGATTGTCCAGGACCGAATCGACCTGGAGCTGCCCGGCATTATCCAGCGCAAGTATGACGTTATTTATATGTCCGCCCAGAAGCTGGTGCACAACTCCCTGGAGCACGGTTATCTGGTTGGCTCCCGAGGCAGTGTGGGCTCTTCCATTGTGGCTTTTTTGTCCGGTATTACCGAGGTCAACAGCCTGCCGCCTCACTACCGCTGTCCCAAGTGCAAGTTCTCCGACTTCCAGGTGGATCAAAAGCAATACGGCTGCGGAGCGGACCTGCCCGACCGGACCTGCCCGGTCTGCGGTGCGAAGCTGGACAAGGACGGCTTCAACATCCCCTTTGAAACCTTTTTGGGCTACGGCGGCACCAAGGTCCCGGATATTGACCTGAACTTTTCCGGCGAGTACCAGGCCAAGGCCCACCGCTACACCTTTGAGCTGTTCGGCGAGGGCCACGTGTTCAAGGCCGGCACTGTGGGTACCGTGGCGGAAAAAACCGCTTACGGCTTTGTGCTCAAGTACCTGGAACAGCGGGAAAAGAAGGTGTCCCGGGCGGAAGAAGAACGGCTGGCGCTGGGCTGTACCAATGTCAAGCGCACCACCGGACAGCATCCCGGCGGCATGGTGGTCATCCCCGGCGACAAGGAAATCTATGATTTCTGCCCGGTGCAGCACCCTGCTGACGACCCCAACTCGGACATCGTCACCACCCATTTTGAATATCATTCCATGGAGTCCAACCTGCTGAAGCTGGATATGCTGGGCCACGATGACCCCAGCATGATCCGAATGCTGCAGGATCTGACCGGCGTGGATCCCCGCACTATTCCCCTGGACGACAAGGACACCATGTCCCTGTTCTGCAGTTCTAAAGCGCTGGGCTTTGAGGACGATCCGGTGCTGGGACCCACGGGTGCTGTGGCGATTCCGGAATTTGGAACGCCCTTTACCCGGCAGATGCTGGTGGACACACAGCCGAAAAACTTCAACACCCTGCTGCGCCTGTCCGGCTTCTCTCACGGCACGGACGTGTGGCTGGGCAACGCAAAGGATCTGATCCTGAGCAAAACCGCCTCTGTTGAGGAGGCCATCGGCTGCCGTGACGACATTATGCTGTACCTGATCTCTATGGGCTGCGATCCGCTGCACAGCTTTAAATTTATGGAGGCGGTCCGAAAGGGCGTCATCCACAAGGGCAAGAGCTGGCCGGAAGGCATCGAAGAGGAGATGAAGGCCCACAACATCCCTCAGTGGTACATCGAATCCTGCCGGAAAATCAAATATCTGTTCCCTAAGGCCCACGCAGTTGCCTATGTTATGATGGCCTTCCGCATCGCGTATTTTAAGGTACACGATCCGCTGGCCTTCTACGCCACCTATTTCTCCATTCGGGCGAAGGCGGTGGATGCAACCTGTATGTTCCTGGGGATGCAGACGGTACAGGACAAGATGAAGGAGCTCAAGGCCAAAGAAAAAACCACCGACGTGGAGGATAAGATGTACACCACGCTGGAGGTCTGCTATGAGATGTACCTTCGGGGGTATACCTTTAAAAAGATGAATCTGATGGAGGTACAGGCCACCCGATTTGGCGTGGACCGGGAGCATAACGCGCTGATTCCCTGCCTGACCTCTATTCCCGGACTGGGCGAGGCGGCGGCAGAAGCCACCGTTGAAGCCATCAAAGACCGGAACGGAAAACCCTTTATCTCGGTGGAAGAGGTTTCCGCCTGCTGCTCCAAGCTCTCCGAGGCACACCTGAAGGCGCTGCGGTTTATGGGTGCACTGGACGGTCTGCCGGAAACCAGTCAGATTACATTGTTCTGAGGAAGCGCTGATTCCATCCGTCTGCGACGTCTGAGCGGTAGCTTTCCCCAATCCGATGTCAGGATTTGAACGGCGGCTGGCAAAGAAATCCTAGACCAGCTATCCGAGAGATGAAATCAGTCCTTCCTCAATCAAACCGCTGTTATGGCGATCAGCCGCCGACGTTTTGTCCCTGTACGCATTTTTTCCGGGGAGAGGGCATCGGCGTGCTGCAGCGCCGGAAAGAAGGATTATGAGTCAGAAAAAGCCAAACATCCTGGAGTGGGCAAAGGAGCTTCAGGCCATGAGCACCGCCGGACGGTTTTACACCAAAGATGTGTTCGACCGGGAGCGGTACGACCGCATACTGGAAATTGCGGCAGAAATGACCGCCGTCAGCTCTGATGAGCCTTACGAATCCATCAAGGCTGTTTTTTCACAGGAAACCATTTACCAGACGCCGAAAATCGACAGCCGCGCCATCCTGTTCAACGAGCGGAATGAGGTGCTGCTGGTGGAGGAGTTGGACCACACCTGGGCGCCTCCCGGGGGCTGGTGTGAGTACAATCTGACGCCGGCGGCCAACGCGGTGAAAGAGGCCAGGGAAGAGGCCGGTGTGGATGTGGAGGTCTGCCGGTTGGTGGCGGTCCATGACCAGCACAAGTGGAACGAGCCCTTCGAGTTCTTCACCGTGCAGCGGTTTCTCTACCTCTGCCGACTGAAAGGTGGAGCGTTTCAGCAGAACATTGAGACCCTGGGCAGCGGCTGGTTTTCCCTGGATCAGCTGCCGAAGCTGCATCCGCGTAAAATCGCTCCGGAACAGCTGCGCCTTTGCCTGCAGGCAAGTCAGGCAGATGTGTGGGAGACCCGGTTTGACTAAGGAAACACTGATTCAATCAAGCTACGGCGTCTGGACGAAAATATCCTCGTCCAGCCATCCGAGAGATTGAATCAGTCCTTCCCTAAAGGGTGAGATCCGTCAGATTCGCGGTTGACAAAACGTTGAATGTGTGTTAATGTATTAGCGAATTAAAGTATGCGGAGACGCCGCACAATGGCTGCTGCTGTTGTGCGGAGTTTCCTGTTCTGCGGACGCGGCGCAAATCAGCGCTGGTACAGGAAAGATATAGGAGTTCCATGGTATGAAGTATATTCCCAACACGCCGGAAGGCACCCGTGACCGCCTGTTTGGAGAGTGTGCGGAGCGCCGTCAGGTGCAGAACCGGCTGACCCAGCTCTTTGATCAGCGGGGGTACACTGAAATTATGACGCCGGACGTGGAGTTTTACGATGTGTTCACCCTGGCCGGAAACAGCATTCCCCAGGAATCCATGCTGAAACTGGTAGACAAGAGCGGAAAGCTGCTGGTCATGCGTCCGGACAGCACCACCCCCATCGCCCGCGTGGCGGCGACCAAGCTCAAGGATATGGTGTTGCCCCGCCGGTTCTACTACAGCCAGTGCAAATACCGATCCAGCTCCGGCAACAAGGGGGAAAACGGTGAAATGCCCCAGGTGGGCGTGGAGCTCATCGGCGCCTCCGGCAAAAAGGCAGATCTGGAGATGATCGTCGCAGCAGTGGACGCGATCCGCTGCTGCCAGGTGGAGAAGTTCCATGTGGAAATCGGCCACGCCAGCATTTTCGCTTCCTTTATGCAGGGGCTTCAGCTGGACGAGGATACTGTGGAGACCATCCGGTCGCTGATCGAGGGCAAAAATTTTGCCGCGCTGAACGATGTGCTGGAAAAGTGGGCGGATAGCCCGGAGACCAGCGCAGTGAAGCGGCTGGCTTACCTGTTTGGCGGCGCAGAGGTGCTGGATGAGGCGGAGCAGCTGCTGGGCCGGAAGGATGAGGCCGTCGAGTATCTGCGGGAGCTGTACGAGATTCTCAATGCCGCCGGCTACGGGGACTATGTCCGATTCGATCTGGGCATGGTACATCAGATTGACTACTACACCGGCGTGATTTTCCGGGGCTATGTGGAGGGGGCAGGCACAGCCGTTCTCTCCGGCGGACGGTATGACAACCTGTGCGCCGCCTTTGGCCGTCCTGCTGAAGCCATTGGCTTTGCCGTGGACGTGGACGCGGTGGCCGCCTGCCTGCCGGCGGTGGAGCTGCCTCAGGTGCAGACGGTGATCCATTACGAGCCCTCTCAGCTGGCAAAGGCGCTGGAAATTGTGGACTCTCTGCCCCAGGGCAGCAGCGAGCTGTCCCCGTGCAGCCGTCTGGAGAGCACAATGAATCTGGCCCGGGAAAAGGGCATCAAAACTGTTGTTGTACTGGATAAAAACGGACAGCGGGAGTGCGCGGTTGTCTGACCCGGCAGGGAAGGGACAGAGCATCCCCATGAGTCTGATAGAGGATAGATCGCTGCGGTTCCATCTCCGGAAAAGGAAACCGGCGCAGCGGAAAGGAATGATCAAAAGTATGAGCAATCGCCTGCGTATCGCGCTGACCAAGGGCCGCCTGCAGGACCAATCTGTGGCGCTGTTTGAACGCTCAGGTATGGACTGTACTCCTATCAAGCATCCCGGCCGCCGGCTGGTCCACTCGATTCCCAATTATCCGCTGGACGCGGTGCTGTCCAAAGCGCCGGACGTGATTACCTATGTGGAGCACGGAACCTGCGATCTGGGGATTGTAGGCAAGGACACCATCATGGAAAAGGGCGGTTCCTTCTACGAGGTCATGGATCTGGGGTTTGGCAGATGCCGCTTTGCACTGGCGGTTCCGAAGGGCGCGGATTTTTACGGCACCTACAAAACACGGGTCATCGCTTCCAAATACCCCAACGTTGCCAAGGCGTTTTTCGTTGCCAAGGGCATGGACGTGGACATCATCAAAATCGAGGGCAGTGTGGAGCTCGCTCCCATTCTGGGACTGGCCGACGGCATTGTGGACATTGTGGAGACCGGTGCCACGCTGAAGGCCAACGGGTTGGTGCCCATTGAGACTGTGGCGCCCATTTCTGCCCGGCTCATCGTCAACACCGCCAGCATGAAGCTGTATAAAAACGAAATTCTGGATTTCATCTCCAGATGCGAAAAGGAACTGAAGGAGGCGCAGGAGGGATGATCCCCATTATAAAAGCAGACGGGACCGCAGAGCTGCAGCTGATTGACAACCTGCGCACCCGGGCCGCTCAGGCCAATGAAACCATTGTCAAAACTGCCGCCGCTGTCATGGAGGATGTGCGTGTCCGGGGCTTCGAGGCCGTCCGGGAGTACTCTTTGAGATTTGACGGGGCGGAGCCGAGAGAGTTTGCGGCAGAGGAGCTGCAGGCCGCTTACGATGCCTGTGATCCGCTGCTGATTCAGGCGATGGAGCACGCAGCCGCCAACATCCGGGACTACAACGAGCATCTGCTGACCAAAACCACCGAGTGGACCAGCCCGGACGGGGGCAGAGTGGGCCGCATTGTGCGTGGGCTGACCCGGGTTGGCATCTACGTGCCCGGCGGTACCGCCGCATATCCGTCCTCTGTGCTGATGAATGCGGTCCCGGCCAAGGTCGCCGGGGTGGAGGAGATCATTATGGTCACACCGCCCACGGAAAACCTAAATCAGGCAGTGCTGGCCGCCGCAAAAATTGCCGGAGTGGACCGCGTCATCGGTGTGGGCGGAACTCAGGCCGTTGCCGCGCTGACCTACGGCGCAGGCTTTATTCCCAGAGTGGACAAGCTGGTGGGACCGGGCAACGCCTATGTGGCCGCCGCCAAGCGCATGGCCTACGGCACGCTGGACATCGACATGGTCGCCGGCCCCAGTGAAGTGCTGGTCATTGCAGATGACACCGCCAATCCCAAATATGTGGCCGCAGACCTGATGAGTCAGGCGGAGCACGACCCCATGGCCTCCGCTATGCTGATTACCACCAGTCTGGAGCTTGCCCAGGCGGTGGATAGGGAAATTGTGCGGCAGATGGGCTATCTGACCCGGAGCGAGATCATGGAGGAATCGTTCCGCAATTTTGGTGCCGCCATTGTCTGTGATACCCTGGAGCGGGCGGCGGAGCTTGCCAACATTGAGGCGCCGGAGCACCTGGAGATCTGCACGGAGCATCCCCGGGAGGTGCTAAAGAACATAAAAAATGCCGGTGCGGTGTTTCTGGGCAGCTATGCTCCGGAACCGTTGGGAGATTATCTGGCCGGTCCGGACCATGTGCTGCCCACCAGCGGCACGGCACGGTTTTTCTCTCCGCTCTCTGTGGACAGCTTCCTGAAGACCATGAGTGTGCTGGAATTTGACCGGGACACACTGAAAAAGCTGCACAAAGAGGTGGAGTGCTTTGCAGAAACCGAACATCTGACAGCCCACGCCAATTCCATCAAAGTGCGGTTTGAGGACGACGAGGAGTAACTTATGGGATATATTGCAGTGGTTGACTACGATGTGGGCAACCTGATGAGTGTCAACAACGGAATGAAATACCTGGGTTTTTCCACCAAAGTGACCGCTGACCCGAAGGAGCTGGAGCTGGCGGACGCCATCATCCTGCCCGGCGTGGGAGCGTTTCCCGACGCGGCGGCAAAGCTGGAACAGAGCGGCCTGATGGAGGCCCTGCGGAAGCAGAGTCAGAAAAAGCCCATGCTGGGTATCTGCCTGGGGATGCAGCTGCTCTTTGAAAAGGGCTACGAGGTCCGGGAGGCCAACGGCCTGGGGCTGGTTCCGGGAACGGTGGAGTACATCCAGACCCCGTATAAACTGCCTCACATTGGCTGGAACAGCCTGAAATTCCCAAATTCCTCTCCGCTGTTCGCCGGACTGGAGGAGGACTGCTACGTCTACTTTGTCCACTCCTTCCGGGGGCTGCCTGCCAATCCGTCCAATGTCATCGCCACCACGGACTACGGCACGGAGATCACTGCGGCAGTGCAGAACGGAGCGGTTTTCGGCACTCAGTTCCACCCGGAAAAATCCGGTGAGGTGGGACTGCAAATGCTGCATAATTTTGGAGGGATGAACAGATGATTATCGAACCGGCCATTGATTTAAAGGATCAGAAGGTTGTTCGCCTCCACAAGGGTGATTTTGACACGGTGCACCAGGTGGCCGACGACCCTGTTGCGGTGGCGAAGGAATTTGCCGCTGCCGGAGCCAGAGTGATTCACATGGTGGATCTGGACGGCGCCAGAAGCGGAAAGCGAATCAACGCTGACATCGTTCGCCGGGTGATCGCGGAGACCGGCATGAAAGTTGAAATGGGCGGCGGCATCCGCTCCATGGAGGATCTGAAGGCCGTGGATGAAATGGGCGTGTGGCGCTTTGTCATTGGCTCCGCTGCGGTGTCCGACCCGGAGTTTGTCGCCGAGGCAGTCAAGGTCTACGGCGAGCGCATTGCCGTGGGCGTAGACGCTAAAAACGGCGAAGTCAAAACCTCCGGCTGGGAGGAAGGCAGCGGTGTGCATTTTCTGGATTTTGCCAGAAAAATGCAGGATTTAGGGGTCAAAACCCTGATTTTCACCGACATCGACACAGATGGGATGCTCTCCGGCCCCAGCTTTGACAGCCTGAAGCAGCTGCAGCAGGCCGTTTCCTGCCAGATTGTGGCCTCCGGCGGCGTGTCCGACAATCAGGACATTGCTGCGCTGAACGCAATGGGACTGTACGGCGCCATCATCGGAAAGGCGTACTACGCCGGAACCATCGACCTGAAAGCGGCGGTACAGACCGGCGGAAGTCAGGAGAATCCGTAACCGGCAGGGGAGAGGAGTACAGTTATGTTAGCAAAGAGAATCATACCCTGTCTGGATGTGCGGGACGGAAGAGTGGTCAAAGGCGTGAATTTTGTCAACATCCGGGACGCAGGCGACCCGGTGGAGCTGGCGACCTACTACTCCAGACAGGGGGCGGACGAGATCGTATTCCTGGACATCACCGCCACCCACGAGGCTCGAAAAACCGTAGAGGATGTGGTCCGCCGCACGGTGGAGCAGGTTTATGTCCCGGTCACTGTGGGCGGCGGCATCCGCACAGTAGAGGATTTTCAGCGGCTGCTGCGCTCCGGCGCGGACAAGATCAGCGTCAACTCCGCCGCGGTCAAGGACCCGTCCCTGATCTCCAAAGCCGCGGAGCGGTTTGGCAGCCAGTGCGTGGTACTGGCCATCGATGCGCGCAAGTGGCCGGACGGCCGGGACGGCTGGGAAGTTGTCGTGGCCGGAGGACGGATCCCCACCGGAAAAGATTTGATCGAATGGGCCAAAGAGGGAGAGCGGCTGGGCGCGGGAGAAATCCTGCTGACCAGCATGGACGCCGATGGCACCAAACAGGGCTTTGATCTGCCCATGACAAAAGCGGTCACCGATGCGGTGAACATTCCGGTCATCGCCTCCGGCGGCTGCGGCAGTCTGGCCCATTTTGCTGAGGTGTTTCAGCAGGCCAATGCGGACGCGGCGCTGGCGGCGTCCCTGTTCCACTTCGGTGAGCTGACCGTGCCCCAGGTCAAGGAGTATCTGAAGCAGCAACACATCCCGGTCCGCTGAACCACTGTGAAAAAAGAGGATAACACCATGATGGAAACAAAGGATTTATTCCAGAAATCGGAGCTGATTCCGGTGATCATTCAGGATCGTGCAACCAAGGACATTCTGATGCTGGGTTTTACCAATGAGGAAGCCTATCTGAAAACCCTGGAAACAAAAACCGCGTGGTTCTGGAGCCGCAGCCGTCAGAAGCTGTGGAACAAGGGAGAGAGCAGCGGCAACTTCCTGTTTGTGCGAAAGATCATTACCGACTGCGACACGGATACGCTGCTGTACATCTGCGACCCCAAAGGCCCCACCTGTCACACCGGAAAACGGAGCTGCTTCTTCAACGTTATCTGGGAGGAGGGGCAGCCATGATGCACGCACAGTCCGGAATCCAGGAGCAGTACAACGTGGCGCTGGACCGCAAGCTCCACCCGGCAGGGGAGAAGTCCTACACCAATTATCTCTACAATCAGGGATTGGATACCATCCTGAAAAAGTGCGGGGAAGAGGCGTTTGAAACGGTGGTGGCGGCAAAAAACGATGATCCTGATGAAATAGTCGGTGAGATCAACGACCTGCTGTACAATGTCACCGTGCTGCTGTGCCATCAGGACGTGACGCTGGAATCCGTCATGGAAGAGCTGAACACCCGCTGTGCCGCCCGAGAAAAGGAAATCGACGAGCTGTTTGAGGTCGTCCTTCAGCGCAGAGACGCGGGGGACGGCAAGTCCTACACCGCCTATCTGTTTGAGAAGGGACTGGATAAAATCCTGAAAAAGGTGGGGGAGGCTGCCACCATGCTGCTCATCGCCGGAAAGGGACAGGATTCAACCGCCATTGCTTACGAGACAGCTGACCTGCTGTACCACATCATGGTAATGATGGCGGCGAAACAGGTTTCCATGGAGGCGGTTGCCGATGAAATGGACCGCCGGCTGGGTAAGCCAGGAAACCTCAAGACCTTTCACACAACTGACTTGAATACCTGACAGATGAAGCCGGTGCGTTCAGCCCCGGCTTTTTTCTGAACAATGCCGGAAAAAGACTTGACAACTGGGGAGGCATCCGCTATAATACTGTCATAAATTAATTGCATACAATCAAATTTGAAAAAATTTAAGGAGAACTGGCTTATGTCAATTTATGATTACAGCTTTAACACCCGGAAGGGCGCAGAAATCTCCATGGCAGACTACAAGGGCAAGGTGCTGCTGATTGTCAACACCGCAACCGGTTGCGGGTTTACTCCCCAGTACAAGGAGCTGCAGGAGATTTATGACAAGCACCACGACGACGGACTGGAGATCCTGGATTTCCCCTGCAACCAGTTCGGCAATCAGGCCCCCGGTACCGACGAGGAGATCCACACCTTCTGCACCGGCCGATTCGGCATCACCTTCCCTCAGTTTGCAAAGGTGGACGTCAACGGCGAAAACGCCCTGCCCCTGTTCCGGTATCTGACGGCCAATACCAAGTTTGAAGGCTTCGGAAAATCCCCCATGGCCCTGGTCATGAGCGGTGTGGCCAAAAAAATGGATAAGGACTACAAAAATAACAGCAACATCAAATGGAACTTCACCAAATTCCTTGTGGACCGGGAGGGCAACATCGTCGCCCGTATGGAACCCACAATGGATATGAAGAAGGTCATGGAAAAAGTTGAGGAGGTTCTTTAATATGCGTTATAATTATAAGACTCAGTACACCTGTTCCACCAACATCAGCTTCGATCTGGACGGCAACGTGGTCAGCAACGTCCAGTTCACCGGTGGGTGCAACGGCAATCTGAAGGCCATCTCCAAGCTGGTGGACGGCATGACGGTGGAGCAGATTGAGAGCAAGCTGCTGGGCAACACCTGCGGCCGCCGTCCCACCTCCTGTGCTGACCAGCTGGCTAAGGCTGTCCGCGCCGCCTATGAAGCAAAGTAAACAGCTGAGTTCGAACACCTGATTCCCCGCCCTGCGTCGGCGGGAAATCCCTACACTGAGAAGGGAAGCGTATCCCATGAAAGTTGCAGTTCGTTATTATACCAGAAGCGGCAACACCAGAAAGCTGGCAGAGGCCATCGCCGAAGCGGTGGGGGTCACTGCCCAGCCGGTTTCCGTGGATCTGGATGAACAGACCGAGATCCTGTTTTTGGGCAGCAGTGTCTATGCTGCCGGAATGGATATTGCTGTGAAGCACTTTGTCGAGGATAACCAGAACAAAATCGGCACAATCTATAATTTCAGCACGGCAGCGCTGCTGTCCTCCACCTATAAGCAGATGAAGAAGCTGGCAGAGGAGTGCGGTGTGGAGCTGTCCCCCCGGGAGTTCCACTGCCGCGGCTCCTTCGGTCCCCTCCATAAGGGCCGCCCCAACGAGGCGGACCTGGCCGCTGCCCGGATGTTTGCCCAGGACATCTGCCGCTGAGCAGAAACACGTCGTTTTCTGTTGAAAAGAGATTGAGCTGGAAGAATCAGTGTGATACAATGCTGATTCAGAAAATGAAAGAAATACCGCACCGGCAAGGAGAAACATGATGGAAGACCGTTGCTATGATGCACTGAAGCTGAAAAATCAGATCTGTTTTCCTCTCTACGCCTGCTCCAGAGAGATCATCAAGCAGTATAAGCCCTTTTTGGATGAGATCGACCTGACCTACACCCAGTACATCGCCATGATGGTTCTTTGGGAAAAGAAATCTCTGACGGTAAAGGAGCTGGGGCACTGCCTGTTTCTGGACTCCGGCACGCTGACTCCGCTGCTGAAAAAGATGGAAGGCAAGGGCCTGATCACCCGGAAGCGTTCTGAGACAGATGAGCGCAACCTGATCGTCACCATTACGGAAAAGGGAGAACAGCTGAAGGAAAAGGCAGTCAAAATCCCCCAGCAGATCGCCCGCTGCTGTCATCTGGAACCGGAGGAAGCAATGACGCTGTACCGTATCCTCTACAAAATGATGGGCAAAATGGAATAACTGCAACAACCGGAGGGCAAAATGCCTTCCGGTTGTTTTTGTTTCCTTCAGGCATCACCGCACAATGAGACTTCGGCGCTGGACGGCTATTTTCCGCCAACTTTTCGTTGCAAAAACTTGAAATCCGGCAAGGATTACTGCGTTTTCGCGCCTCAATTTGACGAGAAATCACTCGCCCACCGCTCTCGTCCCATTATACGGTGAAGCCTTCATTCATTTTTTGCCCAACGTTCCATCATAGCTCATGTCCAGCAAAAACTGCATCAGCTCGCAGCTCACGGTGCCATCCAGCAGCACGGTGATCCAGCTTCCTTTCTTCATATGATAAGCGGGCAGAATGCCCGGTTGGGTGAGCAGCGAGCCGATCATCAGCGGATCGCATTTGACGTCCATGAGATCGACTTTTCCCGCTCCCTCTAACCCGAGGTTTTCCCCCTTCACATCCATCAGCACAGCGAACCATTTCCTGTTCTCACTGTGGCGCAGAACTGCATAGTTGGGATAGCGCCTCCACAGGTATTCCGGTTCGGTTCCGTAGTGCTCCCCAGCGTAGTCAAGGACAGCCTGTCTGCTGGCCCCTGTATGATTGGATGTCATCGTGAGTACCTCCGTTCCTTTGCTTTTTGCTGTCAGCAGTCCATTTGCCTGGACAGCAGGTTTGTTTGATTGCTCCGCCAACGGTCTGAAACGCAAAACGTTTTACAAATACTGAATTGCCGGAGTAAATTCTCTGTTTTCTGGGCTGTTTTTCCTTGCTTGGCTGGCTGGAGCCACACTGCATTGCTTCTTTTGCTCAAATCAGGTATAATATGACAAAAATAAAGCGGAGGAAAACGCTATGAAGCTTGTCCATCTGGCGGACCTTCATCTGGGGAAGCGGGTCAACGGCTTTTCCATGCTGGAGGACCAGAACCATATCCTGAACCAGATTATAGAACTGATCGGAGCAGAGCAGCCCCAGGCGGTGCTGATTTCTGGCGACGTGTATGACCGGGCCGTGCCCCCGGAGGAGGCAGTGGAGCTGTTCGACCGGTTCCTGGTCCGACTGTTTCGGGCGGGGATTGACGTGTACATCATCAGCGGAAACCACGATTCTGCGGAGCGGGTGGCCTTCGGAGGCCGCCTTATGAATGCGGCGGGAATCCATCCGGCTCCGGTTTACAACGGAGAAATCCTTCCGCTGACGTTGGAGGATGAGTACGGAACGGTGGCCTTCTGGCTGATTCCTTTTTTAAAACCGGCCCATGTACGCCGTTTTTTCCCGGACGCCGAGATCTCCAGCTATACCGACGCCATGCAGACGGTGGTGGAGCAGCTGGGGCTTGACACAAACCAGCGGAACGTGGCGCTGGTCCATCAGTTTCTCACCGGCGCCGCCACCTGCGATTCTGAGGAAAGCTCTGTGGGCGGCATTGACCAGGTGGACTGCTCCGTCTTTGATGAGTTTGATTATGTGGCGCTGGGACATCTCCATGGCCCCCAGTGGGTGGGCCGGGAAGCGGTGCGCTATGCCGGTTCTCCCCTCAAATACTCCTTCTCTGAGGTGCAGCAGCACAAGGCGCTCACTGTGGTGGAGCTGGGCGAAAAAGGGGAGGTGGGAATCCGCACCCTCCCGCTGAAGGCACTTCGGGATCTGCGAAGAATCAGCGGCTCCTTTTCCGAGGTCATGGAGCGGACAGAGCACCTGGACGATTATTATGAGATCACCCTGACCGATGAGGAAGATGTGCCCAACGCCCTGGCCAGGCTGCGCTCCCGATACCCTGGACTGATGACGCTGAAGTACGACAACACCCGCACCCGCAGCGAGAGCACCGCACTCAACGGCGGGGACACCAGAGAAAAGTCTCCGCTGGAGCTGTTTGATGAGCTATACCTGCGCCAGAATGGGCAGCCGATGAACGAGGAACAGAAATCCTATGTCCAAGGGCTGATCGAAGAGATCTGGAGCTCCTGAAGGAATGGTTCCAGGCTGAAAGAAGAGAAACTCTGCTTCAACCGGAAAAACCGAGAAGCAGAGTTTTCTTTTGCGCTAGGGAGCGATCAGCCCAGCTCCTTCTCGCAGCAGTCCAGCGCAGAGGCGATCACTGCGTCCATGTCGTAATACTTGTATTCTGCCAGGCGGCCGCCGAACAGAACATTGGGCTCCGCATCTGCCAGTTCTTTGTACTTGGCGTACAGCTCGCTGTTTTTCTGGTCATTCACCGGATAGTACGGCTCGTCACCCGGCTCCCACTCAGAGCTGTATTCCCGGCTGATCACGGTTTTGGGAAGGTCCTGTCCGTCTGCACCCTTGCCGAACTCAAACCATTTGTGCTCAATGATCCGGGTCCACGGCGTCTCCGAATCGGTATAGTTCACTGCGGCGTTGCCCTGGAAATTGGGCTGGTCCAGCGTCTCCGTCTCAAAGCGGACAGAGCGGTATTCCAGCGCACCCAGCCGATAGTCGAAGTAGGCGTCAATGGGGCCGGTGTAAACCACCTTTTCCGCCAGTGCGTCCAGTTCTTCCTTGTGAGCCAGGTAATCTGTGTTCAGCCGCACCTCAATGCCTTCCAGCATATTGGCCACCATTTTGGTGTAGCCGCCCACCGGAATGCCCTGGTACAGGGCGTTGAAGTAATTGTTGTCGAAGGTCAGGCGGACGGGCAGCCGCTTGATGATAAACGCGGGCAGCTGGTCACAGGGGCGGCCCCACTGCTTTTCCGTGTAGCCCTTGATGAGCTTTTCATAAATATCCGTGCCCACCAGAGAAATGGCCTGCTCTTCCAGATTTTTCGGTTCAGTGATGTCGGCGTCTGCCTTCTGTTCTTCAATCTTCGCTGCTGCTTCCTGGGGCGTTGACACACCCCACATCTGATTGAAGGTGTACATATTAAAGGGGAGGGAATAGAGCTCTCCCTTGTAATTGGCTACCGGTGAGTTGGTGAAGCGGTTGAATTCCGCAAACTGCTGAACATAATCCCAGACCTTTTTGTTGTTGGTGTGAAAGATATGAGCGCCGTACTGATGCACGTGGATGCCTTCTGTATCTTCTGTGTAGACGTTTCCGGCAATGTGGGAGCGCTTGTCCACAACCAGAACGGTTTTTCCGGCTTTTTTTGCCTCGTGGGCAAAGATAGCGCCGAACAGACCGGAGCCAACTACCAGATAATCGTATGGTTTCATTCTTTTTCCTCCTGACAGGCAGACTCTTTCAGCGCGGATTCCACAGCCCCGCGAACGTCTGCCTGAATATCGTCTATCGTTCTCATAGCCCCGTTGGCCGTGCAGGCAATGGTGCGCCAGCCCAGATGCTCCGCGCAGTACTCTGCGGCACGGCGGGAACGATTCTGGTAATCCAGGTTTCGCTCATGGATGTCTTTCTGCACCTCGTTGCCGTGGTAGCGCTGGCTCATCAGCTTCTGGCTGACTGCCGGATCCACCTGAAGGTACACCACCGCATCCGGGGCGGGGATGCCCAGGAGGGTGTACTCAAAGTGGAACAGCCAGCGGAGAAACGAATCCCACTGATCCGGCTCCAGCTTGGAGCACTGATGCACCGCGTTGGAGGTGGTGTAACGGTCCGCAATGATTGTGCCGCCCTGATGATAAAAGGCGCCCCAATCCCTTTTGAAGCTTGCATAGCGGTCCACCGCGTAAAAAGAAGAGGCAGCATAGGCGTTCACATCGCCTGGCTCAGAGCCGAATTCCCCGCTCAGGTACATTTTCACCAGGGCAGAGGAGTCGCTCTCGTAATCCGGAAAGGAAATTTTCCTGACTGGACGGTTGCATTTCAGATAGTAGTCATACAAACGCTGGGTCTGTGTGGCTTTTCCGCTGCCATCCAGCCCCTCGATGACAATCAGCTTTCCTTTCAATGGACTTCCTCCTGACCAATCTGAGCATGAATCTCAGCTGCTTTCATGAACATGTCCGCAGCTCTCAACAGAATACCACAAGCCACAGCATTTTTCAAGTCCTGCACAGGCGCAAAAAACCGGCATCGGTTCCGCTGAGGAAAGACCGATGCCGGTTTCGCTGTTCTGTTAAAGCTTGTAGTTGGGGTGTTCTTCCAGAATATGGGACTTGATTTTCTCAAAGGTGATGTCGCTGATGTCGTGCTCAATTTTGCAGGCATCCGCCGCAGCAATCTCCGGATCCACCCCCAGCATCACCAGCCACCTGGTAAACAGCTCGTGGCGTTCATAAATTCGTTCGGCAATTTCTCTGCCGGATTCTGTCAGATGGATCTGGCCGTCCGCATCCATGATGATGTAGCCGTTGCTTTTCAGCAGGGTCATAGCACGGCTGACACTGGGCTTGGAGAAGTCAAGGTGGCGGGCTACGTCAATGGAACGGACAGAGCCTTTTTCCTTCTGGATCATCAGAATAGTCTCCAGGTAGTTTTCAGCAGACTCACGAATTTGCATAGAAACCTCCATTATATTACGCTTTTTCAGCGTTCAAAGAAAAGCAACGGAAAATGACAGTAAAAAAAGAATAAAAAGAAGCTGAGATGCCCCTCTATTTTTGGGCATTATATCATATCTCACAGGAAATAGCAATAGGATGAAACAAAGTGAGGGCATGAAAAATCCGGCGTGGGGAGCCACGCCGGATAAACTCAGGTCAGTTCGTCAGTTCAGGAAGTAGACTGTGATGCCCCGCCGTCCGAAGGAACGGCAGTGAGAGGCGGAGTTGAAATACAGGTCGATCAGATGACCGTGGACGCCGCAGTCGCCGGCAACGCAGACACCGTAAACAATGCTGCCGCTGGTGATGTACATCCGGGTTCCGTAAGGAATGACAGAGGGATCGACAGCGACCACGCCGATCTGTGCAGCCCGTCCGGTAGAGGTCGTACCGCCGCCGCTGTAAGCAGTTGCGGAGAAGCTGTCAGAAACGGAGCTATAGCCGTAGGTGCTGCCGTCGGACAGCGTGATCGTTCCCTGCTCCTTGTCGATGTTGGTGATCACGTTCCGAGAAGCGCTCAGGCCGCTGGGGGAGGGGGAGTCCACCCGTGTGCCGTAGGCGGTAACTTCGGTCACCATCTCAGTGACTTCCTTCTTTACCTCAGTGATAATGGGCTCGCCGCCGTCGATCACTTTCTTTTCGTAGGTACGGACAACCTTGCCGGGAACGCCTTCCTGCTTGATATACTCCGTTCCGATATAGCTGTCAGGATCAGCGACACGCGCGGTGTCAAAATCAGAGGTCTTCACCTTATCAAAATAAGTGATCTCCACGCGGTTGATAACGATGGAATCACCGCCGTCAACCTTGTCGGACAGCTTCATGGAAACAATGTCATTTTCGCCCAGTTTGATGTTCAGACGATTGATGACATCCTTTACCGTGTCGCCCTCCTGCAGGAGAACGGAAGTTAGGGTGCCATCCACTGTCAGAGTGGCATACTGTGCGTGAGTGACGGACACCTTAACGGTGGCATCGGGATCACTCTCGTCCTCAGTTTCCTCCACATCAACCTTGTCGGTGGCGCTCAGCTCAACACCGGCCTCATCCAAGGCTTCGTCAACGGCAGAACTGCTGCCGTCGGCGGAGAAGGACTCGACCGTGTAAACGTTTGCATCGGCTTTAATGGTGTAAACGTTCTTTGCTTTCGCAGTATTGGCAAGAAGACAAGCCAGCGCCAGCACCATCGCAAACACCAGGACAAGGCGGCGCACCAGGCTTCCGGCCTTATTGGAATACTGTGTCATAAATACCTCCAAAGGGGTTTCAAGATGTATGATTGTGACTGGTAACGGTTTGTAATTTTTGTTACTGTTCATCGAACACTGCAATTATACACCAAACAGCCGAATCTGTCAAGAAAAAGAAACAAATTCGGTGGAAATCAAAAAGTAAACAATTTTTGAACAATTAAAAAGTTCAAGAAATCAGCTGTGAGCCGTAAAAGAATCATAAGAGATGTAACATTTTGTAACGAATTTTTCTTTGACAATCAGAATTATAAAATTGACATTTGGAAGATCGGCAGGAAAAAGCAGAGGATAAACAGAGAGAATGACGCCATGCAGGAATTCCTTCATTCACCAAACGGTACTATTTCCAAGCCAACACCAAACGGTGAACAGCGTCTGGAATGTTGTTTTCCTGCAAACGCGCATAACCCATTAAAAAGCACGGTTCGTCGAAGGACGACTGCCCAGACCGATAGAAGCGGGAAAGTGAATATACCTGTATACTCTTTTCTGCGGCCGCCTGTTCCAACTGTTCTTCCGACGCTGTCCGGTGCACTTGAAGCAGCAGGTGCAGCCCTGCATCCCCGCCGGTGAAGGTTGCAAACTCCGTCAGCCCCTCCCGCTTTGCCGCTTCCAGCAGCGCATCCCTGCGCGCCTTATACCGTCTCCTTGTGCGCCAGATGTGGCGTTCCAGGTGTCCGTGCTCCATGAACAGCGCCAGGGTATACTGTTCGAAGGAAGGCACAGTTGAGGAGTAGAAGAAGAACTCCTTCTGATACCTCCGGGCCAGCTTTGGAGGCAGCACCATATAACTGATACGCATGGAAGGGGCGAGGCTCTTGGTAAAGGTGTTCAGATAGATCACCCGCTCCTGCCGGTCCATGCCCTGCAGTGCGGGAATCGGGCGTCCGGACAGGCGGAACTCACTGTCGTAGTCATCCTCAATAATATAACGGTCCGGCTGCTCCGCCGCCCAGTCCAGCAGGGCACTGCGGCGGGACACCGGCATCACCAGGCTCAGAGGGAAATGGTGGGACGGAGTCACGTGAACCACCCTTGCCCCGGAGGGTTCCAGCAGATCCACACGAAGACCCTGCTGATCCACCGGGATGGGAAGTACGTTTGCTCCGTTGTGGGAGAGGATCTGCTCCGTCTTTGGATAACCCGGGTCCTCTACGGCATAGCTGCCCTCCCGTCCCAGCAGCTGGACCACCAGGGAAATCAGATATTCCGAACCGGCGCCAACCACCACCTGCTCCGGCTGAACGCGGATTCCGCGAAAGTGATACAGATGATTGACGATTGCCTGACGCAGCTCCGGAACGCCCTGGGGATGAGCGGCGGAGAGCAGCGTGCTGTCCTTTCTGGAGAGCACAGCTCGAGTCAGTTTGGCCCAGGTGGAAAAGGGAAAAAACTCTGCATCCACCGCGTTGGTCGCAAAGTCGTACCGGCACTCTGTCTGCCGAACCTCGGGCAGGGGAGCGGGCTGCGGAGGGACAGCGGCGCTCTGCTCCGGGCGGGCTGCGGCCTTCTGAACAAAGAATCCCCGGCGGTTTTCACTGCGAATGTATCCCTCCGCCACCAGCTGGCTGTAGGCGGTCTCCACCGTGACCACGCTCAGGCGGGCATCCATGGCCAAAGACCGCTTGGAGGGCAGCCGTTCATCTGCTGCCAGTCCCCCGGATTCAATTTCCTGCCGGAGAAACCGGTAAAGCTGTTCATACAGCGGCACTTTGGATTTGCTGTCAAAGGAAGGGGTCAGCATTTTCATACCTTCTTTCTGATCTTATTGTTAGTTTGAAAAATTTTGATTATTATAATGTCAGATCTGGTTTTCGTCAATGCTACTTGACGAAAAACCTTTGGGGAAGTAAACTGTCTGTGGGATGAAGCAACAACAAGATTTCAAACCGTTTTGCTCGCCCCTCACGGGGCAATTGCAAAACATGGCGCTTTTTACTCCGGCAACGGCCTGAAGCATAGAATCGCTATTTGCGGGAGTAATCAGTGTACAGAAAGGCAGAAACACATGGAAATTGAACGCAAATTCTGGATCACGGATTTTCCCACTGAGTACCCTGAGCTGGTTCATTTGGAGACCGATCAGGGCTATCTGACCAACGTTCCGGTCACAGTCCGCATTCGCCGCAGCAAAAATGTGACAACCGGAGCGTGCACTTATATTCTGTGCATCAAGAGCAAGGGAACGCTGTCCCGCCACGAGGTTGAGACGTCCATTGAGCCGGAGCAGTTTGACGAACTGGCCGGGCTGCTGGAGCACCCCATGGTACACAAGGACTACCATGCCTATCAGCTCCCGGACGGAAATGTACTGGAATGTTCGGTGGTGGACTATGGCGCGTTTTCTTATGCGGAGGTGGAGTTTGAGAACGAGGAGGCCGCAAACAGCTGGCAGCCGCCGGCTTTCCTGGGGCCGGAGCTCACCTATGACAAGCGGTTTACCATGGGATCTTATTACCTGAATCGCTGGGTGCCCAAGCCGGAGGATGTCGGAGACACTCACAGGCCATGATCCGACTTCCGTTGGAAAAACCACCTGAACGGGTGGCTTTTCTTTTCACATATGCCATCTGGTTGTGAAGAGAGGAAACCCGCTTCAGATGCAACTGATCGATAGAATTGTAAGGTTTGCCCCGTCAATGTGCATCTGTGGGACAGAAAGTTTACAGTTTATGCATTGCTTTTTTCACCCCAATAGAGTAAAGTGATACAGAATTGGCACACCGCCGTCCCCAGGCTGCGGGGGCTGGAAATCCAACAGAGATAAGGAGAAAACTATGGGCAGACGTTTGATTTCACTGTTGCTCGCAATGGCATTTGCACTGTCTCTGACCGCCTGCGGACAGCAGAAGCGGCAGAGCGGCAGTTCAGAAGAAAAACAATACGCCAGCGACCATGGATTGAATCCCTTTGAAGCCATAGAGGCGATTCGAAACCTGAAGGATCTGACCTTTGATCTGCGGGTGAGTACGGTGAATCCGGAGACAGGGGAGACGGTCCGCACCAAATACACCGCAAGCGGAGCCTGGTACACCAGCACAAAGCAGGCGTCACTGACCGTTGCGCTGGAGGACCAGAGTGTACTGACCAGCGCTGTTCTGGACGGCGACAGGCTGTATACGGACGCGGCAACGGCGGCCAACACACTGTCAGAGCATTTTGCAGCGCTGGACGGTGAAGAATACCAGTATGACAGCCAGGAGATGAAAGAGGCGGCAGCGGCATTTTCCAAAGATTATGTCAGCTTTCAGCTGAAGGAAGACCCCTGGACCGCATTGGAGAGCGGCGGCCTGTCCAAGACCAGGGCAGACCTGAAGGCGCTGTATGGAACGGTGGAAAAGGGCAATCGGAAACGGGTCTCCATGGGAGACCGGCTGGGCACTCTGAGCCTGGGGCTGGGCGACCTGCAGGGGACGTTGCTTGACATCACCGGCAACTTACTGAAATACAAGTCTGATTATCAGACCGAGCTGGCAGGCGTTCTGAGCGGCGGCTTTGAGGCGGTGCTGAACGCCAGCGGCTGGGACGCTGAGGATCTGCTGGAAGAAAAGTGGACAGAGTACGAGGAAACCTATGAGACGCTGGCTGCGCTGCAGACCGCCGGAGATTACAACGGCTGGACGGCAAAGCTGGAAACCTGCGGGGATGAGGAAAATGGCTATACCATTGATCTCACGCTGAATTTTGATGATCCGGTCAATTATTTCCTGAATGTCTACCCGGCCGAGGCCCAGCCTGTTGCTGTACCCGAAGAGAGTACCGACAACGGGGAAGTGGCAGATGAGGTGCTTGCACTGTACCGGGGCGCAAAGGAGTATTTTGCCGCGCTTTCCGATCTGAGTGACTCGGAAGGGGTTGAACTCACCGAGGACGAGGTGAAGGAAAACTTCGGCGACACCGACAGCTTCTCTGGGAAGGTGGAAACCGCTCCTGTGGAGGGCTACGATTCTCTGCTTGCCACAAACATGGTCACGGACGATGGGGTGAGCGTTACCGTTCCTTTGCTGGCTGTTTATGACGACCTGCAGGGCGAGTCCATTGCGGAAGGCGTCAATGATGTGTTTGAAAGCTCCAACGGTTATGTAATGGAGTTTGTCAGCATGGAGAAGCGGGACATTGAACAAGCGGTGGGCAGCAATGCGAAGATGTACGAAACAGAGTTCAAGGAAAGCTGGGGCTATGAGATCACCCAGACCCACAGCCAGACGTTTGTGTCCAAGGACCGTTCCGCAGCAGTGGCAGGCATGGGGTATTATGACTCGGATGAGAAGCAGGACGTCACTGTAATCACCGGCTGCATTGACGTTCCGGACAGCGAGTACATGCTCTGCTTTGATCTGTTTACCTACAGCAAGAGCGTGACCAATCAGGAAATCAGCGCCATTCAGGACTTCCTGACTTATTTGGGCCTGGAGATGCCAATCACTGTGACGCAGAATTAATCGCTTAACTTTATCGAAATAAAAGGAAATATGCACAATGCCAAAGAATAGAAATGATGGAATACCTCCGATCATCTGGGCAATCACGCTTGTGATCCTGACCATTGTCTGTCTGCTGGTTTTTGTTATCATCCGTCTGGCGATTACGATGAATGACAGCAGGACGTTTCTGGAGGGCACTACCGTGAACTCCGTTGACGTATCCGGGCTGACAGCCATGGAAGCGGAGGCAAAGCTGCGCAAGAAGGTGGAGGACTACCAGCTGGAAGTTGAGCTTGCAAAGGACAGCTGCTCCATCAGCGGCGGGGAAATTGATTTGGAAGTCAGCCGCCATAACGGCCTGAAAAAACTGATCCGGACCCAGAGCCAGGACCATTCTGAGCCGGTCTCTGATACGGAGCTGTCCCTGACGGATGAAAAACTGTTTACCTTCAATTCAACCAAGCTGAGCAAGCTGGTGGAGTCCTGGCCGGAGCTGACGGAGCTGGAAGACGTAAAGCCAAAGAATGCCCGACTGGTTTACAGCGAGGACATGGGCAAGTTCAAAGTGGAACCGGAAACCATCGGAGGAACGGTGGATGCCCAGGCGCTGAGCAATGTCATTGAGGAGAACCTGCTCACGCTGCCCAAGGTGCTGAACGCAGCAGACCAGGGTCTCTACGGTGGAATCCGCACAAAAGACAGCAGCGAAATGCAAAACGCACTGTCCGATGCAAACGAGAAACTGAAACTGAAGCTCACGTATGTGTATTCCGTCCCCAGCGCGGAAATCAACGGCACCGAGGAAATCAGCTATGATTTGCTGAGCCAGTGGCTCTTTGTGGAGGATGACGGCATAACGGTGGGGGTCAACAGCGACAAGCTGCAGAATTATGTCATGCAGATGTACGATACCTACTCTGTCCACGGAAATTCTTCCTCCCGGTTTGTCACCTCCGGCGGAGGCTTTGTGGATGTGGACGTGCCGGCTTCCGATGAAACGGTGGACACCGATGCGCTGTTCAATGACATCGTAATGTGTGTGGATACCATGACCAGCGGGGAGCGGAAAGCGCCTTACGCCTCCACCTCTGCAGGGATCAGCGGCACCACAGATCTGGGCGGCAGCTATGTGGAAGTGGATCTGGACAACCAGCACCTGTGGGTGTATAAGGATCATCAGCTGATGGCGGAAGGCGACATCTGCTCCGGCGATGTGCCCACCGGCTGTTCCACACCGGACGGCCTGTACACCATCAAATCCATGGAAACAGACCGCTGGCTGAACGGTGCGGATTATCACGACTGGGTCAGCTATTGGATGCCCTTTAATGGCGGCATCGGAATTCACGACGCAACCTGGCGCTCTGCCGATGAGTTCGGCGGCGAGGTTTATCTGACTGCCGGTTCACACGGATGCATCAACACACCGCTGGAGCTGGCCAAACAGATCTTTGAAAACGTGGAGGAGGGCACCTATGTCATTCTGTACGGCGGCGTTGCCTCCACAGTGGACCGGGTGCAGACCATTGTGGGAACCTCCAAGTACTCCAAGCACGTGGGAGACGGCGCCTTTCAGCTGGATGCAGAGTCCACCGGCGGCGGCAGCCTGACCTTTGCCTCCAGCAACACAAAGGTGGCAACTGTGGATTCCTTTGGCAAGGTGACCATAGTGGGTGCGGGCAGTGCGACGATCAAGGTTACCGCAGAAGCGACAGACACCTATATGAAGGCGTCGAAGAACATCACCATCACCGTCAAAAAGCGGGAGGAGAAGAAAGAGAAGAACAAGAGCAAAAAGTCAGAGGACAAATCCAAGGACAAGTCCTCCAAGGAGAAAGATAAGAACAACGACAAGGATAAGGACGAAAGCAAGAAAGACGGAGATCAAAGCACCGACACAAAAAAGCCGGAGGAAGAAAAGAAGTCCGATGCCGGCTCTTCTGAAAAGGAACAGGAAGGCAAACAGGACTCTTCCGAGGATAAAAAGGACAAAGAAAAGTCAGACGACGGCAAAAAAGAGGAAGAGAAGCACGAGGAGGAGAAAAAAGAAGACAGCAAACCCTCCGGTGATTCCGGCAGTGACGGAAGCAATTGATGGAATATAATAACAATCCCCTGGTTCTGTGAACCGGGGGATTCCCTTTTCCGATGAGGTGACGTATATGAACGCCCATTCGATCAGGTGTGCTTGTGCCGGAGCAGGCAAAAAAGCTCCCCTTTCACAGAAGAACTGCGAAAGGGGAGGGGGTTAGTTGGAAGATTCAAACTGGGCTGAACTTACTTCGCGACGACCTTCTTCAGGTGGACGAAGCGAGGCAGGCTGTTCTCCTTCTTCATCTGGATCTCGCCCTGGATCAGAGGCAGAGCGTACTTGATGAACTCATCGGTGACATCGTTGCCGCGCTCGTTGATCCACTCCACGGGAACCTTCTTCTCGTAGTTGGCCACGGAGGACAGGTCCAGCAGATCGGGCTCGCACTTGTAGCCGTTCTCATCCCGGGTGCACTTGAAGCCCACCATCTTGTCGGTCACGCCGGCGACAGCTTCCTTGACAGCGGTCTGACCAGCCATAAAGGACTCGTCGGAGTCGGTCTGGGAGGCGCAGTGCTCAGCGCAGCGCTGCAGCAGGGACAGCTCGATGGGACGGACCTTCACGCCGTCAATGGCTTTCTTGACAACGTCAGCCAGCTTGGCAGCCAGGCCGCCCAGCTGAGCGTGGCCGAAGCCGTCGGTAGCGGAGGTCTCAGCCTCGGAGACGAAGCGGCCGTCGGCATAGTGGATGCCCTCGGAGACAGCCACCAGAACGTTGTGGTTCTCGTCCCAGATCTTCTTGACGTCCTCAATGAACTCGTCCATCTTGAAGTCCACCTCGGGCAGATAGATCAGGTCGGGGCCATAACCGGTGACCTTGGCCAGGGAAGCGGCGCCGGCCAGCCAGCCTGCGTGACGGCCCATAATCTCAACGATGGTGACCTGGCCCTTGTCATAGACGTGAGCGTCCTGATAAACCTCGACCAGAGAAGTGGCGATGTACTTGGCGGCAGAGGCGAAGCCGGGGCAGTGGTCGGTGCCGAACAGGTCGTTGTCAATGGTCTTGGGAATACCCATAACGCGGCACTCATAGCCGACCTTGTTCATGTACTTGGAGATCTTATTGCAGGTATCCATGGAGTCGTTGCCGCCGTTGTAGAAGAAATAACGGACGTCATACTTCTTGAAGATCTCCAGGATGCGCTTGTAGTCCGTGTCGTCGACGTCGGGATCGGCGATCTTGTAGCGGCAGGAGCCCAGAGCGGAAGAGGGGGTGTACTTCATGATTGCCAGCTCTTCGGGATCTTCCTCGTCCATGATGTACAGCTTGTCATTCAGAACACCGACAATGCCGTTGGCGGCGCCGTAGACCTTGGTGATGGCCTCGCTGTCCAGGCCGGCCTTGATGGCGCCGTAGCAGCTGGCGTTGATAACGGAAGAAGGACCACCGGACTGACCGATAATCATTGCGCCTTTCAGTTCACTCATTTTAAATTCCTCCTGTAAACGGTAGTTTGGGCGTGAAATCATACATGCGTTCCACATTACGCCCTGTGGTGAAATATCACTTGTGGAATTTCATATAAATTATACCACACCCTCTTGCTTTTTTCAATTACTTCTGCTAAAATTATAATCGCAAAATTTGAAAAGGAGTTGATCCTATGTCTCTTGTTACTACAAAGGAGATGTTCGCAAAGGCCTATAACGGCGGCTACGCCATTGGCGCCTTCAACGTCAACAACATGGAGATCGTCCAGGGCATCACTGAGGCCGCTGGCGAGCTGAAGAGCCCTGTTATCCTGCAGGTTTCCAAGGGCGCTCGTGCCTATGCCAACCATACCTATCTGGTGAAGCTGGTTGAGGCTGCTGTGATCGAGAATCCCGAGATTCCTATCGCTCTGCACCTGGACCACGGCGACACCTTTGAGCTGTGCAAGTCCTGCATCGACGGCGGCTTTACCTCTGTTATGATCGACGCTTCCTCCAAGTCCTTCGAGGACAACATCGCTCTGACCAAGCAGGTCGTCGAGTATGCCCATGATCACGGTGTCGTGGTCGAGGCTGAGCTGGGCACCCTGGCCGGCGTCGAGGATGAAGTCGTTGTTGAGGCTGGCAAGGAGTCCTACACTCATCCTGAAGAGGTCGAAGAGTTTGTCTCCCGCACCGGCTGCGACTCTCTGGCAATCGCTATCGGCACCTCTCACGGCGCTTATAAGTTCACTCCCGCTCAGTGCACCCGCAATGCTGACGGCATCCTGGTTCCGCCTCCCCTGCGTTTCGACGTTCTGGAAGAGTGCATCAAGCGCCTGCCCGGCTTCCCCATCGTGCTGCATGGTTCTTCCTCCGTTCCTCAGGAGTTCGTGAAGATGGTCAACCAGTACGGCGGCAATATGCCCGACGCCATCGGCATCCCCGAGGATCAGCTGCGTAAGGCTGCTAAGCTGGCTGTCTGCAAGATCAATATCGACTCCGATATCCGTCTGGCTATGACCGGCAACATCCGCAAGTACTTCGCTGAGCATCCCGATCACTTCGATCCTCGCCAGTACCTGAAGCCCGCTCGCCAGGCTGTCAAGGACATGGTCGCTCACAAGATCGTCCACGTTCTGGGCTCCGACGGCAAGGCTTAATCGCTGTTTGCTGAACTGACGTAAGTCAAATTCTACCATCCCGGCGAGGTCCTGCCCCGCCGGGATTTTTCCGCGTTTAACCTTTCATCCGGAGGAATGACCATGAAGCGAATCGAACTGTCAGAAACCTGTGAGGTCCAGTGCATTCATGAGGATGCGGTGGACAGAGTCCGCGCAAAAATGCCTGACGAGGATCCTGTCTACGATGTGGCTGAGCTGTTCAAGGTGCTGGGTGATTCCACCCGGACAAGGATCATCTGCGCTCTGTCCATTTCCGAGCTGTGCGTGTGTGACCTGAGCACTTTGTTGAATATGTCTCAGTCTGCCATTTCCCACCAGCTGCGCATCTTAAAGCAGGGCCGCATTGTGAAAAACCGCCGCGCCGGAAAGGCGGTCTACTACTCCCTGGACGATGAGCACATCAAAAGCCTGTTTTCCATCGCCTTCGACCATGTGATGGAGGATTGAACTCTTTTTTCATCTGAATCATTGCTGTGCACCCTACCGATGCTGAAGCCTGTCCCCATTCCGCCGGGACAGGCTTTTGTCATGTTCTGGCTGACTCAGACGGATTTCCTCCCTCCGGTTCTGAAACTCTTTTTCCCGCATAAAGTAGGACAACTCTGAACAGAGGAGAGGAGCTCATGAACCAGAATCATGCCAGACGGCAGCCAAGAGGAGCCAATGCACCGCCGCGCCGAAAAGGGGACCCCATGCTGAGCCGCCTGATTGTTGCAATTGTCCTGTTTCTGCTCTGCTTTGTGGGGAAGACGAGCTTTCCCCACCAGACGGAAGCATATCGGCACCAGCTGGCCGCGCTGCTGTCCGGTTCCACCGATCTGCACAGCGCGTTTGCAGAGCTGGGAACCAAGCTGGAGCAGCGTGAGGAAGTGATGAACGCGGTGGGGGACTGGTGTGTCAGCGTGTTCGGTCCCGGTGAGCTGACCGTTCCACCGAAGAATTCCGAGGTGGCCGAACGGCATTGAATGTCCGACTGACCAGAAACGGGCTGCTTGCGGGACCGATCTCCGCGTCGCCGGAGGTGCTCTTTGCCGGGGCGCTGCTCCTTTACCTGGGAACCGACCCGGTGCTGACGGCCTGTCTGGCTGCTGCAGCGGTCCACGAGAGCAGTCACCTGTTCGCATGTCGGATACTGGGAGTTCGCGTCCTGCATCTTCGTTTGACGCTACTGGGAGCGGTGCTGGAGACCGATTCCCGGTGCCGCAGCGGGGTGGAGGAGCTGCTGGTCGCACTGGCCGGTCCGCTGGTCAATCTGGCCTCTGTGCCGGTTTCCCTGGGCATCTCCCACTCAGAAGGGACGGCGCTTTTTGCCGGAGCCAGCCTGCTGCTGGGGCTGTTCAATCTGCTGCCGGTGGCGCCGCTGGACGGCAGCCGGGCGGTGCACGGCCTTTGTTCCGTTCGTGGTCCGCTGGAGCGCGCGGATGAACTCACGCACCGGATTTCCTTCGTCGGGCGGTGTATTCTGGCTGTGCCGGCCGCAGTGCTGGCGGTACTCGGCAACTGGTCACTTCTGCTGGTCACGGCGTGGATGGCGCTTCAGCAGCGGTGAATTCTGCGATGAGCGGACTGCCGCTGTACAGGAAGCTGATGGCATACCGAAGAGGAAACAGGAGGAACTATGGAGACCATTCAGCAATGGATTCTATCGGTGACCGCCATGTCTGTGCTGGCGGCGCTGAGTCAGATGCTGATGCCGGAGGGTCCGGCAAAGCAGGGGGGCAGACTGGTCTGTGCACTGCTGCTGTTTGTTGTCATTGTCCGTCCTGTGCTGAGAGGAAACGTGGAGGATTTTCTTTCTTCCCTGAACGACTATGATGCGCGCTACTCAGAGTACAGTGCGGAATTGCAGCGCACCGATCAATCGCTGACAGCAGACATCATAGCCCGGGAGACGGCGGCATATATTGAGGACAAGGCGGCGCAGTCCGGCTGTCGCTGCAGCGTATCGGTGCAGTGTGAGGAGCGGGACGGCGTTCCGATTCCATCAGCGCTGACCGTTTCTGGGGCGCTTTCTCAGGAGCAACAGAACACGTTACTGGAGCTGGCGGAGCAGGAGCTGGGGCTGAGCAGAGAGAGAATCTCTTTTACAGAGGAGGGAGGGACATGAATGGGCCAAAGCTGAACCTTGACTGGGGGAAACTGTCCGAAGGGGTCAAAAAATTCCAATATCCGCTGATTGTGCTGCTCATCGGGCTGGTGCTGCTGGCGTGGCCCTCGGGCGGACGGCAGCAGTCCGCTGCTGAGTCTGAGGCCGCTCCGGCGGCTGCGTCCCAAAAGGAAGAATATCAGCTGGATCGGCTGGAACAGCGGCTGGCGGACAGCCTTTCTTCCATTGCAGGGGTGGGGGAGGCTGAGGTGGTGCTCACTCTGTCCGCCGGAAGCCGGGACATCCTCGCCCAGGACGAGGAGCAGCGGGGAGAGGAGTTCAGCCGGAAAACGGTGATTCTGGACGGCAGCGACCGCCAGCAGACAACCGTGACCACGCAGGTCATCTATCCCACCTTTCAAGGGGCGCTGGTGGTCTGTGACGGCGGAGGCAGCGCAGCCGTCCGGCTGAATGTGCTCCACGCGGTGGAGGCTCTGACCGGCCTGACAGCGGATCATATCACAGTCTGTGCGAGAACAGGAGGAACTCAATCGTGAACATCTGGAAACGAAATGCGGTAGTGGCGGCGGTGGTGCTGTTTGTCTGTGCGGCGGTGTATCTGAACTGGGCCTATGGCCGGTCAGATACCGCTATGGGGGACACTTCGGTGACCGCCGGGAAAACCCTGGGTGAGGCAGAGCTGGTGAACTCTGACACGGAGCTGAAGCTGGAACCGGACGAGAGCACTTCCGGCGCTGTATCGGAACCTGGGGCGGAGGGGAGTGCCTCTACAGAAGGTGAGGGCTCCTTTGCCCAGGACGCGCTGGGCCCGGAGGATTTGCAGTCCGAAGCCGCTGCCACGGCGGCGGACAAAGACAGCTATTTTGACACCGCCCGGCTGAACCGGGAGGAGGCCAGAGACAGCGCCATGTCCATTCTCCAGCAGACGGTCAAAGATCCGGAAGCGGATGAAAAGGCGGTCTCCGCCGCCTCAGACAGCATTACTGCCATGGCCGCTGCGACGCTGCGGGAATCGGAGATCGAAAACCTCATCACCGCAAAGGGATACACGGACTGCGTGGCCTTTATCGGGGAGAACAGCGTCAGCGTGGTGGTGGCAAGTCCCCACGGTGATCTGACGGCCAGTGACGTTGCCCGGGTGACGGACATTGTCTGCGGCGAAACAGATTTTTCCGCAGGCAGCGTAAAAGTGATCCAGGCGGCGGCGTAAGAGCAGGGAAAGGAACAGAAAATGGAAACCGGGCGCAGAAACTGAGGTCCCCGGTCCGAATTTGTAGCATGACCGTTTCCGGACAAATCCTGCCGGAGGGCGGGATCAAAAGCGGAATATGTATCTCAATGACAAAAGCAGGCACTCCGGTGCCTGTCTTTTTTTCTGCCGGAACAGAAAAAGAGGTTCCATTTTTCAGTGGTATGCGGTATAATAACAACTACTGAATCAAATGCTATGCCGTTGATTCGCAGGTGCAAGCCTGTATATTTTTTCAGATTGATTCGACTTTCTGATCGGGAAAGGAATCAGCCATTGTACGATGTATGCTGGGGCGCTGCCCCTGGAACGCGGAATAGAGAATGGCACCAAATCGTGTTCACGGAGGAACAGAGTTTATGACAAGAATTGTCGCACGAGAGATTGCGGTTCATCTGCTTTACGAGCTGGATTTTGCGAAGCTGAGTGCAGAGGAGCTGCTGGCGGACCAGCTGACAGAAGAGAATTTTGCGGCCCTTGCGAAGGACGAGCCCATGTACGAGGAGTACCCGGAGGAACCCCAGCTTGCCTACATTCGGACGGTGGTCACCGGTGTCAGCGAGCACCGGGCAGAGCTGGACCAGTATATTGAACAATATGCCGTCGGCTGGCGCCTGCGCCGGATTCCCAAGGTGGCGGCAGCGATTCTGCGGGTCGCCATGTTTGAGGTGCTGTATCTGCCGGAGGTGCCCGACAACGCTGCCATCAGTGCGGCGGTAGAACTGGCAAAACGCTACGAGGATCAGAAGGTGGTCTCCTTCCTCAACGGTATTCTGGGTTCGTTTGTTCGCAACGAGGTTCAGAAATGAGCTGTCTGGGGGTTGACACCAGCAACTACACAACCTCCGCCGCTGTGTACCGTCCGGATGGAACCGGCCGCAACGAAAGCCGCCTGCTCACCGTCAAAGAGGGAGAGCTGGGTCTGCGCCAGAGCGATGCACTGTTTCAGCACGTCAGGCGGCTGCCGGAGCGGTTTGCCCTGCTGGAGGAATCCGGCTGGCTGACGGACATCGAGGCCGTTGGAGCCAGCACCCGCCCCCGGGCAGTAGAGGGCTCCTATATGCCCTGTTTTCTTGCCGGTGCCTCTCAGGGGCAGGTTGTCGCCTGTACGCTGGGCGTGCCTTTTTTTGCTTTTTCTCATCAGCAGGGGCACATCGCTGCCGCCTGCTGGTCTGCCGGGCATCTGGAGCTGATGGATCAGCCCATGCTGGCCTGGCACCTCTCCGGCGGCACCACGGAGCTGCTTCTGGTCACTCCGGAGGGCAGCAATGTGACCGCCCGGTGCATCGGCGGCACCACGGACATTTCCGCCGGTCAGCTCATTGACCGCACCGGACAGAAGCTGCATTTGAACTTCCCTGCGGGCAAGGCTCTGGACGCGCTGGCAGCCCGGTCTGACAGCAGCGAACGCTTCAAAGTGAAGCTGAATGGGCTGCAGTTTTCTCTTTCCGGCATGGAAAACAAGGTGCAGCAGCTGATTGAGAGGGGGACCGCCCCGGAGGATGTAGCAAAGTTTACGCTGAACACGCTGGCTTCCGCCATTGTCCGGGCCACCGATGCCGCTCACGAGAAGTATCCCGGACTTCCGGTGCTGTGCTCCGGGGGCGTGGCGTCCAACAGCCTGCTGCGGCGGCGGATGACACAAGCCGTATTTGCCCAGCCGGCTTTTTCCACTGACAACGCCATGGGCGTTGCCATTCTCACGGACCGCAGACTGCGGAATGGAATGTGACAATGACAGCATCTCAACAGAACATCTACACCGTCACCCAGGTGAACACCTATATCAAGGGTTTGCTGGACGGCGACAGCGCCCTGAACCGCATCTATGTCCGGGGCGAGATTTCCAACTACAAAAAATACCCCTCCGGTCATCATTATTTCTCCCTGAAGGATGAGCAGGGGGCGCTGCGGTGCGTCATGTTTCGCAGCGCTGCTTCCCGGCTGCGCTTTCGCCCGGAAAACGGCATGAAGGTCATCGCCTTCGGGCGCATCACCGTGTTTCCCCGGGACGGAGGCTATCAGCTCTATGTGGATGCCATGACACCTGACGGAGTGGGCGAGCTGTACATCGCCTTTGAGCAGCTGAAAGCGAAGCTTGGGGGGGAAGGGCTGTTTGATCCGGCCCACAAAAAGCCCATTCCAAGAACTCCGGAGACGGTGGGCATCATCACCAGCTCTGCCGGAGCGGCGGTTCACGATATGCTGCGGATCCTCAAGGCCCGCTGGCCCATGACACAGGTAAAGCTGCTGCCCGTGCGGGTGCAGGGGGCGGAGGCGCCGCCGGAGATTGCCGGGGCCATCGCCTATGCAAACCGCTGGAGGGTAGCGGATGTGCTGATCGTAGGCCGTGGCGGCGGCAGCATGGAGGATCTTTGGGCGTTCAACGATGAACGGGTGGCTCGGGCCATTTACGCCTCGGAGATCCCGGTGATCTCTGCTGTGGGGCACGAACCGGATGTGACCATTTCCGATTATGTGGCGGATCTCCGGGCGGCAACGCCCTCCAACGCGGCGGAGCTGGCCGTGCCGGATCAGAACGACGTGTACGGCGCTCTGAAGAGCCTGCAGGAGCGGCTGAACCAGAATCAGCTGGCCCGGATCCACCAGTTCCGCGTCAGGATGGAACGCTGCGCCCGCTCCCGGGTGCTGACGGATCCCATGGCGCCGGTGAACGACAAGCGCATGGCGCTGGATTATACCACTCAGCGGATGAATGCTGCGGTGGAGCGAACGCTGTATGCACAGCGTCAGCGGTTTGCCGCGCTGACCGCTGGACTGGATGCCATGAGCCCGCTGAAGGTTCTGGCCAGGGGCTATGCCGTGGTGGAAAAAGAGGGGAAGATCGTGTCCTCTGTCAGACAGGCAGAGCTGTTTGACCAGCTTCACGTCCGGTTCTCAGACGGTACGCTCATCTGTACTGTGAACGAAATAAAGGAGTAACTATGGCTGCGAAAAAGAAATCATTCGAGGAATCCATGCTCCGGCTGGAAGAAATCGTCGCCAGACTGGAACAGGGAGAGGTCTCTCTGGAGGAGTCCATGACTCTGTTTGAGGAGGGGACGAAGCTGGCTGCCGCCTGCGGAAAACAGCTGGATACCGCGGAACAGAAGGTCTGGAAGCTGACAAAAGGGGCAGACGGAGCACCTGTGGCCCAGCCCATGGAGGAATAATATGGAATTCAGAGAAGAGCTGACACAGCGCCAGAGCCAGATTGAAGCTGCGCTGAACGAATATTTTACAGAAAACCTGCCCCAGAAAAAACTGCTGGATTCCATGCGGTACAGCCTGCTGGCCGGGGGCAAGCGCATCCGCCCGGTGCTGACGCTGAGCTTCTGTCAGGCCGCCGGCGGCGTTCCGGCACAGGCGATGCCCGTTGCCTGTGCGGTGGAGATGCTGCACACCTATTCGCTGATTCATGACGACCTGCCCTGCATGGACAATGACGATCTGCGCCGTGGACGGCCCACCAACCACAAGGTTTATGGGGAGTGTACCGCAACTCTGGCCGGTGATGCGCTGCAGTGCGCGGCCTTCCAGAGCATTCTCAGCGCGGAGCTTCCCGCTGAGATCCGCTCGGCAGCGGCGCTGGAGCTGGCAAATGCCGCCGGTCAGGACGGTATGTGCGGCGGTCAGCAGCTGGATATGGAAGGGGAGGATCGGAGCCTCTCTCTGGAGGAGATTTCTCACATGAACGCGCTGAAAACCGGCTGCCTGCTGCGCGCTGCCTGCGTCATGGGTGTGCTGGCGGCGGGAAAAACCGCTGAGAGCACTCAGGCGAGAGCGGCCGCCCAGTACGCGGCAGACATCGGCCTGGCTTTCCAGATCCGGGACGATATGCTGAACGTGACCAGCACAGAGGAGGATATGGGCAAGCCGGTGGGCAACGATGCGGAGAGCTGCAAATCCACCTTTGTTTCCCATCTGGGGCTGGAGGAGTGCCAGCGTGTCGTAGAAGAAAAAACTGCCCACGCCAAATCTGCCATTCAGGACGTTTTCCCGGACACTGCATTTCTGAACGAGCTGGCGGACTATCTGGCGGGCAGAAAGAACTGAACAGATCTCGGAGGAACACACTCACTTCTCTTGGGAAGGAGGAAACGATTTGAGATACGGCAATGTTATTTTGCTGTTGAGCATTTTAAGCTGGTTTTTGGCACAGATGGCAAAGGGAATCATCCAGCTGATCACAGAAGGCAGAATCACCCTCGCCCAGGTGCTTGCCAGCGGCGGAATGCCAAGCTCCCACTCGGCGCTGGTGACCTGCTGCGCCATGACCGTAGGGTTTCTGTACGGTTTTGATTCCGGAATGTTCGCGGTTGCGGCGGTGGTCGCAATTGTCGTGATGTACGATGCCTGCAACGTGCGCCGGCAGTCCGGCGAGCAGGCTAAGGTCATCAATCTGATCCTGCAGAACTGGGATGATCTGACCCCGGAGCTGATTGGCCTGCAGGTGAAAGTTTTGCTGGGCCACACACCGCTGCAGGTCTTTTTCGGTTCCATGCTGGGGCTGCTGGTCAGTGTTGTGTTTGCGGTGACCCAGCTCAAATAACAAAAAGATCTTTCATTGACTTGCCAATTGATCGATCAGATATAGATATGAGGTTTGGAATATGCATCCAACAGAAAACACTAAAATCAATTGGGCAGAACTGAGTGATGAAGAGGGCGTTCTCCTGTGTCAGAAGCTTCGTGAGGATCTGATTCAGGATGTGTCCAGAACCGGCGGCCACCTGGCCTCCAATCTGGGCGTGGTGGAGCTGACGGTGGCGCTGCACCGGGTCTATGACACCGCAACAGACCGGCTGGTCTTTGACGTGGGACATCAGTGCTACTGCCACAAAATGCTCACCGGACGGGCGGACCTCATGGATACGCTGCGAAAGTTCGGCGGACTGTCCGGCTTTCCGAAGCCCAACGAAAGCGATCATGACGCCTTTGTGGCTGGTCACGCCTCCAACTCTGTCTCTGTAGCCCTGGGCATGGCCCGTGCCAGAACGCAGCTGAACCAGGATTATGATGTGGTCGCCGTCATCGGTGACGGCGCGCTGACGGGCGGACTTGCCTATGAGGGCCTTTGCAACGCTGGCCAGAGCGGAGAAAACCTGGTGGTGATCATCAACGACAACGGCATGTCCATCCGCAAAAATGTGGGCGGCATGGCAAAGCTGCTGGAGCGCCACCATCTGCGTCCCCAGTACCTCACCCTGAAGCAGTTTTATCGGGAGACTGCAAAAAAAATCCCCGGTGGAAAGCGGCTGTTTGACGCCTCTGTCCGGGTAAAAAAAGTGGTCAAGGGCGCACTGCTCCCCAGCAGTATGTTCGAGGACATGGGATTTTCCTATCTCGGTCCTGTGGACGGTCATGATCTGTCCGAACTGACCCGGATCCTCCATTGGGCAAAGGAAATGGAAGGTCCCGTGATTGTCCATGTACGCACAAAAAAGGGAAAGGGATTTGCTCCGGCAGAGAAAAAGCCCCACCGTTACCACGGAGTCTCTCCTTTTGATCCCCAAACCGGGCAGCCACTGAAAGAGCCGGAAACGGACTTTTCCGAGGTGTTCGGGCAGACACTGACGGAGCTGGCAGATCAGGACAAACGAATCTGTGCGGTCACCGCCGCCATGCAGCCGGGAACCGGATTGGATGGTTTTGCCAGCGCTCATCCGGACCGCTGCTTTGATGTGGGCATCGCCGAGGGCCACGCAGTGGCCATGTGCGGCGGCATGGCGAAGCAGGGAGCCGTGCCGGTGTTTGCTGTTTATTCCACGTTTCTGCAGCGGGGCTATGATATGCTGATTCACGATGTGGCACTGTGCAGGCTCCATGCAGTTTTTGGCGTCGACCGCGCCGGACTGGTGGGAGCGGACGGTGAAACCCATCAGGGCGTGTTTGATCTGGCGTTTCTGTCCACAGTACCCGGAATGACGGTGCTGGCTCCGGCCAGCTTTGCCGAGTTGCGAACCATGCTTCGCTGGGCGGTGGAGGAGTGCCACGGTCCGGTGTCTGTGCGATACCCCCGGGGCGGGGAGAACGGCTACTCCGCAGACTGCGGACGGATGCCCGCTTCCGTGCTGAGAGAGGGCGCAGACCTGACCATTGTCACCCATGGAATTCTCACCGGTTCCGTGCTGAAAGCGGCAAAGCTGCTGGAGGAATCCGGCGTCTCTGCAGAAGTGATCAAGCTGAACCGGGTACATCCGGTTGACCCGATGCCGGTCATTGAGTCTGTCCGCAAGACCGGCCGGCTGCTGGTGGCGGAAGAGGTCATCCGTCAGGGCTGTGCGGGAATGGTCCTCACGGCAGCGCTGATGGAGCGCGGGGTGCCGGTGAAGAAATGCACGCTGCTGAACTGCGGAGACCATTTTATTCCCCATGGTTCTGTGGAGCAGCTGCGGAAGCTGCTGGGACTGACCCCAGAGCAGATTGCTGAAATTGGAAAGAATATGCTGTAAATAGTTCTGATTTGGAGTTGTAATGAGTAAAAAACGTCTTGATGTTCGGATGACGGAGCTGGGACTGGCAGAGAGCCGGCAGAAGGCGCAGGCCATGATTTCCGGCGGACAGGTCTTTGTGGACGGAAAGTCTGTCACCAAGTCCGGCGCCGGGATTGCAGAGACCGCTCAGATCGAGGTTCGCGGAAAAACGCTGCAGTACGTGAGCCGGGGCGGGTTAAAGCTGGAAAAAGCCCTGAATACCTGGCCCATTTCCCTGGACGGTGTGACCGCCATGGACTGCGGCGCCTCCACCGGCGGTTTCACGGATTGTATGCTGCAGAGCGGCGCCCGGAAGGTCTACGCGGTAGACGTGGGCTGCGGTCAGCTCGCTCAGAAGCTGCGGGAGGACAGTCGGGTGGTGAATCTGGAACACACCAACGCACGCTATCTCACCGGAGAACAGATTCCCGAGGCACTGGACTTTGTATCCGTTGACGTCTCTTTTATTTCGCTGGGACTGATCCTGCCTGTGCTGCGGCAGCTGATGTCGGAGCAGAGCCAGCTGGTGTGCCTCATTAAGCCTCAGTTTGAGGCGGGCAGGGGCAATGTGGGGAAAAACGGCGTGGTACGGGACCCGGCGGTTCATCTTCGGGTGCTGAGGCAGTTTTTGACACAGGCCCATGAGAGCCGTTTTACCGTCAGAGGGATTACCTTTTCCCCTATCCGAGGGCCAGAGGGCAACATTGAATATCTGGGCTGGCTGGCTGCCGAGCCGGGAGAGGACCGAATTCCGGATCTGGCAGAGCTGGTCCGGGCATCTCATCAGACATTGGAGAGAATGACATGAAAATTGTGCTCAGTCCCAACCCCTACCGGGACAAAAACCTGGCAGCAGTCCGGGAGGCAGAACGAATTCTGCAGGATAACGGCGTGGAGACCTGCATGTGCCTGCCGTTTCGGCTGGATCACTCCATGGAGTTTCCCAAAGGGCTGCATTTAAAGGACATCCATACAGAGATCAAGAATGCAGATATGCTGATCTGTTTCGGCGGCGACGGCACCCTTCTTCACTCTGCCCGCATGGCCCGTACTTACAATATTCCGGTGCTGGGCGTCAATATGGGCAGCGTGGGCTTTATGGCGGAGCTGGAGGTGGGGGAGCTGTCTCTGCTGAGCCGTCTGCCCAAGGGCGAGTATACGTTGGAACCCCGCATGATGCTGGATATGCGGGTGCTGCGGGGAGAGCGGTGCATTTTCCACGACTCCGCGTTGAATGATGTGGTAATCTCCAACGGCGCCATCGCCCGGGTCATTGACATGACGGTCTACGGCGACAAAGACGTCATCATGGAGTTTTCCGGAGACGGCGTCATCGTCAGCACTCCCACCGGCTCCACAGCCTATTCCATGTCCGCAGGCGGCCCCATCGTGGAACCGTCAGCAGAAAACATCATCGTCACGCCCATCTGCCCCCACGACCTGCTGACCAAATCCATTGTGCTGGGCAAGGATCGGGTGGTTGATGTGAAGGTGGGACAGCTGTCCCACAAGAGCGCCTATCTGTCTGCAGACGGAGGCCGCTCCTTCCGGCTGACGGGGGGCGACACGGTGGAGCTGCGCTGCTCCCGCCACAGAATCAATCTGGTCAAGCTGACGGGCAGGAGCTTTTACGATATTCTGAATCATAAGCTGGGAAGAAAGTAATCAGGAGAGGGAAATGAAAGAAAAGAGGCAGATGGCAATTCTGGAAATCGTCCGGAATGAGGAAATTGAAACGCAGGAACAGCTGCTGCTGGCGCTGCAGAAACGGGGAATCCGCTGCACCCAGGCGACGATCTCCCGGGATATCAAAGAGCTGCGTCTGGTCAAAGAGCTGACCCGCAGCGGAACCTATCGGTACGCCAGCTCCCGGCAGAACAAGCGCAGCGACCTCTCCGGCAGATTGCTGACAATTTTTCGGGAGGGTGTGACCTCCTTCGATCACGCTCAGAACCTGGTGGTGCTGAAGACAATGCCTGGCCTCGCCAACGCGGCGGCGGCGGCGCTGGACGGCATGGATCTTCCCGACATGGTGGGCTCGCTGGCGGGAGACGACACCGCCATTCTCATCATGCGCACCAATCAGGATGCTGAAAACTTCTGCGATGATCTGCAGGCTATGATGAAGTAATCAAACGACAGTTCTAAAAAAATCAAGTTGATATTGACAAAGCCATCGAACAGTGGTACTATGAAACAAAGGTTTCAGAGAACTGCTGTTCGTTTTTTTGTGAGGTGATAGGGATGCTGTCTCTGCTTCATATCGAGAATATTGCGGTCATTGAGTCGGCAGATATTCAGTTTGACCAGGGCTTCAATGTGCTGACCGGTGAAACCGGTGCAGGCAAATCCATTGTGGTGGATGCCATCGGAGCGGTGTTGGGCGGCCGGACTTCGCGTGACCTGATCCGCACAGGGGCAAAATCCGCGCTGGTCAGCGCAAGCTTTCAGGATGTGCCTGCGCTGGACTGGTTTCAGGATAACGGCATGGGCCCTGACGAAGACGGCGCGCTGCTGCTCCAGCGGGAGATCCGCAGGGACGGAAAGAACCTCTGCCGCCTGAACGGCCGACCCATTACCCTGGCCCAGCTGCGGGAGCTTGGACGCCAGCTTCTGAACATCCACGGCCAGCACGACGGACAGCAGCTGTTGGATCCTGCCTGCCATCTGACCTATCTGGACAAGTATGGGGAACTGGAGGCGGCAGCGGCAGATTATTCCCAGGCGTTCCGAAAAGCCGCGGCACTGAAGCATCAGATCAACGGTCTGAGAATGGACGAGGCAGAGAAGGCCAGACGCATCGATGCTCTGACTTATCAGATCGAGGAGCTGGAACGGGCCAATCTGCATCCCGGCGAGGACGAGGAGCTGGCGGAGCGCAGAACGCTGCTGCGCAACGCGGGCAAACTGATGGCATCCATTGAAACGGCCTTTGTTTCTCTTTACGGAACGGAGGAGACGGACGGCGCTATCTCCATGGTGGAGCAGGCGGAGTCGGCGTTGGCCCACGGCGGACAGTACAGCGACGAGCTGGGAGAGCTGGGGGACAAGCTGACAGAACTGCGCTTTCTGCTGTCCGATGTTGCGGAGCGGGTACAGGACAAGCGGGAGGGGCTGGACGTCACTCCCGACGAGCTGGATCAGCTGGAAAGCCGCCTTGACCTGATCTACCGTCTGCGAAAGAAGTACGGCTCCACGGTGGAGGAGATGCTGGACTATCTGGCAAAGTGCAAGGCGGAGCTGGAGGAGATCCAGTGCTCCAGCGACCGGATTGAGCAGCTGACCCAAATGCTGGTGGGCGCGCTGCGGGAGGCCGCCGCACGGGGCAAGAAGCTGTCTCAGCTGCGCAAGCAGTGCGCCAGATCTTTGGAAACCCGGATCCAGAAGGAGCTGTCTGATCTGGATATGCCCAAGGTGCGGTTCCATGTAGAGTTTGCCCCCAAGCCCGGGGCCTTTCATATGGATGAGACGGGAATGGACGATGTGCAGTTCCTGATGTCCGCCAACGTGGGCGAAGCACTGAAGCCCATCCACAAGATCGCTTCCGGCGGTGAGCTGGCCCGCATCATGCTGGCGCTGAAAAACGTGCTGGCAGAAAACGAGCTGATCACCACCCTGGTCTTTGACGAGGTGGACACCGGCGTGTCGGGCCGGGCGGCCTCTAAGGTTGCCAGAAAAATGGCGGATGTGGCCCGCCGCAAGCAGGTGCTCACCGTCACCCACCTTCCCCAGATTGCGGCGATGGCAGACGCTCACTTTTCCGTGGAAAAAGGGGAGAAGGACGGCCGCACCTTCACTGTGGTGGAGCGGCTTTCCGTGGAGCGCCGGAAGGAGGAGCTGGCAAGGCTCACCGGCGGCAGCGTGGTGACCGCGGCCACATTGGAGAGCGCCGGGGAGCTGCTGCGGGAGTCCGAGGCGTATCGGAGCGGTCCGCGGCTGACAGAGGAACTGCTGAAAAAAGGTGCTTGACTTTTTTTCCCCTTTTCTTTATGATAAGGTTCAGTGAAACAAATGCGAGGACGGAGAAGAGTAACAAAGCAAGCGGTCTCTCAGAGAGCTTCCGGTTGGTGCAAGGAAGCAGACGGTCTTTGTGAATACACTCCTGAGCAGCTGCCTGAAAGGAACACCGAGTAGGCGCAGCCGGGTTGCGGCCGTTATCCCGCCGGAGTCCCTGACTCCCTGAGGTTCGCTCCGCGAGGAGCCGACGCATCAGAGGTGGTACCGCGTAAACAGTTTGCGCCCTCTGTCCGTTTTCGGACAGGGGGCTTTTTTGAGCGCTGCCTCCTGTCAGAACCAAAAATCAATTTGATAGGAGACAAAACAATGGGAATTTATGAAGAACTTCAGGCCAGAGGCCTGATCGCTCAGGTCACCGACGAAGAGAAAGTCCGTGAAATGCTCAACAACGGCAAGGCCACCTTCTACATCGGCTTTGACCCCACCGCCGACTCTCTGCATGTGGGACATTTCATGGCGCTGTGCCTGATGCGCCGCCTGCAGAAGGCCGGCAACCGCCCCATCGCCCTGCTGGGCGGCGGCACCGGCATGGTCGGCGACCCCTCCGGCAAGTCCGATATGCCTAAAATGCTGACAGTGGAGCCCATTCAG
>CAMNOL010000003.1 GCA_946546815.1 uncultured Oscillospiraceae bacterium
TTACGAGATTTGTAAATCGAGGCTTGTTCAGTTTTGAGGGTGCAGTTGAAACAGATGCGCCATTAGCTCAGTTGGTAGAGCAACTGACTCTTAATCAGTGGGCCCTGGGTTCGAGTCCCCGATGGCGCATATTTGGCCCGTTGGTCAAGTGGTTAAGACAGAGGCCTCTCACGCCTTTAACATCGGTTCGAATCCGGTACGGGTCACCACAAAACTTTGGAAAACGGTTGACAAACCGGGACCGGAGTGCTACAATGAGTAGCGTTGAAAAACAAGTTAGTGCTGATTAGGGTGAGGGTCCACCTGTTCCCATTCCGAACACAGCAGTTAAGCTCACTTCTGCCGACAATACTTGCCTGGAGACGGGCCGGGAAGATAGGTAGCGCTAACACAAAGCTCATCACGAAAGTGATGAGCTTTTTTCTGACTTATGATACCATAAAACGCCAGAAACAGCGTGACAAACAGAGGAATTCTTTTGATGACTGCTTTATTTTTCCAGATTTTGCTGACCGTTTTCATTGCGGAAATGGGGGACAAGACTCAGCTGATGATGATCGCCATGACGGCTCGCTACAAAGTGCGGGATATCGTCATCGGTGCCGGCGCTGCCATTCTGGTATTGAACGCTCTGGCGGTGGGAGCCGGGGCATTTGTCAGCAGTATTATTGCCCCTTGGCTGATCAAATTGGCGGCGGCGCTGGCTTTTTTCTATTTCGCCTGGTCAACGCTGCGGGGAGAGGATGAGGAAGAGGAAACCGAAGGAAAACGGGAAAATAAGTCCCCGATCTTTGCGGTATTTGGCAGCTTTTTTCTGGCTGAGCTGGGGGACAAGACCCAGCTGACTGCAATCACCTTTGCGGCCAATGCGGGGCTTTCCAACGCTCTGCTGGTGTGGGCAGCGTGCTCCATCGGATTGTTTGCAGCGGATGTCATCGGAATGCTGCTGGGTTATCTGCTGAAAAGCAATGCCCCGGAGGGGATTCTGAATACGGCGGCATTCCTTATTTTTGCTGTGTTTGGCGTACTCACGCTGCGAGAAGGGCTGTCCCTTCTGCTGACCAGCGCTGCCGCGGTCTGGCTGCTTACAGCTGCCGCCGCCGTGCTGTTTGCAGCGGCGTGTGTGTCTGTGATGCGTAAAGAAAAAACGGAATAAATTCTTGCCCCAAACAGAGAAAAGCCGCCGGAAGAGACCCGGCGGCTTTTCGGTTTGAAAGAAAAAGAGAAAAGAAAGGAGAAAAGATATATTGCTCTGCACAACTGTAAGATAACATAGATTTTGAAAGAAAAAATCAACAAATTGAAACGAAAATATCAATAATCTATGAACAGAGGACAGCAGGGCGCTTGGCGCTGATTTATTAGCGGCAGGCAGTGGGGAAAAGACTTGCATATTCCGCCGAAATCGACTATGATTAACACAGCGAATCAGAAGGAATGAAATCTGATTGTCGGGAGGAGCATGAGAATGAAGATTCTTTTTCTGGATATTGACGGAACTCTGTGTGAACCGGGTGAAAAGGTCTCAGATATCACCATTGATGCGCTGCACCGCGCACAGAAAAACGGACATAAAATTTTTATTTCTACCGGACGCAACGTGCCCAGCATCCAGCCCTTTGTGCTCAGCATCGGGTTTGACGGCATCATTGCCAGCGCCGGCGGCCACATCATTGCCGACGGAGAGGTGCTGGAGGATAAGAAAATGCCCCAGGAGCTGCTGGATCACGCGCTGAAAACCTTCCAGAAATACGATGTCAGCTATATGCTGGAGACAGACCAGGGCACCTATGCGGACGTGCAGAAGCATCTGGGCAAATGGCAGAAAAATCTGTCCACTGCCAACAGTGAGATGCGCCGCATGATGGTACAGCTGCTGGAAGGTCTGGGCATGATGCCGCTGTCTGATTTTAAGGATCAGCCGGTTTATAAGATTTGCTTCATTGGTGACCAGGAGGAGTCCGTGGTGGCGGCCATCAACGAGCTGGGCGACCGGTTTGAGACCGTTCTGCAGGATAACATGGTGCCGGATCAGCCCCGCATCAACGGCGAGACCATGCAGAAAGGCGTGGACAAAGGCATTGCAGTCCGCCAGATCTGCGAGCATTATGGCGTGGGACTGGAGGACGCCATTGCCTTTGGCGATTCCGGCAACGACCTGCCCATGCTGGACGTGGCGGGCACCGCTGTGGCCATGGGCAACGCAGCGGACAGCGTGAAGAAACACGCCGACGTGGTGTGCGAGAGCTGCTCTGACAACGGCATAGCCCATGAGCTGGAGCGCATGGGCCTGATCTGAGGGATGGAAAGAATCCTTATATTTCTCACGATTGCGAGGCTCTGTGCGGTGTACGGCTGCACAGAGCTTTTTTGTGAAAAAATTGTCAAAACGAGCCGCCAAACAGAAAACTGGGGGCTATTTTTGAAAAAACTGTGAAAATGATTGATATTCCATCTGGGGAATGATATAATGACGCTGACTCTATATGAAAAGGAGAGCGCGGATTCATGATTTTTGATGCAGATACCAGAGAAATTCTCGAGCTGGTTCGGGACTTTGTGGATAAGGAAATCATCCCCAACGTGGGGGATATTGAAAAAAACAACAACGAAGGTCTGGAGGAGCTGCTGGATAAGGCCATTGGCATGGGCCTGAACGCCCTGTGCGTGCCTGCGGAGTTCGGCGGCCCCGGGCTGACCAACGTGCAGACCTTCGCCATCGCTGAGGAGGTGGCCCGGGGCGACATCGGTGTGGGCACGACCCTCATCGGCAACTGCCTGGCCTCCTATCCGGTGCTGCTTTCCGGCACGCACGAGCAGCAGGCATACTGGTTCAAGACCATGCTGGAGAAGAAGTGGGCGGCTTTTTGCCTGACGGAGCCGGACGCCGGTTCTGACGCAGGCGGCGTCCGCACCACCGCTGTAGAGGATGGCGATGACTACATCATCAACGGCACCAAGTGCTTCATCTCCAACGGCCCCATTGCGGGCATCTATACCGTGCTGGCCTCCACCCGTCCCAAGGCCGGCGTGCTGGGTCTGACCGCCTTTATGGTGGAACGGGACCGGCCCGGCGTCAGCATCGGCAAGGAAGAAGACAAGATGGGCATGCGGCTGAGCTGCACCTCTGAGGTCATCTTTGACAACGTACGGGTGCCCAAGTCTCATATGCTGGGCAAGAAGAACCGGGGCTTCAAGATCATTCTGGAGACCCTGGACCACAGCCGCGCCGGCGTCGGCGCCTTCGGTGTGGGCATCGCCCAGCGGGCCTGTGAAATCGCTACGGTTTACGCCAAGCAGCGCAAGCAGTTCGGCGCTCCCGTGGCCAACCTGCAGGCGGTGGAGCAGATGCTGGCGGATATGGAGATCCGCACCCAGACCGGCCGTCAGATGTACCTCCACGCCGCCGAGCTGATGGACGCAGAGCTGCCCTTCACCCTGGAGGCCTCCATTGCCAAGACCGCCGGCACCGATGCGGGCATGGCCAACGTGGTGGACGGATTGCAGGTCATGGGCGGTTACGGCTACATGAAGGACTACCCCATGGAGAAGATTTTCCGCGACGCGAAGATTCTCCAGATCTACGAGGGCACCAACCAGGTGCAGCGGGGCGTGATCGCCGGCCAGATGAAGAAAAAGTACACCGACAACGGCACGAAGAAGGCCGCACCCGCCGCAAACCCTAAGAAGGCGGAGGCCCCCAAGGCCCCCGCTGCCAAGCCTGCCGAGGCCCCCAAAAAGGTGCTGTCCGGCAAGGCGCTGAACATTCTGGTCTGCGTCAAGCAGGTGCCCGACACCAACCAGATCAAGATTGACCCCATCAAACACACCCTGATCCGGGAAGGCGTGCCCGCCATCGTCAACACCTTTGACACCTACGCCCTGGAGACCGCCCTGCGGCTGAAGGACCAGACCGGCGGCAAGGTGACGGTGCTGTCCATGGGTCTGCCCGCCGCCAAGAACGCACTGCGGGAGTGCCTGGCTGCCGGTGCCGACGAGGCCTATCTGATCACCGACCGGGTGTTCGGCGGTTCCGACACCCTGGCCACCTCCAAGATCATCTCCACCGCCATCAAGGTGCTGGAGAAGAAGAACGACCGGGCCTTTGACTGCATCCTGTGCGGCAAGCAGGCCATTGACGGAGATACCGGACAGGTGGGACCGGAGATTTCCCAGCACCTGGACCGGGCGCTGATCTCCTACGCCGTGGAGGCAGAGCTGCAGCAGGACGGCGAGACCGTGAAATGCAAGCGGGAGAGCGACGAGGGCTATGACTTCTACGCCGCAAAGCTGCCCTGCGTGATTACCATGAACAAAACCCCTTACGACCTGCGCTATCCCAGCTTCCAGACCCAGCGCGCTGCCAAGAACGCGGTGATCCAGGAGCTGACCTCCGCTGAAGTTGTGGTGGCGCCCGAGGAGCGCGGCCTGGCAGGCTCTCCCACCAAGGTCCAGAAGACCTACACCCCGGTGCGGGAGAAAAACGGAAGAAAGATCGAGGGCGTGGAAGGCCCTGAGGCCGCAAAGAAGCTGGTGGATCTGATGTCCGCTGCAAAGCTGCTTTGAGAGCCTGCCTAACATCTCATCGCACACGACTTGACGGCGGATTGTTCCGCCACTCTGCGTTGCTTTCCCTTGAAATCCGTCAGGATTCCTGCGGGAAAGCGCCTTGATTGGCGAAAAATCCCCTCGCCAATCCGTACACGCCGAGATATTATACAGGCTCTGAGGAGGGCACAAAATGTCGAAGAATCTTTGGGTATTCATTGAGACCGACGAGGGCAAGGCCAAAAACGTCGGGTATGAGCTGCTGAACCCCGGCCGCGCCATGGCGGACAAGCTGGGCGAGGAACTGGTTGCCGTTGTCCTGGGTGATAACGTGGCGGACGTGGCCAAAGATGCCATCGCCTACGGCGCAGACAAGGTGATTCTGGTGGAAGGCCAGGAGTACAAAACCTACAACACCGATGCGGCCACCTATGCCATGGTGGAGCTGATTGGCAAGTACGAGCCCTCCATTGTGCTGTACGGCGCCACCAATAACGGCCGGGACCTGGGCCCCCGGGTGGCGTGCACCGTCAAAACCGGCCTGACCGCCGACTGCACCGGACTGGACATTGACCAGGAGACCCGGCTGCTGATGTCCACCCGGCCCACCTTCGGCGGCAACCTGATGGCCACCATCGCCTGCCCGGACCACCGGCCCCAGATGTCCACCGTCCGTCCCGGCGTGTTCAAGAAGCGCGCCTACGACGAGAGCCGCACCGGCGAGGTCATCCGGGAGGACCTCCACATCGACCCGGCGAAGATCCGTGTCCACCTGGTGGAGCGGGTGAAGGAAGTGGCCGAGGCGGTGAATCTGGAAGAGGCGGATATCATCGTCTCCGGCGGCCGCGGCCTGAAGTCGGCGGAGAACTTCAAGCTGGTGCAGGAACTGGCTGAGGTGCTGGGCGGCGTTGTAGGCGCTTCCCGGGCCGCTGTGGACGCAGACTGGATTCCCCACGCCCATCAGGTGGGTCAGACCGGCAAGACTGTTGCACCGAAAATCTACATTGCAGTGGGCATTTCCGGCGCCATCCAGCATCTGGCGGGCATGAGCGGCTCTGACACCATCGTCGCCATCAATAAGGACCCCTCCGCCCCCATCTTTGGCGTGGCCGACTACGGCATCGTAGGCGACCTGTTTGAGGTGGTTCCCGCTCTGATCAAAGAAATCAGAGCAAAAAAGGGCGAGTAAGCAATCTTTTTACAGATTTTTAAGGACCTGCTGTGGAAAAATTTTCGCAGCAGGTTCTTGTCTTTTTGAAGACTGCATCCGGGGCCGGATCGTAAACCTGGGGTACGCTATCATCGGAGGCGCCGTTGCCTCGTCCGGCAGCGTCTGTACGGGCACGGGCAATACAGATCCGGAAGGAGAGCAATTGAAAAAGTTTTTTTGAAAACAGATTGCAATATTTATCAGGAAATGGTACAATAAACGCAAATAAGGGCGATTCCAATCGCCTGAGAAACAGAGGTGCTTGAGTATGCGTTACGAGATCAAAGGCGGTTCCATGCCCATTGTGGAGGTTCACCTCCAGTCTGGTGAGTCCATCAAGTGTGAGGGCGGCGGAATGCTCTGGATGAGCGAAAACATGAAAATGGAGACCAAAGGCGGCGGCCTGGGCAAGATGTTCGGCCGGGCCTTTGCAGGCGAATCCATGTTCCAGAACGTTTACACTGCCAAGGGCGGCGAGGGCATGATCACCTTCGGCAACTGCTTCCCCGGCAGCATCATGGCGGTGGAAATCGGGCCGGGCAAGGAACTGATTTGCCAGAAGACGGCCTATCTGGCCTCTACTCCCGGCGTGGAGCTTTCCGTGGCCTTCCAGCGGAAGGTGGGCACGGCGCTGTTTGGCGGCGAGGGCTTCATCATGCAGCGGATTTCCGGCAACGGACTGGTCTTTTTGGAGATTGACGGCACTGCCATTGAGTATGAGCTGGCCGCCGGTGAAAAGATGGTCATCGACACCGGTCATCTGGCGCTGATGGACAACACCTGCAAGTTGGATGTGGAAACCGTGAAGGGCGGAGCGAAGAACATGCTCTTCGGCGGCGAAGGCCTCTTCAACACCGTGGTCACCGGACCGGGCAAAATCACCCTTCAGACCATGCCCAAGACCGCACTGGCAGCGTCGCTGGGCAGTATGGTTTCAAGCAATTAACCAATTCAGACCAAAAACGGGCCTGCTGCAGAAGGGAGACGGACTGCAGCAGGCCCTCTTTGTGTGCCACAGATTGAAGCACAGTCCATATTTGTCGCAACACAATCAATACTGCTTGTTATACGATGAAACGAGGGGTGTGAGAATGCCGCAGCAGGGAAGGGTGCGCTGTACCTGCATCAATCTGACAGCTGAAAAAACTGGGGCGGATGGAAAATCCGCCCCTGAACCAGTTATAAAAGTGATTTGTTGATTTCCGTATCAGCCCACCAGCTGCCCCAGAATCAAAAACTGTGCGCCGTTTGCCACAAAATTGATGGCGGCGATAATGCCCAGGTGCAGCGGGTAGTACAGGTAGAAGAACCATTGACCCACTTTCCCTCCCGGGGTGGGGCCGCGCTCTCCGTTGTAGAGAAAAATGGGCAGCAGGGCGATGACGCCGGGCAGCTCCACAGTGCCGAAAAAACAGTACAGTGTGGCTGGTACAGTGAGCAGCAGCAGAACCGGCTTGTCCCGCAGCAGGTAAAACAAGACGATCAGCAGTACCCCTCCTGCGTGGTAGTCGGTTGAGAAAAAATCCGCCAGGGCCATTCCCCCTAAAGTGATGCCCACCGTCAGCAGCCAGAACAGCACCGGATGGGAAACCGAGGTTTCCTGGGGCTTTAGCCGGCTCCGGCAGCGGTCAATCAGGCACACCGCCAGCAGGCCGATAGCCAGGGTCAGCATGACGTTGGATTCCCGGCAGGGCCAGTACCTTTCAAAGGCCAGATCAAAGGGAATATCCGACAGGAAAAATACAAACAGCAGACGTCCCAGGTAATTCCGGGTGCTGTGGGTGTGAAAATAGCCTTCTACCAGCAAAAAGCAGTAGATGGGAAATGCAATGCGCCCGATGGAACGCATGGGCATATAGAATTGAGTTCGGATCAGTACAGCTGCGACGTGGTCGATGGTCATAGTGACCAGCGCGATGAGCTTTAGGGAAAAACCGTTGCACAGGCGAAGGGAGGCGGTTTTCTGCGGCATGGTTGTTCACACTTTCTTCACGATTTGAAAAACAGATTAGTAAAACTGCAAAAATTTCTATTGCTTTTTGCGGGAGGATTGGGTATAATAGAACAAGTTAAATGCAAACCGAATAAAAGGGGAGTCTGGTTTTGCATCCAGCGAGGAAGCACGGACAAAGCGCTGCCTGCTGCAGCTCAAATACCTTACTGTTTCACGCCATCTGCGACAGCAGGGGGTGTGTATTTGTATACCGCAGCCGAGATGGTGAGGCGTTATGCAGCGCACCCATCCCCCGTGCCCCTTGACTATACCACAAATCAATGGGAAAGGAAACGACTATGGAACTGCGCGATAAGAACGGCCTGACAGAGGCCGAATTCCTGGCTGCATATAAGCCTGGTGACTGGCCTCATCCCTCTGTGACAGCTGATGTGCTGGTGTTTGCCAAGCAGAAGGATGAGCTGAAGCTGCTGCTGATTCGTCGGGGCGGACACCCTTTCCTGGGCAAGTGGGCGCTGCCCGGCGGTTTCACTGAGCCCGGTGAGACGGTGGAGCGCACTGCAGAACGGGAACTGAAAGAGGAAACAAACCTGTCCGGGCTGCCGCTGGTACCGGTGGGCTTTTTCACCGACCCGGGGCGGGACCCCCGCTGCTGGAGCATGACCCGGGCCTTTATGGTGCTGGTGGATGATGAGCTGCCCCAGGCAAAGCCCGGTGACGACGCTCAGGCCGCTGCATGGTTTACAGTTTCCACCCGCCGTGCAGGAGAGGGCTTTAAGGTGATCCTGAAAAACGGAGAAGAGACCATCTGCGCTCACATGAAAGTAAAGGAAATGAAGACCGCCGCCGGATACGTACGGGACATTCAGCTGCTGCAGCAAAATGGCCTGGCCTTTGACCACGGCAAGATTATTGTCACCGCGCTGCTGAAACTGAACGAGACGGTGCCGGTGCTGTAAACCGCTTGCAGGGAAAAGCCGCAGGGGGGTTCCAAAACTCCCTGCGGCTTTTCGTTGAATTTGACTGAAAAAGCTCCGATTCTACAGCAGGGGAGTGAAACGGATCCCATCAGTCGGGCAATCTATTTCGCTGCCTGAAAGGGCGCAGAATGGAAGCAGGCGGAGTGTCAGAAGCGACTTATCTTGCAATAAGAGTGATGCGGGGGCATATTCACTGGGAAACAAATTCTTCCAGAGAGCGAATGGCGTCTTCCAGGCTGTCCATGGCGTCCTCCAGCCCGTCGCAAAGCTCTTCGATGGACTTGCGCTCGGGGCTGCGTTTGGGCAGAGCGGCGCTGCGTTCCGCCTCCTGTCCGCGAAGGTCCTCCATCCATTCGGCCAGGGAGGTCAGCTGGGAAAGCATCATGTTCAGTTGGGCTTTTTTCTCCGTATTCATAGGTAAAATGCTCCTTTATCAAGCTTGAGGAACTCATAATAGATCGTTCCCTGGAGGCGATACACGGCAGTGTGGCAGATGCAGAGGGGGCTATTCAGAAACGGAACCGGCGGCAGAAATCCCCTGCAGCCCCTGTTCTCTGATGACACTATAACAATACTCCCATGAACAGAAGATTTCAAGAAGGAAAAACCAGGGAAACGGAGGAAGAATCCGGCCCCGTTTGAGTCTTCGGGACAGAAACAGGGTCCGGACGATGCCAGACAAATGTGATATCGAAAAGACGGAGAAATCCCCTGCAGTTCAGACCGGCGCCCGCCGGGTCAGCGTATTTTTATCAACAAAACAGTGAAAAGATTCAAACGCTCCGGACTGGTGAGAACGTTCAAAAATCCCCTGTGGAATTTGTAAATTTTCTCAAAAAAGTTTGTCTAAGGCCGTTGAAAATTCCATGAGGAGCGGCTATAATAATGAACAGGCATTGCATGGGTGAAGTCTGCCCATTTTGCGATGCAGGTATAGGGATTGAAACAAACCCTGTGTAAGGATAAACAGATAAACAAGTAAGCTTATTTCAGGAGTGTGGATAGAATGAGCGTTGCAAAGGATATTGGTATCGATCTGGGTACTGCTTCTATTCTGGTTTACGTCAAGGGCAAGGGCGTTGTGCTCCAGGAGCCCTCTGTTGTGGCCATTGATAAAAACACCGGCAAGCTGCTGAAGGTTGGTACAGAAGCTCAGAATATGCTGGGCCGTACCCCCGGCAACATTGTCGCCATGCGTCCTCTGCGCGAGGGCGTGATCTCCGACTACGATATGACGGAGCGTATGCTGAAGGAGTTCATCCGCAAGGTGGCTCCCGTGCATTTCTTTAAGCCCCGCCTGGTCATCTGCGTGCCCTCCGGCATCACCGAGGTTGAGGAGCGTGCGGTCATTGACGCCGGCATCCAGGCCGGTGCCCGCAAGGTCTACCTGATTGAGGAGCCTGTCGCTGCCGCCATCGGCGCCGGTATCGACATCGCCAAGCCTGACGGCCACATGGTGGTGGACATCGGCGGCGGCACCACAGATGTGGCTGTCATCTCCCTGTCCGGCGTGGTTGAGTCCTGCTCCATCAAGGTGGCGGGCGACCAGTTCAACGATGCGGTGGTCAAGTACATTCGCCGCAAGCACAACGTCCTCATCGGTGAGCGCACCGCTGAGGAGCTGAAGATTTCCATCGGCTGCGTGTTCCCCCGTGAGGAAGAGCAGACTGTGGAGATCAAGGGCCGCGATCTGATGACCGGCCTGCCCCGCACCTTCTCTGTCAGTTCTTCCGAGATGATTGAGGCCTTTGAGGAACCCACCCAGCGGATTCTGGAAGCTGTTCACAGCGTGCTGGAGCGCACGCCCCCCGAGCTGGTGGCGGACATCTCCACCAACGGTATCGTGATGACCGGCGGCGGCTCTCTGGTCTGGGGCTTTGACAAGCTGATCGAGTCTCACACCGGCATTGAGACCCGTGTGGCGGACGACGCCATTTCCTGCGTTGCCTACGGCACCGGCAAGAGCCTGGACGATCTGGCTTCCATGCAGGACGGCACCATGAACCTGTCCCGCCGGAAGCAGATGAACAGCTGAGTACTGAGTTCACACAAAAGGACCCCGCCGCAGATGCGGCGGGGTTTCTGTGTCTCATTGGAAATCAAACCGGAGTTTTGTATCATCGGGGGTATTCCCGCCGTCTTTTCATCGTTTCACGATGCCAATGCTTCCAATAGAAAATTCACAAAGCGTTTACGTTTCCCTGATTGCTTTTCTTTCTTCTATGAGGTATGATAAAGCATAAAGCACAATACGATCTATAAAGGTGGATTTTTCATATGATTCGTAATTTTCTTAGCCGGATGATGTATGGCCGTTACGGTGCGGACCAGCTGAACCTGTTCCTGCTGGGGGCGTGGCTGGTGCTGTACCTGGTGTCCATGGTGCTGTCCCTGGCCCATATTACACTGGCGGCACAGATTCTGAACATTGTCGCCTATGGGGTCATTATCTGGTCGCTGTTTCGTATGCTCAGCCGCAACTATGACCGGCGGCGCAGGGAGAACGCGTGGTTCATGGAAAAAGTCGGACCCCTGACCCACGGCCTGCGCCAGCGCAGAGCCCAGCGGAGGGACAAGGAGCACCGGTATTTTCGCTGCCCCAGCTGCGGGGCGGTGCTGCGGGTGCCCAGAGTGAAAGGGAAGATCAACATCACCTGCCGGAGCTGCGGCACAGTGTTTCAGAAAAAAATGTAGCATTACACCCTGAAAAAGACAGGAAGCTGTTTCTCGCGAAACAGCTTCTTTTTTCGCCTCCGGCGCTGTGCACACCGGAGGCGGAGTTCGTTTATCGTCTGTCCTCTTTATTCTCTAAATCCAGGGCATTCTGCTCTTCCTTCAGGTTTTCCAATGCAATACGAACCGCCTCGATGACAAAAGCGGAGAAGGTGCAGTTGGTTCCGGTGATGTTTTCCTCGACCTGCTGGATGATATCAATCGGAAAACGAATGCTCTTAGATTCTGTAGGTGGAATATTTGGAATTTTGAATTTCCTCATAATATTTCACCCCCCTTCGATACTATTATGGTATGACAGAATTCGATGTTCATATGCATCACAATTGCATGCAACAAGGACTTTTTTGTAATACAATAATGTTAAGATTACAATGCAATACAAATTGAAAGACAAACAAAATGGGCACATACAGGGAAATTCCGGAAACAAGCAAGAGAAAAACGGAGCCTGTTGGAGAATCAGATCGTAACAATTATCTGTGATTTGCGGACACGCTGTATCAAGTCCGTCAGCAGCAGAGATTGGGCTGCCGGGGCAGGGGCTGCTACGATTTTATAGTAACTTGATTTTGAAAGAAAGCTTCAACCGGAAGCTGAGACAGCATCACTGCGGAGAACATCAGCGCGCAGCCGAACAGCTCCCGCCCGGTGGGGATCTGGCGGAGAATCACCAGCCCTCCCAGCAGGGAAAAGACGGATTCCAGGCTCATCAGCACCGTTGCCACCACAGGGTCCGCGTGCTGCTGGCCGATGATCTGCAGGGTGTAGCCGCCGGCACAGCTCATCATGCCCGCATAAGCGATGGGCAGTGCGGCCGTCTGAAGGCCCTGCCAGGTGGGCTGCTCCAGCAGCACCATGAGCACACAGGACAACAGTCCGGCCACCCAGAACTGGATGCAGCTCAGCTTGACGCCGTCCAATCCGGGGGCGAAGTGGTCGATGACGAGGATGTGGAAGGCAAAGCCCAGCGCACACAGCACGGTGATGGCGTCCCCGGGATTTGGGTCAAAGCCGCCGCTGATGCTGAGGAAGTACAATCCCACTGCCGCCAACGCGACGCACAGCCAGTGCTTCACCACCGGAGTTTTCCCCAGAAAAACGGAAAGAATCGGCACGATCACGATATACATAGAGGTAATAAAACCGGATTTTGCCACTGTGGTGTACAGAATGCCCACCTGCTGGAGGTTGGCCGCCACAAACAGCACCAGCCCGCAGCAGAGTCCGCCGACCCAAAGGCGTTTTCGCCGCCCGGGCGTGCTGCTTTGGGGGACTCCCCGGGCTTTCCTGACCCGGTCAGCGCCCAGACTGAGCAGCGTCAGCACCATAGCGCCCAGAATGCAGCGGGTGCCCTGAAAGGTGAACGGGCCCACCGCCTCCATGCCGATGCTCTGAGCCACAAAGCTCATCCCCCAGATCAGCGCCGCCGCCAGCAGCGCAAGGCTGCCGCTCATACGCTTCACAGAGCGCCTCCCTCTGCAAAACGGTGGATCATGGCGCTGGTGATGGACAGGTCATCGTCGGGAACCGGAACCTGGTTCCGGTGAAACCAGCGTCCGTCGGACAGCTCGTCCTCGTCCACATGGACCTGGTCTCCGCCGGACCGGTCCAGCTCGGCAGAGTAACCCAGGGTCAGGTTGCCGTCGATGCCCCAGGGCTGGGAGCCGAAGTAGCGGATGTTCTTCACCCTGAGGCCCACTTCCTCCAAAACCTCCCGCTGCACCGCCTGCTCGGCGGTCTCACCGATTTCGATAAAGCCGGCAATCAGCACATAGTGGGTGACGCTGTGGCCGGAGCGGGGGCTGTACCTGGTCATCAGAAGCCGGTCTCCGTCGGTGACTGCTACAATGATGGCCGGATTCAGCCGTGGATAAACCGGAGTTCCGCAGCGGGGACAGACCATTTTCCGTTCGTCGGTGCCGGGTACCATTTCACAGCCGCACCGCCCGCAGAACCGGTTGGCCCGGTACCAGCTGTTCAGGTGGTTGGCGGTGAACCCGGAGAGTGCCTTTCTCATGGGACGCTGTCGGCGCAGGTCCCGGGCAGAATGATAGAAAAATCCTTCCAATGAGACTTTTTCGTCGGTCCATGCCAGAAAATAGTGCTGATCGTCAATGGCGAACAGGTAACGGAACTCCGGAATCGTCAGGTGCATGACCTGATGATAGCGGGGCAGGTGCCCCTCCGCGTCCGTCAGTACGTCGCGTCCGTGGAAGAAATAAATTTTGTCCGATGGGGTGGGAGAACAATGGGCCCACTCATTGTGAAAAATATGGGATCCGATGTGCTGAATCAAGGTGTCACGCTCCATGTATTATTATTAATATATTATTTTATCACAGGTGGTATTTTGATAGCAAGGTATATTGGATAAAAATTATGTAAAAAAGTTATTTAGTTCATGGAAATGATTGCATTTTTTTACGAAATGTGAGATAATCTTAGAACGTTCAATTTCAGGGAGGTGAAAAGCCGTGATGGAGGTATGCCTGCTGGGCTGCGGCGGGATGATGCCCCTGCCGGATCGGTGGCTGACTGCGCTGCTGGTGCGCTGCAACGGCAGCAGCCTGCTGATCGACTGCGGGGAGGGAACTCAGATCGCCATCAAGGAGCAGAAGCTGGGGTTTAAGGACATTGACACCATCTGCTTCACCCATTACCACGCCGATCACATCAGCGGACTGCCCGGCCTGCTGCTGACCATCGGCAACAGCGGGCGGACAGAGCCCCTGCTTCTGGTGGGCCCCAGGGGTCTGGAGCGGACGGTGCGGGCGTTCCTCACCATTGCCCCGGAGCTGCCCTTCCCGCTGGAATTCGAGGAGCAGGAAGAGGGCATCCGGCGCCTGAGCCGCAAAGGATATGCCATCACCTCCTTCCCCCTGGCCCACAGCATGGCCTGCCGTGGCTACACCGTGGAGCTGCCCCGGGCGGGACGCTTCGACCGGAGCCGTGCGGAGGCGGCGGGGATTCCTGTGACGTTGTGGGGGCGCCTGCAAAAGGGAGAGACCGTGATCTTCAACGGACAGGCTTTTCGACCGGAGCAGGTGCTTGGTGCGCCCAGAAGGGGCCTGAAGGTCACCTACTGCACGGACACCCGCCCCCTGATGACCATGGCGGAGCAGGCAAAAGACGCGGACCTGTTCATCTGCGAGGGAATGTACGGAGAGCCGGAAAAGACAGAGAAGGCCGCTGAAAAAAAGCATATGACCTTTCAGGAGGCGGCGATGCTGGCCTGCCGGGCGCAGCCCAGACGGCTGTGGCTGACGCACTTCAGCCCTGCGCTGACAGAGCCGGAGCGGTACCTGCCGCTGGCGCAGGAAGTCTTTCCCCAGGCCGAGCTGGGAGAGGACGGAAAGCGGATCACATTGAAATTTGAGGGAAAATAAAGAGGAGTTCTGTTTATGAGTATTGTCAAGGATATGTCGCTGGCCGAATCCGGCCTGCGGAAGATCGAGTGGGTGCGCTCCTTTATGCCGGCGCTGTCCTCCATAGAGGAGCGGTTTGAGCGGGAAAAGCCCTTCAAGGGCCTGCGGGTGGCCGTTTCCGTCCACCTGGAAGCGAAAACCGCCAATCTGGGCCTGGTACTGGCCAAGGGCGGCGCGGAAGTCCACCTGACGGGGTGCAATCCTCTGTCCACCCAGGACGACGTGGCGGCGGCTGTGGCCTCTCTGGGGGTGGACACCTACGGCATCCACGGCGTGACCCCGGAGGAGTATGAGGAGCTGCTGGTGAGAACCCTGGAGTGCCACCCTCATCTGATCGTGGACGACGGCGGAGACCTCATCAACCTGCTGGGCGGCAAGCGGGCCGATCTGGCGGACTGCCTGTTCGGAGGCTGCGAGGAGACCACCACCGGCATCCACCGCCTGAAGGCCCGGGAGCGGGAGGGGATTCTCCCCTGCGCCATGATGGCGGTGAACGACGCCAAGGCCAAGCACTACTATGACAACAAATACGGCACCGGACAGTCCGTCTGGACCGCCATTATGGACACCACCAACCTGATCGTGGCGGGCAAAACCGTTGTGGTGGCCGGCTACGGCTGGTGCGGCAAGGGCGTGGCCATGCGGGCCAAAGGCATGGGCGCGGATGTGGTGGTCACGGAAATCGATCCCTTCAAGGCGCTGGACGCCACCATGAACGGGTTCCGGGTGATGCCCATGGACGAGGCGGCAAAAATCGGGGATATTTTTGTCACCGTCACCGGCTGCAAGGACGTTATCACCCCCAGGCATTTTGCGGTGATGAAGGATCAGGCGGTGCTGACCAACGCCGGCCACTTTGACTGTGAGGTGGATGTGGCCGCGCTGAAGAAGCTGGCGGTGCAGGAGACCCTGCGCCGGGATAATATCATGGGCTATACCCTGCCTGACGGACGGACGCTGAACGTGGTGGGCGAAGGCCGTCTGGTGAACCTGGCTGCAGGCAACGGCCATCCGGCAGAGATCATGGATATGAGCTTTGCGGTGCAGGCGCTGAGCCTGGAGTGGCTGCTGAAGCACCGGGAGGAGCTGGAGAAGAAGCTCTATGTGGTGCCCGATGAGATCGACGATGAGATCGGCCGGGTCAAGCTGGCCGCCATGGGCCTGAAAATCGACACGCTGACGGAGGAGCAGAAGGAGTATCTGTCCGGCTGGAAGGCATAAAAACGGAGCCCATTGAATAACTGTACGAAAAGCCGTCCATACTAGAACAAAAACTCTGGTAAGGACGGTTTTTCATATGAAAGCGATCATTTTGGCCGGGGGCAGCGGAACACGGCTGCGCCCGCTGACCGCAGAGGTGCCAAAGCCCATGGTGACGCTGATGGGCAGGCCCCTGCTGGAGCACATTTTCCTGCTGTTGTGGCGCAGCGGCATCACCGAAGCTGCGGTTACGCTCCATTACCTGCCGGAGGTGGTGGAGCATTATTTTGGGGACGGCAGCGAATGGGGAATGCGCCTGTCCTACTTTCAGGAGCGGGAGCCGCTGGGCACCGCCGGAGCGGTGAAAGCCTGTGAAGACTTTCTGGGAGAGGACGAGGATGTGCTGGTGCTCAGCGGAGACGCCCTGTGCGATTTTGACTTGAGGGAGGCCATCCGGTTCCACCGTCAGCGCCGGTGCGCCGCCACGCTGCTGCTCTGCCGCAGCGAGCAGCCCCTGGAATACGGCCTTGTGCGGACGGAGCCGGACGGAACCATCACAGAATTTGTGGAAAAGCCGGGCTGGGGACAGGTGTTCACTGATCAGGTCAACACCGGAATTTATCTGCTGTCCCGGCGGGCGCTGGCACAGATTCCCGAAAATACCGTCTACGATTTCGGCCGGGATCTGTTTCCCCGGCTGTTAGAGCGCGGAGAGACCCTCTGCGGCTTTCTGCCCCAGGGCTACTGGAAGGACATCGGGGACTGCGGGGCGTATCTGCAGGCGGTTCAGGACGCGCTGGAGGAGAAGGTCCGGCTGGACATGGGCATGCCCCAGGAGACGCCGGGCATTTGGTGCGCCTCCCCGGTGCCGGAGACGGCAAAGCTCCTTCCGCCCTGTTATATTGAAAAAAATGTCTCCATCGGGGCGCACTCGGTCATCGGCCCGTTCACCGTGCTGGAACGGGGCAGCCGGGTAGGAGCCCGGTCTGTGGTGCGCAATGCGGTGCTGATGGGCGCAGCACTGGAGGACGGGGTAGAGGCAACCGGAGCCATTCTCTGCCCGGAGGCCTCTGCCGGGAGCGGTTCGGTGCTGAATCCTGGGACGGTGCTGGGGTCACGCTCTGCGGCGGGGGAACACGCCATCTTGCGCCAGGGGGTCAGGCTCTGGCCGGATGTGAAAACGGCCCCCGGCCAGCGGGTCAGCACTACGATCACCGCCGGACGGCCGGGACAGATGGTCTTTGAGGACGGTATCCTGCTGGGGTCTGTGGGACAGGAGATCAGCCCGGAGCTGATGGTGTCCATTGGCAGCCTGTTGGGAGAGGAGAAAACCGTGGGGCTGGGGTTCTATGGCGGGGTGGCCGCCCGTGCCCTGACCATGGCGGCGGCAGCGGGGATTGCCTCTGCCGGCGGAACCGCGCTGATGCACGACGGAACCACCGCGGCGGCGGCAGCGTGGGTGGCAGGAGAACGAAAAATCCCCCTTTCGCTGTTTCTCTGTCAGCAGGACAACCGAATCATTTTGCACTTTTTTGACAAAAACGGCCTGCCACTGACCCGAATCGAGCAGAGAAAGCTGGAATCGGCGCTGCTGCAGGGGGTGTTCCACCGCTCCCCTGCCGAGCAGGTGGGACAGCAGCGGGAGCTGTCAGGTGTGGACGGCTCCTACCTCCGGGAAGCGGTCCGGCGCTCCGGAACAGGACCGGTCCGTCCGCTCTCTGTCCTTGTGCCCAGGCAGGGCCGGGCCAATGTGCTGCTGAGAGAGGCGCTGTACGAGCTGGGGATGAAGGTGCGTTCCGGGGAAGGACCGCTGTGCTTTTCCATTGCAGAAAACGGCACCGAACTCACTGCCCGAGACGAAGTGGGGAAGCTGGTGTCAGCCGAGCAGATGCAGCTGCTGACTGGGTACCTGCTGCTGGAACAGGGAGAACGGCAGCTGGTGCTGGCCGATTCCGCGCCGGCGGCGGCAGAAACCCTTGCCGGAGCATACGGAGCGGTGATTCTCCGCATGGGCAGGGACAGAAAACAGGTCAGCGCGCTGGCCCATGAGCAGCGGTGCCTGTGGGACGGCGTATTTGCCGCCTGCCTGATTCTCCGGCGGATGGCCCAATCGGGAGAACGCCTGTCCCGGCTGCTGGAGAAGCTGCCGCCCTGCGTGCTGCACAGAGAAGAGCTGAACCTGCACACCGGGCGCAGCAGTTTGATGCAGAAGCTCACCGCCCGCTACCCCGAGGCGGAGAGCACGGCAGAGGGACTGCGGATTCCGGTGGCGGGGGGAAGCGTGTTTGTGGCGCCCAGAAGCCGGCTTTCCGCACTGAAAATTTCCGCAGAGGCTGCCAGTGCAGAGGCGGCGGAGGAGCTGTGCGGCCTGCTGACGGAGCAGGTGAAGCGCCTGGACAGCCCATCGGCGCCGTGATGACATTTGCCTTTTGTATGAGGTCGGAACTCTGTTGTGGAGGGACCTTCTCCATGACAGAGCGCCGGCGCTCCGGAAGCTGGGGGGACAGAAGCAGCCTGAGGCCGAAAAGGTGCTGTACAATTGGTACTTTTGCCCAAACACCTGGAATCAGGCGACAATTTGTTACAAAAAAAGACAAACAAGTAAAAATTGCCAATCGAAGGTATACTTTTGAGAAAAGCCGTGATATACTGTATACAGGAAAGTTTGGGGCGGAGCGGATTCGCAGGAACGGAATTGAAAAAATATGAAAACGGACTCGCATTCTGACCCACGGACCGGCAGGAGGAAGAGCAGACAGACGTGACGGGGCCTGTCTGCCGGCCTCATTCTGTGGACTGTGGCGGAAGGATTACTGAGCATACATGACAAAACGGAGCGAAAGGAGCATCATTGTTTATATGGCAGAAAAACTGAAAATTATTTCTTTGGGCGGACTGGACGAGATCGGCAAGAACCTGACGGTCTACGAGTACGGCAATGACATCATCATTGTGGATGTGGGAATGGGATTCCCGGACAATGATATGTACGGAATTGACGTGGTCATTCCGGATGTCAGCTATCTGATTCGCAACCAGGCAAAGATCCGGGCGATTTTCCTGACCCATGGCCATGAGGACCACATCGGTTCCCTGCCCTACGTGCTGCGGGATATCACCGCACCCATTTACTGCACCCGCATGACCGCCGGGCTGGTGGAGTTGAAGCTGGAGGAGCACGGACTGCGGTCCACCACGGACATTTACACCTGCAAGGCGGGGGACGTGATCCGGGCGGGCTGCTTCTCTGTGGAGTTTATCCACGTGAACCACTCCATTTCCGACGCGGTGGCCTTTGCCATCAAGTGTCCCCTGGGCACGGTGGTACACACCGGCGACTGGAAAATCGACCCCACCCCCATTTCCGGCGGCATGATTGACCTGGCCCGGTTTGGGGAGCTGGGCAACGAGGGCGTGCTGGCCATGCTGTGCGACTCCACCAACGTGGAGAACCCGGGCTACACCAAGAGCGAGCAGAAGGTGGGCGACACCTTCGATTCCCTGTTCAAGGGCTGTGACGAGCGCATCATCATCACCACCTTCTCTTCCAACATTGACCGCATCCAGCAGATCATCAACGTGGCCGCCCGCTACGGGCGCAAGGTGGCGGTCTCCGGACGGAGCATGGAGAACGCCCTGAAGGTTTCCCGGGAGCTGGGGTATATGCAGGTCCCGGAGGGCGTGGTGGTAGACCTGAACCAGATCCGCTCCCTGCCCAGGAACCAGGTGTGTATCATCACCACCGGCAGCCAGGGCGAGACCATGTCCGCCATGCGGCGCATTGCCTTTTCCACCCACCGGCAGATTGAGATTCAGCCCGGTGACCGCATCATCATGTCTGCCAGCGCCATCCCGGGCAACGAGAGCGCCATCAGCGCGGTGGTCAACGAGCTGTACCGCAAGGGCGCAGAGGTGGTCAACGAGCGGAAGCTGGATCTGCACGTGTCCGGACACGCCTGCCAGCAGGAGCTGTGCATCATGCACGCACTGGTGAGACCCAAGTTCTTTATTCCCGTTCACGGTGAGCAGCGGATGATGAAGCTCCACGCCCGGCTGGCGGAGCGCATGGGAATGAACCCCCACAACATCATCATCGGCGAAATCGGCAAGGTCATTGAGCTGACAAAGGATTCCATCCGCATCGCCGGCACAGTGCCCAGCGGCAAGGTGCTGGTGGACGGCTACGGCGTCGGCGACGTGGGAAGCGTTGTGCTCCGGGACCGGAAGCATCTGGCTGAGGACGGTGTGATCATCGTGGTCATGACCATGTCCAAAGACGACGAGGAGCTGCTGTCCGGACCGGATATCGTCACCCGTGGCTTTGTGTATGTGAAGGAGTCGGAGGAGCTGCTCCAGGACCTCCAGTCCCTGGCCACCCAGGTGGTCTACGAGTGCGAAAACCGCCGCACCACCGACTGGACCTCCATTAAGAGCGCGGTGAAGGGAGAGCTGGCCAGTTATCTCTACAAAAAGACCAAGCGCAGCCCCATGATCCTGCCCATCATCATGGAAGTGTAATATCATAGGCAGCGAGGCTGTCGTCCCCAGGGACGGCGGCCTCTTTTTTTTGGCAAGACCCGGTTCATTGGGCTGAATCTGTGCTATAATGGGATATGTTTCTGCTAAAAGCAAAAACAGGATTATGCCGGAAAGGAGCTGCATAGAATGTTCCCACGGCGGAATGGAAGCGCCCGTAAGAGGAGAAGGCACGAAACCAACACCGCCGGGGCGCTGTCCGAGGCGCTGAAACCGCTCTTCTGGCGGGAGTGAGCAAAATCGGGGGCAATCCTGATGTGCCGCCGGTATTTGACAACATCTGGCGGATCAGCCAGTGCTATTGAATAAAATTATTTTGCATACGAGGTGAATACCTATGAACAGAGAACAGGTTATTGTGCGCACCAGCATCATCGGCATCCTTGCCAATGTGCTTCTGGCGGCATTTAAGGCGGCGGTGGGGGTGCTCAGCGGCTCCATTGCCATCGTTTTGGACGCGGTGAACAACCTGAGCGATGCCCTTTCGTCCATCATTACCATTATCGGCACCCGTTTGGCCGGCAAAAAGCCTGACAAAAAGCACCCCTACGGCCACGGACGCATTGAAATTATCACCGCAGTGGTGATTTCTGTCATCGTGCTTTACGCCGGCGTGACTTCCTTCGGAGAGTCGGTGAAGAAGATCATTCACCCGGTGACCCCGGACTATTCCGTGCCGGCGCTGGTCATCATTGCTGTGGCGGTGGTGGTGAAAATCCTGCTGGGACAATATGTCAAGGCCACCGGCGAAAAGGTGAAGTCAGACTCTCTCATTGCTTCCGGCGAGGACGCCCGGCTGGATGCAGTCATCTCCGCCTCCACGCTGGTTGCGGCCATCATCTATTTGCTGTCCCACCTGAGCCTTGAGGCCTGGCTGGGCGCGGTGATCTCTATTATCATCATCAAATCCGGCGTGGAGATGCTCCGGGGCTCCGTCTCCCAGATCGTGGGCGAGCGGATGGACAGCGAACTCACCAAAGCCATTCAGCAGACCATACTCACCTTCCCGGATGTGTCCGGGGCTTACGATCTGATTCTGCACGATTACGGCCCCAATACGGTCATCGGTTCGGTGCACATTGAGGTGCCGGAGACTATGGGGGTCACAGAGCTGGCCCGGCTGGAGCGGCAGATCACGGAAAAGGTGATGAAGGAGCACCGGGTGGTGCTGGCGGGCATCAGCGTCTATGTAAAAACCGGATTGAACAGCCGGTCCAGCCTGGTGATGCGCAGAGTTCGGAAAATCGTCATGGAACATGAAAATGTCATCCAAATGCACGGATTTTTCCTGGACGAGGAGCTGAAGGAGATGCACTTTGACATCATTATCGACTTTGACCAGAAAAACCGGATCGAAGAGTACCGACAGATCTGCTCCGAGGTGCAGCAGGCCTTCCCGGAGTACCGGGTGACCATTACATTGGATGCAGATGTCTCTGACTGACAACCACTGACAAAAAAGGAAGCACTGATCTGATCGGTGCTTCCTTGGCCTTTTCTGTTCAGTTTGACGCTTCCTGCACCGCCAGACGGTACAGTTCTTTTTTCTGAAAGCCGGTGTCTGCAGCCACCTCTTTGGCGGCGTCCTTCATAGGCCGGCCCGCTGCGTACAGTCTGCGAACCCGTTCCACCGCCTCTTCCAGCGTCAGAACGGGAGTTTCCTCCTGACGGGTTTCGCCCTCTACCACCAGCACAAACTCCCCTTTTGGGGGGGTCTCCCGGTAGTGGCCCAGCGCGTCCGCAAGAGTGGTCCGACGAATCTCCTCGTGAAGCTTGGTCAGTTCCCGGCACAGGGAAATGCGCCGCTCCCCACCGAACAGCTCCGCCAGGTCCCCCAGGGTGCTCACCAGCTTGTGAGGCGCTTCATAGAAGATCATGGTTCGGCGCTCCTGCTTCAGGGAATCCAGATGCTCCCGGCGGTTTTTCTTATTCATGGGCAGGAAGCCCTCAAAGGTGAACCGGCCGGTGGGCAGGCCGGAAACGGCCAGTGCGGTCACCAGCGCACAGGGACCGGGAATACCCACCACCGTCACATCGTGCTCCGCACACAGCGCCACCAGGTCTTCCCCGGGGTCACTGATGGCGGGGGTTCCGGCGTCGGTGATGAGGGCACAGCTCTCTCCGGAGAGCAGACGCTGCAGAACCTGAGGACCGGCGGTTTCCGTGTTGTGCCGGTAGTAGCTGACCATGGGCTTTTTCAGTCCCAGGTGGTTCAGAATTTTGACAGAGACCCGGGTGTCCTCCGCAGCGATAAAATCCACCGCTGACAGCGTTTCGATGATGCGGGTGGACAGGTCTCCCAGGTTGCCGATGGGGGTGGGAACAAGGTATAAAATGCCAGCCATAGGGACTCCTTTTCGGTGAGAATGAAATTTGCACAGGATAGTGACGACTTATTCAGGGAACCGGGGCGGAGGATCCAGCAGCAGCACCGGCTCCACGTTCAGACCGGGGCGGCCTTGCCGAATGGCCTCCAGCAGCACCAGCTTCGGGGGCTTATCCAGACGGGACTGCACCAGCTGCATCCGTTTTGGCTCCAGAGCGTTGGCGCGCAGCGCAGTCATCAGGTCCGCCAGCCGTTCCGCCCGGAACACCAAGGCAAATCGTCCGCCGGTTTTCAGACGGGGCGCAGCGGCCCGGCACAGCTCCTCCAGCGTGCAGGTGAGCTCGCTGCGGGCGTCTGCCCGACGGCGGGAGGCAGCGGGACCGATCCCCGCGGGGAAGTAGGGGGGATTGGAGACGATCAGGTCGTAGTGTCCCTGAGAAAACCAGGCCTTTTCCCGGAGGTCGGCCCATAATACGGTGCCGTTCAGCCCGTTTTCCTGAAGATTCCGCCGGGCCAGCTCCGCAGAGGCGGCGTTCTGTTCGATGCCGTCCAGCGTCAGGTCCCCAGCCCGGGCGGCCAGCAGCACCTGCAGCACGCCGACGCCGCAGCCAAGATCCAGCACATGATCGCCCCTGTGCAGCCCGGCGAAGCGGGATAACAACAGGGAATCCGTGCCCAGCATGGGCAGCGCCGTGTCCTGGCGGAGGGTAAGAGTTCCGATCCGTTCCACCTGTTCCATAGATTGCTCCCGTTCAATCACATCTGTGCCGCATCATTATGACACAGTTTTTCCGAAAATTCAATTCAGCCCCAGAATTTCCCGCAGCGCCGGGTAATCCTCCCGGAACACATACCCCTGCATCCCCTGGGCTCGGGCGCTGTCCACGTTGTCCTCCCGGTCGTCAATGAAAAAGCACTCCGCTGGGCACAGGTGATAGCGCTCCAGCAGCCGCTGGTAAATCTCCGGCTCCGGCTTGAGCAGCAGCTCCTGGCAGGAGACCACTGCGCCGTCAAAGTAATCCAGCGGAGAAAAGTTGTTAAAATAGGTGAAAAACAGGTCAGAAGCATTGGAAAGAATGTAAATGCGGTAGCCGGCCTGTTTGCAGTCCCGGACAAATTCTTTTGCGCCGGGCAGAGGCTCCATGCAGAAATCCCAGTGGAAGCAGCAGTTTTTCAGGGCGCTTCGGTGGGCCTCCGGTACTCTGTCCCGGATCAGGCCGTAGCGGTCCCCGTCTTTGATGAGCCCCCGGTCCGCCATCAGCCATTCCGGCGCCTGGAACAGCTCCCGAAGAATGAGCTCCTTTTCCTCTTGGGAGGAGCAGAAGCGGTCCACCACCTTCTGGGGCTGGAAATCCAGCAGAACGTTTCCCATGTCGAACACGATATTTTTGATCGTTGCTTTCATATTCATACCTCGGCGGGAACACCGTTCCCTTCTGTTTGTTGCGTTCAAAAAAATTATACCCACAGGATGGAGAAAAGACAAGGGGAAAGGCGCAGATTCCGCAACCTTTTGGCAGATGCGATTCAAGTCGAAAGTTTTTTGAAAAATATTAAAAAAGTGCTTGACATTTCTGCCGTCCGGTGGTAATATAATGTCAACATAAGAAAAGGAAACATCCTTTTCAAGAATCTTAAGAACAGGAGGACACGCCAAAGAACAAGTGAAAACGGCAGCTGTACCGTGTAAGCAGCAGACAGTTTCCACCTCATCCACTTGAAAGGGTGATGCGTTATGATTGGTAACAGGGCAACAATCAAGTAACGCAGGAGGTACAGTCCCATGTACAGGTAAATTTTGAAACGTTCCTTCCGCCATTCCATCCAGATGAAAGGATGATGCGCCATGATTGGTAAACTTCAAACCGACAAATGACGCAGGAGGTACGGTCCCATGTACAGGTAAATCTTTTTGAACCATCTCAGCTTTCCGATGTACCCAGGAGGCGAGGCTTTATGAAACTCGTACTTTTGATTATTTGAACACCGGGAGAAAGGAATGAGTCCAAAGGACAACGAAAGCCAGCCATCAGTGACGGCTCAGAAAAATAGTCCTGACAACGCAAGAAAGAGGTAACGACCCATGGACATGGAAAATCTGAAGTGACCCGACGAGAGGTTGAATCGTCGGGTCACTTTTTTGCGCTTTTATGGTATAATTAAAAAAACAGCTGAGTTTCTCCCCATGACAGCGGGGGAACAGAAACGGCGGAACTAACGGAAGGAACAGGACGGAATACCATGGAACAACACGGTTGGTGGGTCTATATTCTTCGGTGCGGGGACGGTACCCTGTACACGGGCATGGCGGCGGACGTGGAGAAACGGGAACAGGTTCACAATTCCGGCAAGGGCGCCAGATACACCCGCAGCCGCCTGCCGGTGCAGGTGGTCTACCGGGAACCCTGCGCCAGCCGGGGCGATGCCCTGCGCCGGGAGGCGGCCATCAAGCGCCTGACCCGTCAGGGAAAGCTGGAGCTTGTGGAAAGTCTGTCAAACAGTAACAAATAGCGGAGAAAATGCGACAAATAACAGCAGTTTGGATACAATCTGCCGGCTGGCCATTGCGCGAGAGGAAACTTCGTGGTACAATAGCGTTCCGGTTGGGGGCACCCTCCCGAAGAAACACGGAACGACCACAGAAAGGAGTTCTGACATGAAAAAGATCATTGCAATGGTGCTTGCGCTGCTGACAGCTCTGTCCGCCTCCGGCATTGCCTTTGCCGACGGCGCCGGAACCGACAGGGGATACCTGGTGCTGGGAGAGGACCTGAACAAAGAGGAGAAGCAGACGGTGCTGGAGTTCCTGAAGGTGGAGCATGAGGATGACTACAAGGTCAGCTACACCACCAACCAGCAGGAGCACGACGCCTTTGACAGCTACCTCAGCCCCAGCGTGGTGGGCTCCCGGGCGCTGTCCTCCATCCTGCTGGTACCCCAGAAGAAGGGGGCAGGCATCTCCGTTTCCTCCTACAATATCACCTACTGTACGGTGGAAATGTATCAGAATGCGCTGATTTCCGCCGGGGTGAAGGACGTATCCATTTCCATCGCCGCGCCCTATCCCGTCTCCGGCACCTGCGCGCTGGTCAGCGCCATGAACGCCTATTCCACCATGTCCGGCAAGAAGATCGACAAAGATTCCGCAGACGCTGCGGTGGATGAGATCGTCACCACCGGCAGCATCGGAGACGCCATCGGCAGCAACGACACCGCTGCAGAGCTGATCGCACTGCTGAAGCAGAAGATGCTGGAGGAGAATATGGACGAGAGCCAGCTCTCTCCCGCCATTGACCAGGCATGTAAGGAGCTGGGCGTTTCGATTACAGATGAGTTGAAGCAGGAGATCATCGACCTGCTGATGAAGATCAAAAATACGGACATTGATGTGGACGCGCTGGCAAAGCAGGCGTCCGGGCTGTACGACAAGGTCAGCGGCACCATGAAAAAGCTGGACATCACACCGGAAAAAGCCATGGGCTTTTTTGAGCGTCTGATCCAGTGGGTGCTGAATCTGCTGAACGGGCTGAAAAAATCGTAATTGTTGGATTGGCAGAACGAAAATACAGAAAATAGGCGGGGGAGCAGCACTCCTCCGCCTTTTCACGTTTCTAACGCACCAGCCAGTTCAGCAGCAGGAGCAGTCCCAGTCCCGGGGCGCCCAGCAGGCCGATGACCGCCATGTTGAACACATTCACCCCCAAATGCAGACCCAGCAGCTCCCCCAGCGGGGCCAGAGCTGCCAGTATGCCGCCGCCCACCACGGCACGAAGGGTGAAACGGAGCAGTTGGCCCAGAACCCTTCGGAGCAGCACCGCCGCCAGCAGCACACCGAAGAAGCCCAGTCCCCACAGCAGCGCCTGCTGATCGGTCATTCCGCTTTCAGCGCATGGGCGCGCTGCAGGGCGTCCAGTTGTTTGATCTTCCGCAGCAGGTAACTGTGGCGGGCCTGATGGGCTTTGATTTCAAACAGGGCGGCTTCGATCAGGTCGGGGTCGTCGGTGGAGTTGAACTGCAGATAGGTGCGCCTGAGCTTGTAGCGGGTGTCCTGCAGCTCCTCCACCAGCTCAGCCCATGCCCGCTCCTCTTCCGTTTCCTGTAAATCCTTCGGCTTGCACAGCCGGAGCAATGCCTGTACCATTCTGATTTCCCCTTTCTCCTTCGGATAGCGGCGCTGTTCCATGTAATCCGGTGTCACTTTTCTGTTCTGCTGCATTCTATGAATCAGCTTGCCCCAATATGTCCCGTTTTACTCAGAAATTTCCAAGGATATTTGGAGAATTCTCTGTCCATACTGAGAGCAGACAGCAGGGCGGCGGCGCGTTTTCAACCGGTTTGCGCCGCGCCGAAGGCGGACAGCTTTTGCGGCGGCGCAGGGGCAGGTTCTCATTCGGCCTCTGCGCCGGCTGTCGTTTTGAATAGGGGAGTCCGCCAGGCGGCAGGCTCTGAGGGCGGCGCTCCGGGCGTGGGGCGCCGCCGGTGCCGTTTGCAGAAGTTTTCATTGCCACAACGGGGCAAAGGTGCTATACTTATCTTTGATTATCATGGAAGAATAGCCGGTTTCTGTGGAAGAACACCGGATTTTGGAGGATTGCCATTTGAAACGCAACGAAATTATCATTCCCCAGACTGAGATCGACCGCCAGATGTCCATCTGCGACGCGCTCCGGGAGCGCTCCGAAGCGCTGCCCCGGCAGCCCCTTGCTATGGTGGATACTTACGGATGCCAGCAGAACGAGGCGGACAGCGAACAGATTCGCGGTATGCTGCGCCGGGCGGGCTATTCCTTCACCGAGGAGGAGTCGGAGGCGGATGTCATCGTCATCAACACCTGCGCTGTCCGGGAGCACGCGGAGATGCGGGTGCTGGGCAACGTGGGTGCTCTGACCCACACCAAAAAGAAAAAGCCCGATCAGGTGATCTGCCTGTGCGGCTGCGCCATGCAGGAGCCTCACATGGCGGAGAAGATCAAAAAATCCTTCCGCCATGTGGATATGGTCTTTGGCCCCCACGCCCTCTACCGGTTCCCGGAGCTGCTGCAGCAGGTGCTGGTTCAGAAGCAGCGGGTCTTTGAGACCCCCGACGTGGCGGGCTACATCGCCGAGGGACTGCCCATCGCCCGAAAGGGCAGCCTGAAGGCCTGGGTGTCCATCATGTACGGCTGCAACAATTTCTGTACTTACTGCATCGTGCCCTATGTCCGGGGCCGGGAGCGCAGCCGGGACCCGGAGCTGATCCTCAGCGAGGTGCGCCAGCTGGTGGCAGAGGGCTATAAGGACATCACCCTGCTGGGTCAGAACGTCAACTCCTACGGCAAGGACCTGGGACTGGATATGGATTTTGCGGATCTGCTGGAGCAGGTCAACGCCATTCCCGGGGAGTTCATGTTGCACTTTATGAGCAGCCACCCCAAGGACGCCTCTCAGAAGCTGTTTGAGACCATGGCCCGGTGTGAAAAGGTGGCGCCTCAGCTCCATCTGCCCTTCCAGTCCGGTTCCAGCCGGGTGCTGAAGGCCATGAACCGGCACTACGACCGGGAGATGTACCTGGACGAGATCCGCCGCCTGCGGGAGCTGATTCCCCACATTGTGCTGACCTCCGATGTGATCGTGGGCTTCCCCGGGGAGACCCAGGAGGAGTTTGAGGAGACGCTGAGCCTCATTGAAGAGGTGCGCTTTGACGCGCTGTTCACTTTCATTTACTCCCCCCGGGAGGGCACTCCTGCGGCGAAAATGCCCGATCCCATGTCCAAGGAGCAGAAGAGCAAAAACTTCCAGAAGCTGCTGGACGTGCAGAACCGGATTTCTGCGGAGAAGCACGCCGCCTATGTGGGCAAGACCGTCCGGGTGCTGGTGGACGGGCGGAACACCCAGGATAAGAACCACAACCTGACCAGCCGCACCGACGGCGGCCGCCTGGTGCACATCAACGGGGACGAGAGTCTCATCGGCACCTGGCAGCAGGCAAAGATTTTGCGTTCCTCCACCTGGGCGCTGTTCGGAGAACTGGTCTGAGGGGAATTTGCTAATAATCTGTGAAATTTGGAGGGATGGATATGAACCGATTCCCACTGACAAAATTTCAAAAGCTGATGGAGCTGCTGACCTGGCTGCTGGCGGCGGCCACCTTTATCGGGACGATTTTCCGCTGGCGGACGCTGCCGGAGGTCATGGCCATCCACTATGACGAGTACGGCGTGGCCAACGACTGGGGCGGACGCTGGACGGTGTTCATTCTGCCGGTGCTGCTGGTGGTGTGCTGCGGCATTGTCAGCTTTTGCGAGCGGCTGGAGCTGCGGCAGATGAATCTGCCCTTCCGGGCCAACATGGAGCGGGAGTGGTATGTGCTCCGGGCCATCCGGGACGCCCTGTGCGTGCTGAATCTGGAGATTGCGCTGCTGTTTGCTGTGCTGCAGGTGTTTACGCTGACTGCACTGAATCAGCCCGTCTGGTTCCTCTGGTGTATGCTGGGGATTTCGGCCACGACCCTGGTGTTTGGCGTCTGGCGCGCGTGGAACTGCAACCAGGGCACACTGTGATGATTTCTGTGAAGAGGGAAAAATGGAACCGCTGCGGCTCCGTTTTCCCCTCTCATTTACCATAGAGATAGAAGGAGACATACATGGCAGAAGCGTTGACGCCCATGCGCAGACAATACCTTGAAATGAAGAAAAAGCACCCGGACTGTCTGCTGTTTTTCCGTCTGGGTGATTTTTATGAGATGTTCGACGAGGATGCGAGGATCGCGTCCAAAGAGCTGGACCTGACGCTGACCACCCGGGACCGGAAAAAGAAGGATGAGGACAAGGTGCCCATGTGCGGTGTGCCCTATCACTCCTATCAGGCGTATCTGGCCCGGCTGGTGGCCAAGGGGTACAAGGTGGCCATCTGCGAACAGATGGAGGATCCGGCAACTGCCCAGGGGCTGGTGGAGCGGGATGTGGTGCGCATCGTCACCCCCGGAACGGTGGTGGAGGCATCCATGCTGGACGAGGCACGGAGCAATTACATCGCCGCCGTCTGCCTGACCGCCAACCGGGGCGGCGTGTGCTTCTGTGACATTTCCACCGGCGAGCTGGAGTGCACCGCATTTTCCGGAGAGGAGACCGTTCAGCATATCATCAACGAATTCGGGCGCTTTACCCCCACGGAAGCGCTGCTGTCCGAAGGGGCCATGGAGTCCGAGACGCTGGTGACGGCGCTGCAGCAGCGCATCGGCTGCCGACTGGAGCGGGGAAGCGCCGCCCGTTTTGACGAGGAGTTCTCCAAAATCGCGGTGGAGGAACAGTTTGAGAACCCCAGCGTGATCCCCGCCGGACAGGTGGAGGCCATTCGGGCGGTGGGGGGGCTACTGTCCTATCTCCACGAGACCCAGAAAAACGACCTGAACCATGTGCGGATTCTGAACTACTACTCCACCGGACGGTTCATGGAGCTGGACCTCACCGCACGGCGGAACCTGGAGCTGACGGAGACCATCCGGGGCAAGGAGAAGAAGGGCAGTCTGCTTTGGGTGCTGGACAAGACCCGCACCTCCATGGGCAGCCGCCTGCTGCGCTCCTGGCTGGAAAAGCCCCTGCTGAACCCGGTGGACATTGAAAAACGCCTGCTGGCGGTGAACGACCTGGTCAGCGACCTGATGGTCCGGGAGGAGAGTATGCTCTGCCTGCGGGAGATTACGGATCTGGAGCGGCTCATCGGACGGATTGTGTACGGAACCTGCAACGCCCGGGACCTTGCGGCGCTGGCTGCCGGACTGAAAAAGGTGCCGCAGCTGCGGGAGCTGCTGTCCGGGTGCAAGGCGCCGCTGCTGACGGAGCTGTGCCAGCGGCTGGACGGCCTGACGGAGCTGACCGATCTCATTGACCGGGCCATTGCGGATGAGCCGCCGCTGACCCTCCGGGAGGGAGGGCTCATCCGGACGGGGTACAGCGAGGAGGTGGACTACCTCCGCAATGTCATGGAGCACGGCAAGGACATGGTGGCCTCCATTGAGAGCAAAACCAAAGAGGACTGCGGCATCAAAAACCTGCGGGTGAAGTACAACAAGGTGTTCGGATATTACTTCGAGGTGTCCCGGGGACAGGCCAATCTGGTGCCCGCTGACTGGGTGCGGAAGCAGACCACCGTAAACTCCGAGCGGTTTATCAACCAGGAGCTGAAGGACCTGGAGCACACGATCCTCTCCGCCCAGGATAAAATTACCGGCATCGAATATCAGCTGTTCAACGAGATCCGCCAGAGCGTGGCCGAGCAGGTGGAACAGGTTCAGCGCACCGCTTCGGCAGTGGCAGAGGTGGATGTGCTTTGCTCCCTGGCGGCGGTGGCATCGGAGAACAACTACTGTATGCCCCAGGTGGACGACTCCAACATCATCCAGATTGCCGAGGGACGGCATCCGGTGGTGGAAAAGGTGCTGAAAAAGTCCCTCTTTGTGCCAAATGACACCTTTATGAACTGCGGAGAGGACACCCTGGCCATTATCACCGGGCCCAATATGGCGGGCAAGTCCACCTATATGCGTCAGGTGGCGCTGATCTGCCTGATGGCTCAGATCGGCAGCTTTGTCCCGGCGAAGCAGGCGAGAATCGGCGTGCTGGACCGGATTTTTACCCGCATCGGCGCCTCGGACGATTTGTCCGCCGGGCAGTCCACCTTTATGGTGGAAATGGACGAGGTGGCGGAGATCCTGAAAAACGCCACCTCCCGGAGCCTGCTGATTCTGGACGAGATCGGCCGGGGGACTTCCACCTACGACGGCATGAGCATTGCCCGGGCGGTGCTGGAGTACTGCGCAGACCGGAAGCGGCTGGGGGCCAAGACCTTGTTTGCCACCCACTACCATGAGCTGAGCTCACTGGAGGGGCAGATCGACGGGGTGAAAAATTACAACATCGCCGCAAAAAAGCGGGCAGACGACATTATTTTCCTGCGGAAAATCGTCCGGGGCGGCGCAGACCAGAGCTACGGCATTGAGGTGGCCAAGCTGGCGGGGGTGCCCACCCGGGTCATCACCCGTGCCCGGACCATTCTGGCGGAGCTGGAGGGCGGCGAGGAGACCGGAGCCTCCGTCATTGCGCCCCAGGCCCAGGACCGGCCCATGGAGGAGCAGTGCAGCTTCGGGGACATCCGGGTATTTGAGGTGGCCGAAGAGCTGAGAGGGGTGGACATCAACACCCTGACCCCCATTGAAGCCATGAATCTGATCTATCAATGGAAGCAGAAGCTATGAGCAAGAAGCATAAAAAGAGAAGCAAACTGCTGTTCCCAACCTATGACGCACACCTGTTTTCCGCCGGTTATACGCCGGAGTACAGGGGAAAATCCCGCTGTGTATTCCTGCTCAATGAGATCTGGAACGAGGAAGAGCAGAAAAACTACAGCGCCCATCTGGAATTTCGCAAGGTGGCGGCCATGGAGGCGGTGCTGAATGTGGCAGAGGACGGCATCGGCGCCGACGTGGGGGGCTTGTACGAGATTTTCGGGAAAAAGCAGAAAATCGCCCTGCTGGAGCGAATTTTTCAGCGCAAGAAGGAACTTTGGCTGCTGCCGGGGGACTATGACTACGACGAGGACGATTCCAACGACAGCCTGAACTACCGGGAGGATCTGGAACGCTTCCAGCGGAAGAAGAACCTGAAAAAGTACCACCTGTACCTGCTGGAAAAGCAGGGCGGCGGATTTCTGATTCTGGCGAAAAAGTACAAGATACGGCAGATTACTGAGACAGAAGCGGAAGAAACAGAGGAAGGGGAACCGCTTCCCCAATAGAAAGAGGTTGGTTTCATGCCCAAGATACAATGTCTTGACCCTCATGTGGCGGACCTGATCGCCGCAGGAGAGGTGGTGGAGCGCCCGGCCAGCGTGGTCAAGGAGCTGGTGGAAAACGCCATTGATGCGGGAGCCACCAGCGTCACCGTGGAAATCCGGCGGGGCGGCATGAGCTATATCCGGGTGACAGACAACGGCTCCGGCATCGCGCCGGAGGATGCAGAGACCGCCTTTCTCCGCCATGCCACCAGCAAAATTCACAATCAGTACGATTTGGAGGCCATCGGGACGCTGGGGTTCCGGGGGGAGGCGCTGGCGGCGATTTCCGCCGTGTCCAAGGTGGAGCTGACCACCCGGCGGGAGCAGGACGAGCTGGGCACGGCGCTGCTGCTGGACGGCGGCGTGGTCCGCACCCGGCAGGAGACCGGGTGCCCGGTGGGTACCACCATGATCGTGCGGGAGCTGTTCTACAACACCCCGGCGAGGTTGAAATTCATGAAGCGGGACGTGACAGAGGGCGCGGCGGTGTTTGCAGCGGTGCAGCACATCGCCATGAGCCATCCCGAAGTGGCCTTTCGATTTTTCCGGGAGGAGCGGCAGGACCTGCTGACCCCGGGAGACGGAAAGCTGCAGTCTGCGGTGTATGCGGTGCTGGGGCGGCAGATGGCGCTGGGGTTCCTGCCCTGCAAGGGCTCCGGAGAAAACGGCCTGAGGGTGGAGGGCTTTGTGTCCCGCCCGGCCTGTTGCCGGGGAACCCGGGGCTATCAGCACTTTTTTGTCAACGGACGCTACGTCAAGAGCAAGACCATGATGGCGGCGCTGGAAGAGGGCTATAAAAACACCAAGATGGTGGGCAGATTCCCCGCCTGCGTGCTGCATATCAGCACAAAACTGAATCTTGTGGATGTGAATGTCCACCCCGCCAAGACAGAGGTGAAATTCACCGACGAAAAAGCGCTGTTCCAGCTGATTCATCAGGCAGTGCGGGGGGCGCTGAGTGGGGAAACCGGACATCCTCAGGTGGAGCTGAAAGAACCGGCCAGACCGGTTGACAGTGTGGGAGCAGGCCTGAAAAAGGACAACTATTTCCAGACCATGACGGCGGAGGAGTTCCGGAAAAACGGCCCGGCGAAAAGCGGAACCCGGCTGCCCCTTCACGACAGCGGCGCAGCGGCGTATCCCCCGCCCCGGCCGACGGTGGTGCCGCCGGTTCATGTGGTGCCCAAACCCTTTGCCCCGGTCCGGGCGTCGGAGGAGTTTCGGGACGTTGACCTGCCGGTGCTGATGGAGCGGCCTGCCCGTACCGCCGCGTTTGCCAAAGCCATGGAGCAGCGGCGGAAGGAAGAGGACACGCCCCTGATGCGTGAAAAGCGGGAGAAGCTGCAAAAAGAACCCGCCGCTCCTGAGAAACAAAAGGCCGGAATCACTCCGGCTGTGACGGAAGAAAAAGATCCGGTTCCGGCGCAGAAGGCCCCAATCCGTTCGGCGCAGCCGGAGGAAGAGCGGGCCGCGGAGAAAGCATCTGCCCCGGTCTTGCAGGAACCGGAGCAGCAGAGCATTCTGCAGGACAATGCGGAACCCGTCGCCCCGCAGACCCCGGCGTGGCGGATGGCAGGGGAGGTGCTGGACACCTACATCATTGTGGAGCAGGGAGACCGGGTGCTGTTCATCGACAAGCACGCCGCTCACGAGCGCATGAACTTCGACAGGCTGAAGGCCCGGGATTATCAGCCCATGCGTCAGCTTCTTCTGACCCCCATCGTGGTGACGCCGCCTCCGGAGGAGGGTGCTGCGCTGCTGGCACAGCTGCCGCTGCTGGAGCAGTTCGGATTTGAAGTGGAGGATTTCGGCAAGGGCGCGCTGATTGTTCGGCAGGTGCCGGATTACCTCAGCACCGGGCAGGTGGAATCCACCCTGGCGGAGCTGGCACAGAGGTTCCTGACCACCGGCACCGCGGACCCCTCTGCGGCCCGGGACGAGGTGCTGCACACCATGGCCTGCAAGTCCGCCATCAAGGGCGGCTGGAAGTCTGACCCGGAGGAGCTGCGGGCGGTGGCAGAGGCAGTGATGAGCGGACAGGTGAAATACTGCCCCCATGGACGGCCTGTGGCCATCGAAATGACAAGAAAACAGCTGGAAAAGCAGTTTAAACGAACCTGATGAAAAAAGAGCGTTCCCGAACTGGGAACGCTCTTCATGTTTGGGATAGCGGGGGCGAAGCCTCAGCAGTACTTGCGGATGCCCTCGGTGTCCAGCTCCGGACGGGCGGAGATGGTGACGGTGAACTTCAGGTTGTTCTTGGTGCCGAAGATGTCCAGCCAGTTCAGGAAACGCTCGATCTCAACGGGATCAAAGTTGTCGACGATCTTGCACAGGTTGTCCACGAAAATGTGGGTGATGTCGTAGTTGCCTGCGTACATACCGGACAGGAAGCCCTTAAAAACGGGGATGGAATTCAGCTCATAATCACTGGCGGCGACCAGACGGATATCGTGATGGACATTGTAGGTCAGCTCGGGCTTTCTCTCAATGCAAACCACGTTGCCGTGCTCAGTGTTCACAGCGTCGTTGACCAGATCGATCAGCTGCTTGGTTTTGCCGGCGCCGGCGCCCTCCATGATGACTCTTACCATAGGAAATCACTCCTTGTTGTAGTGTACCCTTTTCTCCAGGGGAAAAGGGGGTTTGGATGTCTATACTTTACCATAACACAGTGTTTTTTTCAACAGATTCTTGTATGAATTTTCTGTAAAAGCGGCACAGCCCTCAGTCAAAGCCAAAGGCCAGCCAGCCGTTGGCCCACGAAGCCGGGCGGAAAGGGGTCAGCCATTTGACCACGCCGAAGGGTTGGCCGGTCTCACCGGGAAGCACCGGCAGCCGGACACGAGCGGTTTCTCCCCCCAGAAGCCCCAGCAGCGCGGACGCTGCCGCCTCCGGGTCGTCGGTGAGCAGTTCCCGGATCAGCAGCTCGTTCTCGTCCCGCTCCGCTGCGGCGACGCCGCCTCCCAGGTCATAGAATCCGCCTCCGGCATTCCGGCACAGACTTTTCTGATACTCCAGCACCGGCAGGGGATAGCGGATGTGGTTCAGGCCCTTCAGCCACTTTTCCCGCTGCCGCTTGTAAAACTCTGCCGTGCAGGGGCGGGGGAAACAGCGGCCGGGCTGCCCCGGAAAAAAGGGCTGCTCCCGACAGAAAACGGTGGATTCATAGCCCAGAGATTCGTAAAATTGAAACAGGCTCTGCTCCCCGGGCACCATGAGCGCGGCGGCGCAGCCTGCCCGGGCGGCCTGATCTTCCCCACAGGAGAGCAGCCGGCGGCCATATCCCCGCCCTTGCAGCGCCGGGTCCGTGCAGAAGGCGTAAATGTAGCAGGCAGGCATACAGGCACCGTTGGAGGTACAGACCGCAAAGGGAAAGGTCAGCAGCATGGAGGCAACTGTGCCCTCTGCTTCCAGCACCAGCGCCCGCTCCGGACGGTAAAAGGTGCGAAAATAGTGGTCAATGTAGCCGTCCTCATCGCCAAAACAGCGCTTCCACAGCGCTTTCAGCCGGGGGACCTCCCCGGCGGTGGAGGGACGGCACACGGTGTTCACAGAACTGCCCCGTCCTTCAGGGAGGCCAGATATTTGTTCACCATCAGGTCCGGGTGGTAGGACAGCTTTGCCTTGCGCAGATTCGGCTCGCCCATGTCGTCCTCCCGGTTCAGGTAGACAATTTCCGGGTAATGCTTCTGTACCCAGCGGGCAAATTCCCGATTGATCATAGCATAGGCCCCCTGTACTTCGCCGTAGGCCTTTTCAAAAATCACATCGTAAGTGTCCCCACTGATGGGCTGGCCCATGGTGAATGCCAGGGGCTTGTCCTCTCCGTAGAGGATCAGTCCTTCCAGACCCAGCTCCCGGTAGTGCTTTGCGGCCTTGTGCAGCGCAGCTTCCCCGGCGCGCTCCTCCCAGTCGTCCAGGCCGGCGGCGGTTTCCTCTTTTTCCCAGTCCTGCGCCACGATCAGGCACTGAGACAGGTTTTCTTCGGTGATTTCCTCCACGCGCCAGTCCGGGAAATTGTCCTCAAACCGGTGGATATGGTTCCGCTTGGCGTGGAGCTTTTTTCCGGACAGGGTGGCCAGCTTCTCTGCGGTGTAGCAGTAATCTGCGCCGTCTTCGAAGTTTTGAAAGGTGAACATCCCGGGAAACAGGTCCTCAATTTGCTGACACTGCTCCTCAGTCATGCCCCACAGCCGGAAGGGGACGCCGCGCTGCTGTGCGTCATGGTACAGGGCAAGGATCATGTCCCGGCGGCTGCCGGAGCCGGCGCCCCAGCTGTAGCTGCCCCCGTCGTAGTCGGTGCGGACCACCAGAAAGCCCTCTACAACAGCGGCAGACTGCAGATAGGGGTCGGCCCAGGTGTAAAGGTTGGTAAAGGTGTACTCACAGCTGCGAAAACCGGAGCCTCTCAGGTAAGGCTCCATCCAGGAGCGGTCTTCCAGCTGCGGACGTTTGAATTCGATCATAAAAACCTCGTCTGTCTGTTTGATTTGAATTCCGTCAGAGGGAACCCCTTTTTGGAAATTCTTTTGCAGTATACCACATCCCCCGCGGAAAAAGCAACTGTTTTGGGCTGAAGCTGCCCCCTTTGCCGGCAAAACGTAAAAAAGATGCGTTAACCTTTGAGAAGAGCAGCTCCCCCACGGAAAACAGCGGGGCAAGAGCGCTGGCAAAAACAACGAAAACAAAAAAGAAATTCAAGTCAAAACTGTAAAAACGACAAAATCTAAAAATTTAAGGAAAAATCTGCAAAAAAAGGTGGCAAAGAAAAGTTTATTTGTTATAATATAGCCGTAATGAACTTTCCGCGCCATGGAGATTCCATGAACGGAGATCAGATACCGACATTTTACCGAAAGGCCGGGTGGAAAAGAGATGAGGATTTCCTGTGTGAGAATGCAAATACAGGGAATTGCCTTCTTATACCCTGCTGTCAACCGTTCAGCAAGAAAACAGACTGTTTTCCGTAACAGCACCAGCGTTCAGCGCGGGGTGTTGCTTTGATGCTGGACGGTTTTTTGTCGCCCAATGCGGGACGCTGCTCTGCCAGAAGGAGCCCAACAGGTTGGTTCGTTACAAATAGCCCAGACAAATTTTGATGTGATAACTGAGAGGACTGCTTTTAGATTATGAAAGATATTAAGATTTTCAGCGGCAATTCCAACCCCGCACTTGCCCGGGCAATCTGTGCCAAACTGGGTGTACCGCTGGGCAATTCCGAGTGCGGAACCTTCTCAGACGGTGAGAATTTCGCTTCCTTCTATGAAACTGTCCGAGGCAGCGATGTGTACATCATCCAGTCCACCTGTGCTACCGGCAAGAAGGGGGAGGCCGGTTTCCACAGCGTCAACGACTACCTGATGGAAATGCTGATCATGATCGACGCTCTCAAACGTGCCTCTGCCGGACGGATTACCGCTGTAATCCCCTATTTCGGCTACGCCCGTCAGGACCGCAAGACCAAGCCCCGCGATCCCATTTCCGCCAAGCTGGTCTCCGACCTGATTACCAAGGCCGGCGCAGACCACATCATTACGATGGACATCCACTGCCTGCAGATCCAGGGATTCTTTGATATCCCCATGGACAACCTGACTGGCGGCAACCTGTTTGTGGATTATTTCAAGAGAAAGTATGCAACCCGCATGGAGCAGACCATGGTGGTCTCCCCTGACGTGGGTTCCGTTGCCCGGGCCCGGAACTTCGCTCAGAAGTTGGGGATGCCCATGGCCATCGTGGACAAGCGCCGCCAGAAGGCCAACTCCTCTGAAGTCATGAACATCATCGGCGACGTGAAGGACAAGCACGTGATCCTGCTGGACGACCTGGTGGACACCGCCGGTTCTCTGTGCGGCGCGGCCAAAGCGCTGGTCAACATCGGCGGCGCGGCAAGCGTCTCCGCCTGCGCCAGCCACGGCGTTCTGTCCGGTCCCGCCCTGGAGCGCATCGACAACTCCCCCATTGAGGAGATGGTGCTGCTGAACACCATTCCTGCCCCCGCCAACGTGAGCAAGAAGATCAGCTACATCTCCGTGGCGGACACCTTTGCCGAGGCCATTTCCCGCTGCTACAACGATACTTCCATCAACAACATCTACCGCTGAGCAGAATCAGCCGGGGAGGTTCTCCGGCATTCCAAAGGCATGATTTTTTCAATTTATCATATCCTGCTAAGGGTCATCGTGCTGCGATGACCCTTATAGGCGTTCTCAGAGAAACGCCCAGGCAGACAAAGGAGACAATTCTATGTTTTTTCTTCGCAAGCCCACAGGACCGGTTGAGTGGCTGGTGGTTTTTCTGGGCAATCCCGGCGACAAATACGACAACACCCGTCACAACGCCGGCTTCCGGGCGGCAGAGGCCTTTGAGAAAAAGACCGGCGAGCGCATCAGGCGCATCAAATTCAAGGCGCTGGTGGCAGATGTAGAGTGCGGCGGCAAGCGCGTGCTGGCCATGAAGCCCCAGACCTTTATGAACCTGTCCGGCGAGGCAGTGGAGGAGGCCGCCAGCTTCTACAAGATTCCGCCGGAGCGGGTGCTGGTGGTCTGTGACGACATCTCTCTGGCGCCCGGTGTGCTGCGCCTGCGGAAAAAGGGCAGCGCTGGCGGCCACAACGGCCTGAAATCCATTATTTATATGCTGAACAGCGACCAGTTTCCCCGCATCAAGATGGGAGTGGGCAAAAAGCCACATCCGGACTACGATCTGGCGGCCTGGGTGCTGGGCCATTTCTCCCCGGAGGATGCCAGACTCATGGACGATGCCGCCCAGCGGGCCGCCGATGCGGTGGAGATGATCCTGAAGGACGGATTTGAAAAGGCCCAGAATCAGTACAGCAAATAACCCCTTCCGGCGAGAGGCGATGCCCCGGTGCGCCGGATGTGTGTTCTGACAGTGAGGACAGAATATGAAACATCTGACAACAATTGCACAAAAGCAGCCGGAATTTCAGGAGATTCTCTCTCAGCTGGAGACCGGACGCAGCCCCATCGCTGTTTCCGGCCTTTCTACCGTCCACCGGGCGCAGATGGCCGCCGCCCTCCGTGCCGCAACGGAACGGCCTCTGGTCATGGTCTGCGCCGATGAGCAGGAGGGAAAGCGTCTGCAGGGGGACCTGTCAGCCTTTACCGGAGAAACGGTGCCGCTGCTGGCCGGGCGGGAATTTGTCTTTCACAACGCCACCGCCTCCCGCCAGTGGGAACACCAGCGGCTGAAGCTGCTTCACGGCCTGCAGACCGGGGAGATTTCGGTGCTGGTGGCCACGGTAGAGGGGCTGTTTCAGCGGACCATGCCGCCGAAGCTGCTGGAGCAGAGCGTCATCACCCTGAAGATCGGTGAGAGCTACCAGATGGAGGAGCTGACCCGTCAGCTGACGGTGAGCGGCTACACCCGCTGCGCCCAGGTAGAGGGACCGGGCCAGTTTGCCCAGCGGGGCGGCGTGTTAGACGTGTTTTCCCCGGCGGCGGATGCCCCGGTCCGGGCGGAGTTCTGGGGTGAAGAGGTGGACACCATCGGAAAATTCGACCCGGACACCCAGCGCCGCACAGAGAATGTGGAACAGGCGATTCTGCTGCCGGCGGCGGAAACGGTGCTCCAGCTGGCCCCTGATGGGCTGCTGGGTCTGGTGGAGGCCATAGAGCGGCGAAAAATTCAGGTGGAAAAGGCGGCAAAAAGCCGCAAAAAACGGGATGTCGATTACCAGACGCTGCTGAACACACTGGAACAGGACAGCCGCGCCATTGCGGAGCGGGTGGCGTTCCCGGCGGCGGACCGGTATCTCGACCTGATCTATCCGGAGTTTGCCTGCGGCTGCGACTATCTGCCCTATGACGCACTGGTGTGCTGGGGAGAGTCCAACCGCTGCGTAGATGCGGCCAGCCACTATCTCTGGCGGGTGAACGAGGACATCACAGCGCTGTCCGGAAACGGCATCCTGTGGGGAGAAAACGTCAGATTCTGCGCTGAAATGGATCAGATGGGAGGGTATCTGGCCCGGGAGTATCCCAACGTGTATCTGGACTCCTTCCAGACCTCCATCCACCCGGCAGATCCCCGGGTGCTGGTGGCGGTGAACTGCAAGCAGCTGCCCAGCTTCGGCAGCAGTCTGGAGACGGCGGAATCCGACCTGAAGCACTATCAGAACATCGGCTCCGCCGTGGTGGTGCTGTTCCAGACCCAGGGCCGGGCCAAGGCCTTTTCCGATCTGCTGGAGGAGGCGGGGGTGTCCGTTCGTCTGGATCTGGAGCTGAACCGGCTTCCGGAGCCGGGACAGGCCGTGCTGAGCGTGGGCAGCATTTCCTCCGGCTTTGAGTACCCGGGCTTTGCCCTGATCTCCGAAGGGGGAGGCATGGGGGCCAGGCGGGGCAGAAAACGCGCCGCTCCGGCGAAGAAAAAGGCCACCAACCGGCAGAAGCTCCTGTCCTTTACCGACCTGGAGCCGGGAGATCTGGTGGTTCACGAAACCTACGGCATCGCCCGGTATGTGGAAATGACCTCCATGAAGGTGGACGGCGAGGTGCAGGACTATGTCAAGCTGGCCTATGCCGGCGGCGATCACCTGTATGTGCCGGCGACCCGGCTGGATATGGTCAGCAAATACATCGGCGGCGGCGAGGATGTGGACGGGCACCAGAAGGTGAAGCTGTCCCGGCTGGGAGGCTCCGACTGGGGCCGCGCCAAGTCCAGAGCCCGGAAAGCCACCCAGGAGCTGGCGAAGGGACTGATTCAGCTCTATGCGGAGCGTCAGCGCCGGCCGGGCTACGCCTTTCACCCCGATGACCCCTGGCAGATCGAGTTTGAGAACAGCTTTGAATACCAGGAAACCGATGACCAGATCCGCTGTGTGGCGGAGGTCAAGGCGGATATGGAGCGGCCCGTTCCCATGGACCGTCTGCTCTGCGGCGACGTGGGGTACGGCAAGACCGAGGTGGCGCTGCGGGCGGTGATGAAATGCGTGCTGGAGGGCAAGCAGGCGGCGATTCTGGTGCCCACCACGGTGCTGGCCAGCCAGCACTACCAGACGGCGGTGCGCCGGTTTGAGGGATATCCCATCCGTATTGCGGTGATCAGCCGCTATCAGACGGGCAAAAAGGCCAAGGCCATTCTGGACGACACCAGAACCGGCATGATCGACGTACTCATCGGCACCCATCGGCTGCTGGCAAAAGGCATCGAGTTCAAGGATCTGGGGCTGCTGGTGGTGGACGAGGAGCAGCGCTTTGGCGTGAGCCAGAAGGAAAAGCTCAAGGAGCGGTTCAAGCAGGTGGACGTGCTGACGCTGTCCGCCACCCCCATTCCCCGGACGCTGAACATGGCCATGTCCGGCCTGCGGGATATGTCCACGCTGGAGGAGCCGCCTCAGGACCGCCAGCCGGTGCAGACTTATGTGCTGGAGCACGACTGGTCCATTGTAGTGGACGCCATCCGGCGGGAAATCGGCCGGGGCGGACAGGTCTACTACCTCCACAACCGGGTGGAGGACATTGAACGAACCGCCATTCTGCTCCGGGAGATGCTGGACGATGAGGATGTGCGCCTGGCTGTGGCCCACGGCAAAATGACCCAGGAACAGATTTCCGACGTCATGGCACAGATGGTGGAGGGGGAGGTCCAGGTGCTGGTGTGCACTACTATCATTGAGACCGGAATCGACATTCCCAACGTGAACACCCTCATCATTGAGGACGCCGACCGCATGGGATTGGCCCAGCTCCATCAGATTCGCGGCCGGGTGGGCCGCTCCAGCCGGCGGGCCTTTGCCTACCTGACCTATCAGCGGGGCAAAATCCTCAGCGATGTGGCCGCCAAGCGGCTGTCTGCGGTGCGGGAGTTTGCGGAGTTTGGCGCGGGCTACAAAATCGCCATGCGGGATTTGGAGATTCGCGGAGCAGGCAACCTGCTGGGCGCCCAGCAGTCCGGAAACCTGATGAGCGTGGGGTACGACCTGTACCTGAAGCTGCTGGAGGAAGCGGTGCTGGAGGAGCGGGGCGAAAAGCCGCTGCGGATCGAAGAGGTGAGCGCGGATCTGTCCGTTTCCGCCAGTATTCCCCCCTGGTTTGTGCCCTCTGCGGAGCAGAGAATGGATCTGTACCGCCGCATTGCCCGGGTCCGCACCCCCCAGGACGGGGAGGATATCATCGACGAGCTGGTGGACCGGTTCGGAGATGTGCCCAGAGAGACCGGAAATCTGGTGCAGATTGCGCTGCTGAGAAGTGCGGCGGCGGGGTGTGATATGACAGAGATCCGTCAGAAGGGGCTGCAGATCACCTTCTTCCTCCGGGAATTCCTGCCCAGGAAGTTTGCAAGGCTGGCGGCGCTGCCCGAGCTGAAGGATCGGATCATGGCGGCCAACATCGACAGACCCAATGTGGTACTGAAGCTCAAAGCGGGAGAACCTCCGCTGAAGTGGGCAAAAAAACTGGTGGAACTCTACGCCGAGTGCTGAAAAATACCTGAAAAGAGAAAACGGCTGGCCCAAAACCGGGCTGGCCGTTGCTTATTTGCCAAAGTAGTGGTAAAATGAGGCAAAAGAGACAGCCCATGCCTCCGGCATGGGCGCCCAGTGAAAAGTGCGCACAGGGAGTCGGCATGGCGGCCGGCTGCTGAAGGCACAGCGAAAGAGGGGATTCTATGACCAGGGAAACCATATTGGCACTGCTGCGGCAGAATCCGGAGGGCTACACCTCCGGCGAGGCCATGAGCAGAGAGCTGGGAATATCACGGGCAGCGGTGTCCAAAGCGGTCAGCGGACTGCGGCAGGAGGGCTACGAGATTGAGGCAGTTACCAACCGCGGCTATCGGCTGATTTCCGGACCGGACCGGCTGAGCCGGGGGGAAATTCTGCCCTGGGTCCATGTGGAGCACGTGGGCCGGATACTGGAGTGCTTTCCGGTCATTGATTCCACCAACAACTACCTGAAGCGGGAGGCGCAGCACCTCAGCGACGGCACAGTGGTGGTGGCCAATGAGCAGACCGGAGGCCGGGGCCGTTTGGGGCGCACCTTCCAGTCGCCGCCGGACACGGGAATCTATCTCAGCGCACTGCTGCGCCCGGATCTGCCCCCGGTCAAAGCGCTGAACCTGACTGCCTTTGTGGCGGTGGCCATCTGCGAGGGCATTGAAACTGCCACCGGGCTGAGCCCCCAGATCAAGTGGACCAACGACATTGTGCTGAACCGAAAAAAGGTCTGCGGAATCCTTACGGAGATGTCCATCGAAGGGGAGAGCGGAGCGCTGCAGCACATCATCACCGGCATCGGCATCAATGTGAACCAGAAGGAAGGGGACTTTCCGGAGGACATCCGGGAGATTGCCGGCTCCCTGGCCATGGCGGCGGGAAAACCGGTGTCCCGGGGCCGTCTGACGGCGGAGATCATCAATGCACTGGATGAGATGTATGCTGCCTGGCTGTCCGGCGGCGGAGACTATCTGGAACGCTACCGGGAGCGCTGCCTGACGGTGGGACAGCCTGTGAAGCTGCTGCGGGCCAACGGAAGTGTGGAGCCCGCCCAGGCACTGGCGATAGACGACAACTTCGGACTGGTGGTCCGGCACCCGGACGGCCGCATGGAGACCATCACCTCCGGTGAGGTCAGCGTCCGGGGACTGTGGGGCTATGTGTAAAACATGACGAGAACTCGGAGACTCAGACTGCTGGCAGCGGTCATCGCATTTGCCGTCGTGATAGGAACCATTGGGGCGTTTTTCAACAGCTTTGGGAGCATGAAACACTTGCCCGCCGGAGCGTACCTGGCCTCTTATCCGTCACCGTCAGGCAGGGAACAGGTCAACCTCTATCTGTGCGGCGGAAACGCCACCACGGACTTTTCCATTCGGGGCGAGCTGGAAACCATGGAGGATGACAGCATCAGGAACATTTACTGGTGCTATCACGAGGAGAGCGCCGATGTGGTGTGGGAGAGCGATGGAGTGGTGTCCATCAACGGACACCGGATGGATCTGTCAGCCAACGAGCACTACGACTGGAGAAAAGAATCCTGAGAAGAAGATCAGCGGCGGACCGTTCTGGCCCGCCGCTGTTTGTCCGGGAAAACCTGCCACTTGCGCAGGAGGGCAGGTTCCGTTATAATAAGTTTAAATTTGTGAAAAAACCACATGATTCCCATGCCAATTGTTCCGTTTTCGAAGATTTTTTTGAGGTGTTTTTATGGGTAGACTTCCGCAAAAACTGATTTCCCTGCTGCTGGCCCTCGCTCTGACGGCGGCGCTTCTGCCTGACTCTGTGCTGGCAGAGCAGATGGCCCCTGACGGGAGCGCAGCCATGACAGAGGACACCTCCTGGACAGAGGAAACCGTTTCCGCGGAAGGGGAATCTTCTGATACTGATCCACAGCCGGAGGAGCCTGTGGCGGAAGAACAGCTGACTTCGGAAGACACTGCCGCTGCCGAACCGGAGGACAGCTCCGCTCCGGATGAGACAGAGCCGGAGGACGCCGAAGAACTGGAGACGCTGGGGGAACAGCCCGATGCCCCGGATGCCTCCGAAGAGCCTGACGAAGAGGAGGAACCGGCTGCTGCTCAGCGGGAGACCGTGGACTCTGCCGCCGAGGTGGCCAGCCTTATCGGGGAGCACTGGGACGAGGGGTATTTCCAGCAGGCGGTGGTGGACCCGAAAAAAAACCGGGTCACGGTGGATGGAAACCGCTCCACAGTTTCCGATGTGTTCGGACAGGAGGCAGAGGAGGCGGACATCCTGGACTCTGCCGGAACCGCCGAGGCGTATTTTGAAGACACCTGCTACGAGACCGAGGTGCAGAAGGACGGTACCGTGGAAGTCACCGCCCCCTGGCAGACCCGCCGCATTGTGGTCAGTGCCAAGGAGCTTCCGGAAGATTATGGGGCGGAGACCATTCTCGAATACCGGGAATACCACCAGTTTGTGCTGCAATTTGCCACGGAAGAGGCGACACAGACGGCTTACGACCAGCTTTCCGGGGACTACGACTGCTATGTGGACCAGGTGTTCACCGCAGAAGATTCCCTGCTGGAAGAAGGGGGCACCACCTCAGAGAAAACCGGAAGCTGGGGCGCGGCGTACATGGGTATGGAGGGGCTGAAGCAGCACTCCCCCTTCAACAGCTCCTCCACCGCTTCCGTGGCCATCATTGACACCGGCTGCGACGTGGAAAACGACTATTTTGCCGGACGGTCCATCAGCGCAGCCAGCCGGAACCTTCAGGACGGCAGCAGTGATATCAGTGACGTGACGGGGCACGGCACCCATGTGGCGGGGATTGTCTCCGGCTGCACGCCGGACAACGTGTCGCTGATGATTCTGCGGGTCTTTGACCAGAGCGGACACGCCACCCTGCTCACGGTAGATGTGGCGCTGAAGTACGCGCTGGAGCAGCAGGCCGACGTCGTCAACATCAGCCTTGGACAAAGCACTGCCTCCGGAGCGTCCAACAACCACACGCTGGATGACGCGCTGGCAGCGGCGAAGGAGGAAGGCGTTCCGGTGGTCTGTGCCGCAGGCAACGCGTCCAGGGACGTGTCAGCCACCTACCCTGCCAGCAGCGCCGACACCATTGCGGTGTCTGCTGTCAACCGCAACGGGGTCTTTGCAGCCACCTTTTCGGAGGAGCCGGATGAGAGCGTGCTGGGGAGCGGGCGACTGGGCTCCAGCTATGGAGAAGGAATCGACTTCTGCGCCCCGGGCGTGAACATTGTCAGCGCGTGGCCCGGCGGCACCAACACCCAGTCCGGCACCTCCATGGCCTCTCCCCACGTCGCCGCCGCGTTTGCGTGGCTGCGGCTCAGCGATCCCACAGCCTCCGTGGAGCAGCTGTACGAGAGCCTGAAGGGGCTGTGCAAGGACCTGGGAGAACCGGGAAAGGACCACTATTACGGCTGGGGGTGCCCGGATCTGAGCGGTCTGGCGGAAAACAGCTGCAGCCATCAGTGGACCGCTCAGGTGACGGAGCCCACCTGTACCGCCAAGGGCTACACGGAGTACACCTGCCAACGGTGCGGAAAGCACTACCTCCGGTCCTACACTGCCATGATCCCCCACCAGCTGGAGGAGCAGGGAGACGGCACCGCAGTGTGCGCCAGCTGTGGACAGAAGGCACAGGTCGTCTTTGACGGCGGCCTGCGCTGGAGCTACGACGGCGCTTCCCAGACGCTGACCGTCACCGGCAGCGGCGCGCTGAAAACCGCCCCCTGGGAGGGCCTGTACGCTCCGGAGCGGATAAAAGGTCTGGTACTGGAAGGCGTCACCGGCATTGGGGACGAACTGTTCTCTGAATACCCGGTTTTGAAAACGGCGGAGCTGGGAGACAGCTTGGAATCTCTGGGAAAGAATGTCTTTTACGGCTGTACAGCGCTGCAAAAGGTGGACCTGCCCGCCAGCCTGACTGACATCGGAGCGGGAGCGCTGTGCGGCTGCACTGCGCTGGAAAGCTTCACTCTGGACGGGAAAAACACCGCCTTTGTCGTCAGCAGCAACGGTTTTTTGTACAACACCGGGCGCACAGAGCTGATCGCCTGCGCGGCTGGATACACCAACCAGGGCAATGATTACCGCTACACCGTGCCCGCTTCGGTGAAGCGGATTCGCCAACGGGCTTTTGACGGCTGCATCCATGTGGCCACCCTCATCCTGCCCACCGGGCTGCAGGAAATCGGCGGTGAGGCATTTGCCCGCTGCGCCAGCCTGAAAACGGTCTATGTGAAGTGTGACCAGCCGGAACTGGGCGAAAATCTGTTCACCGGCGACACCACCGTGCTGTATGTCTCCCAGGGACTGAAGGGCTGGGACAGCGCCCTTGCCCCTGCCCTGGGGGGAACCCTCACCTGGAAAAGCTACGTGGGCAATCTGGAAGACTGGATCATGACACTCAGCGCTACGGAGTGGTCCTACACCGGAAATCCCCGGCGGCCGGGCATCATCCTGACCAACGGAGACACCGTTGTCCGGAATTACTCGGTGAAAGACGCAGCGGGGAATGTGACCAGTCCTGCCAATTACGCAGATTATTTCACCTTCAGCTACACCAACAACACAGAGCCGGGACGGAACACCGCCACCGCCGCCGTTATCGGCACGAAGATTTATTACGGCACCCAGACATTAAACTTCTCGATATGGCTGGACACGCCGGAGATGACCTCTCTGACCACCGGCGCCAACACCGTCACGGTGCGCTGGCAGTGGGTGGACCATGCGGCGAAGTACCGGGTACTGCGCAGAACCGGTAACGGGGACTGGGAACAGCTGGGCGACACGGCCAAAACCTCCTTTACAGACAAGAAGCCCGTCTCCGGCGAGAAGAATACCTATACGGTCTGCTGCATCGGAGCGGACGGCGGACCAACCAGCCGCATCAGCGCTGATGGTCTGGGCGTGGCGTTTGTGAAGGCGCCGGAGCTCAGCGGCGTGCAGGAGGTCAGCGGCGGCATCCGGGTCAGCTGGGGTGCGGTGCAGGGCGCGGCACAGTACCGGGTGTTCCGCAGAACCGGCTCCGGCGGCTGGAAAAAGGTGGGCGACACGGCTAAAACCTTCTATACGGACAGAAAACCGGTTTCCGGCGAGAAAAATTTCTATACCGTCCGCTGTATGGATGAGGACGGGGATTACATCAGCAAGTACGACACCACCGGCATGAGCCTGGACTATGTGGCGCCGCCGGTGCTCAGCGGTGCTGCCTGTGTCAGCGGCGGCATCCGGGTCACCTGGAAGACGGTACCGGGGGCGTCCAAGTACCGGGTGCTGTGCAAAACCGGTTCCGGCGGTTGGAAACGGGTGGGAGACACCAAGTCCGCTTCCTTGATCGCCAAAACCAGCGACGGCAGAAGCGTTCTGCGCCCGGGCACCAAATACACCTTCACAGTGATGTGCCTGTCTGCAGACGGGAAAAGCAGCATCAGCCGATTCGACACCGTTGGGCGGAGTACGGTATATGTCCCGGCTCCCTCGCTGACCGCGGCGAAGAACCTGAAAGGACGAAAACTGAGGGTCAGATGGAAAAAGGCTGCCGGTGCCACCGGGTACCAGGTGCAGTACGCCCGGAACCGGAGGATGAGAAAGGGGAGAATCGCCCGGACTTCTGCGGGGGAAAAGGTGCTCTCCCGTCTGAAAAAGAAGAAAAAATACTATGTCAGGGTGAGAGCATTCAAAAAGGTTGCCGGGAAGACGTATTACTCCGGCTGGAGCAGTGTCAGGCGCGTTGCGATTAAAAAGTGAGGAAAACAGACGAAAAATAACTATTGAAAAAGTAAATTATATATGTTACAATCATAGCGGCAGAGAACACACCCGATGTTCCGGGTGGGAAAAAACCCCGGAACAGCGGAGGATTGATCACAGAAGGGAGGATGCTCCATGACGAACCGTGAACTGATTCCGATCCCTCCCGTGGACGAACCGGTGACCCACCGGTTTCCTGCATCCTGCTACGCCAACCGGGAGCTGAGCTGGCTCCAGTTCAACCGCCGGGTGCTGGAGGAGGCCACGGACAAAAACAACCCCCTGTGCGAGCGGATGTCCTTTGCCGCCATTTTCCAGAGCAACCTGGACGAGTTTTTCATGGTGCGGGTGGGCGGCCTGTGGGACCGGGTGGACAGTCCTCGCCGGGAGAACAAGACGGGCATGACCGCCCGGGAGCAGCTGGATGCGGTGCTGCGGCAGGTACGGGGGGATCTGGAAAACAAGGATCGGATTTACCAGGGCCTGATGGGGCAGCTGGAGGCGTTCGGCACCCGCCTGGTGACCTATGAGCAGGCTTCGGAGCAGCAGAAGCAGTTTCTGGAGCAGTATTATTTCAGTGAGGTGGAGCCGCTGCTGGCACCCCAGGTGGTCTCTCCCAAGCAGCCCTTTCCTTTTTTGAACGGCAAGGACATCTATGCAGTGGTCACCATGCAGACCCGCCGGGGCGGAAAACGTTTGGGCATCATCCCCTGCACCAGCCGGGTGCTGCGCAGACTGGTGCCCCTGCCCGGAGAGGGCTACGTGCTGATGGAGGATCTGATCCTTCACTTTGTGCCCCGGGTCTTTGCCCGCTATCACATTGTCAGCCGCTCCCTGGTGCGGCTGCTGCGCAATGCAGATCTGTCCGTGGACGATGCCATGTCGGAAGCCGGGGAGCCGGAGGATTACCGGGCGCTGATGGAGGAAATGCTCCGCACCCGGTCCAAGCTCAGCCCGGTCCGCATGGACTATCAGGGCGATCTGGAGCCCCAGGTGGTGTCGGAACTGTGCCGGAAGCTGAAGCTGCCGGAGGAGCAGGTGTTTTCCTCCGCTGCGCCGCTGGAGCTGTCCTTTTTATTCCAGCTGCAGCAGGAGCTGCAGGACCGGCAGGAACTGTTTTTCCCACGGCGCGTACCTCAGCCCTCTCCGTGGGTGGACCTTCACCGGCCCATGATAGATCAGATCCGGCAGCGGGACCTGCTGCTGTCCTATCCCTATGAGAGCATGGAGCCATTTCTCCGGCTGCTGCGGGAGGCGGGCCGGGATCCGGCGGTTTCCTCCATTCAGATAACGCTGTACCGGGTGGCGAAGAACAGCCAGGTGGTGGACGCGCTGTGCCAGGCGGCGGTGAACGGCAAGGATGTGCTGGTGCTGGTGGAGCTGCGGGCCAGATTTGACGAGGAAAACAACATCGGCTGGTCCCGGGTGCTGGAGCACGCAGGCTGTCGGGTGATTTACGGCATTGAAAACATCAAAATTCACTCCAAGCTGTGCCTGATTACCCGGATGGACGGGCCGGAACCCTCCTACATCACCCAGGTGGGCACCGGAAACTACAATGAAAAGACCGCCCGCCAGTACACGGACCTGTCGCTGATCACTGCGGACCGGGGGCTGGGCGAGGAAGCCCTCCGGGTGTTCCAGCATTTGGCCGCCGGGGAGCTGGTGGAGCAGACGGAGCTGCTGATGGTGGCGCCCCACTGCCTGCGCAACCGTTTGTGCGACCTGATGGACGGGGAGATTGCAAAGGCCAGGAATGGACAGGACGCCTACATCGGCGTAAAGTGCAATTCACTGACGGACCGGGTGCTCATCGACAAGCTGATGGAGGCATCTCAGGCCGGCGTCCGGATCGAAATGGTGGTTCGGGGCATTTGCTGCATGGTCAGCGGCGTGAGGGGCTACACGGAGAACATCAAAATCGTCAGCATTGTGGGGCGTTATCTGGAACACGCCCGAATCTACCTCTTCGGCAGGGGAGAGGAGCAGAAAATCTACATCTCTTCGGCGGATTTTATGAGCCGCAACACCACCCGTCGGGTGGAGGTGGCAGCGCCGATTCTCGACCCGGAAATTCGCCGGCGGATCCGGGAGATGTTCCGGGTGATGATGCACGACAACGTCAAAGGACGAGTGCAGCAGAACGACGGAACCTATCTCAAGCGCACGCCGGGGCTGACGGCACCGCTGAACGCCCAGGAGCATTTTCTGGAGGAGGCCAAGCGGCAGACGGAGCGGGTCCGGGCCGGTGTGTTCAGACAAAACAGCTGAGAAAAGGACGGAGTGCGCTGTTCCGAGGGACAGCGCACTTGGTTTTACAGAGAGACCGGAATCTGGAACAGCGGGGAAAAGAGGGTGTCCGGCTGATTGAGAAAGCTCGGTTTCTGTGCTATGATTAAAATGATGACTCCGGCAACTAAGAAACCACTGATTATTACTCCGGCAAGTAAATAATCGTAGCCCATTTGAAAAACGTGAACTTGCCGGAGTAAT
>CAMNOL010000004.1 GCA_946546815.1 uncultured Oscillospiraceae bacterium
GTGTCCACGAAGTAGGTGCGAAAGCACCGGCAGAAGGCGCCGTGACTGACCAGCAGCACCGTGTGACCGGCGTATTCTGTCCGCACTTTGTCGATCATGGTGTAAGCCCGTGTGGCCACCATGGCGATGGACTCGCCGCCCCCGGGGAACCGGCGGAAGAAATCCTTCCGGTACTCCATATACTCCGGATCGAAGCGGTCCACTTCCTCATAGGAGCCAAAGTCCTGCTCCAGCAGCAGGGGATCCGTCAGCACCGGCGCGCCGATGCGCTCCGCCACCGCCTGGGCGGTCTGCTGAGCCCGGATCAGGGGGGAGGCGATGATCAGGTCCACCTCGGTCTGAGCAACCTGCTCCGCCAAATCCCGGGCCTGTGCAAGGCCCTTTTCCGTCAGCGGGATGTCCGTCCTCCCGCAGACCACATCCCGATGGTTCCACACAGTTTGCCCGTGGCGGGCCAGATAGACTTTCATTCTGTCTGCTCCTTCCAGGCGGCGTATTTGGCCTGCACCTCTTCCATTTTGCCGCAGGTCATCTTGCCCTCGGTGCAGTGACCGCAGGCCACGCAGCTGGGCCCGGCGGAGCTGAACAGCGCCGGAGCGATGGGGTAGACCAGCCGGAACATGGCCTCAGCCAGCGCCCGGATTTCCCACTGAGCCCGGTTGCAGCAGCGCAGAGAGAAGAAATTCTTCAGGCTTCGGGCGTTCATGGTGACCACCATTTTCGTCTCGCAGGCGTTGGGCAGCACGAAGCGGGCGTCCTCGTTGGCCATCTTTTCCGCCTTTTTGGCGGCGGACTTCTCGTCCAGCCCCTGAGCTATCAGCGCCCGGGTGTGCTTTTCCTGCAGGCTTGCGGCCAGGGCCAGGTACTCCTCCCCCTGCTGCTTCATAGCCTTCAGGAACAGTTCTTTGGAGGCAGGGGCGGCTTCGATCTCCGGAGGAATGACAAACTGAAAATCGTCCAGCCGGACATAGCGCTGGCTCTGGACGGAGTAAGAGGCGATGCGGTGCCGGGTGATCTGGGCCAGCAGGCTGCGGGACACGCCCTCAATGGCAAAGGTGAAAGAAACGTGCTCAATGGGGCTTTCGTGGCCCAAAGAAGCCAGCATTTTTACGAATTTGGTGTTTTTTTCCGGGGTCTGCGCCTCCAGCAGCGCATCCACCCCCACTGCGGAGTAGCACAGCCGGGCGGCGGCAGCCACAACCCGCTCCGGGTCCGGGGTGTGGGCGATGAGTTTTACGTTTAGCATGATGGGAGTTCCTCTCCTTGTTCTGTGTGAGTTGTGATATTGAATGTTGATGCAGTGTGATAGAATCTGCACTATCATAGCATATTTCCTCGAAAAGGGGAATAACCGCCGGGCAATTTTTTGAAATCCTGAAAACTCGCCTCCATTACCCCTTGACGATTGAAATGAAAAATGTTACCATAGACCCGTTCAAAAGCAAAGACGGGAAGAAGTAGCACGGTTCCGGGAAGAAGAGAGCGGTCGTTTTGGTGAAAGACCGACGAAGGGGCTGGGTGAACGGCATCCCAGAGCTGCGGCAGGAACGGACACAGTCCCAGTAAACGCCGCCGGAACCCGCCGTTACCGGGATTTGAGCGTCCGGAGCCATGCTTCGGAAATTCAGGTGGCACCACGGACACAAGTTCGCCCTGAGTCGATGTGACTCGGAGGCGATTTTTTATTTGTCTGCACCCCGAAGGCGCTGCCAGGAATTCTTTGGGAGATCCTGCATTTTTTGCTGGACACCGACCTGGATTCCATTCGCTGCATCGTTTGTCAATTTCGATCGTTCATCGTTTGAAAGGAAGAAACTTATGGAAAACACCAAGAAAACCATGGAAAAAATCATCGCCCTGTGCAAGGGCCGCGGCTTCATCTTCGCCGGCTCCGAGATCTACGGCGGCCTGGCCAACACCTGGGACTACGGTCCTCTGGGCGTTGAGCTGAAGAACAACGTCAAGTCTGCCTGGCGCAAGAAGTTCATCCAGGAAAACCCCTACAACGTGGGCCTGGACTCCGCCATTCTGATGAACCCCCAGACCTGGGTGGCCTCCGGACATCTGGGCGGCTTTTCTGACCCGCTGATGGACTGCAAGGAGTGCCATGAGCGCTTCCGCGCCGACCAGCTCATCGAGGGCTGGTGCGAGGAGAACAGCTTCCAGCTGGAGAAGCCCATTGACGCCTTCACCCAGGAGGAGATGGGCCAGTTTATCGAAGAACACCACGTCTGCTGCCCCACCTGCGGCAAGCACAACTGGACCGACATCCGTCAGTTCAACCTGATGTTCAAGACCTTCCAGGGCGTCACCGAGGATGCAAAGAACACCGTTTATTTGCGCCCCGAGACCGCTCAGGGCATCTTTGTCAACTTCCCCAGCGTACAGCGCACCACCCGCAAGAAGGTTCCCTTCGGCGTGGCCCAGATCGGCAAGAGCTTCCGCAACGAGATCACCCCGGGCAACTTCACCTTCCGCACCCGTGAGTTCGAGCAGATGGAGCTGGAGTTCTTCTGCAAGCCCGACACCGACCTGGAGTGGTTTGCCTACTGGCGTAAGTTCTGCCACGACTGGCTCACCGGCCTGAACATGAAGGACGAGAACCTGCGCCTGCGCGACCATGAGCCGGAGGAGCTGAGCTTCTACTCCAAGGCCACCACCGACTTTGAATATTTGTTCCCCTTCGGCTGGGGTGAGCTGTGGGGCATTGCGGACCGCACGGACTACGACCTGACCCGCCACCAGGAGACCTCCGGCAAGGACATGAGCTACTTCGATCCCACCGACAACACCCGCTACATTCCCTACGTCATCGAGCCGTCTCTGGGCGCGGACCGTGTGGTGCTGGCTTTCCTGATCGAGGCCTATGACGAGGAAGTTGTGGGCAAGGACAAGAAGGGCAACGACGATGTGCGTGTGGTCATGCACTTCCACCCCGCACTGGCTCCCTTCAAGGCCGCCGTGCTGCCCCTGAGCAAGAAGCTGTCTGACAAGGCAATGGAGATCCAGGCCGAGCTGAGCAAGTACTTTATGGTGGACTTCGACGACGCCGGCTCCATCGGCAAGCGCTACCGCCGTCAGGACGAGGTGGGCACTCCCTACTGCATCACCGTGGACTTCCAGACCGTGGGCGACGACAAGACCGAGGCCGACAACGCCGTCACCATCCGCGACCGGGACACCATGGAGCAGGTCCGTGTGCCCATCAGCGAGCTGAAGAGCTGGCTGGAGGAAAAGCTGGCCTATTAACCGGATATTTTTTGAAAGCCCCGATTCTCAAAAATCGGGGCTTTTTTTGGTTGACAAACCGGGTTGTATCAGGTATCTTGTTATTAGAAGGGCAACAACCCACACATGGCAATTCTGACAGGAGGCGATTGCAATGAAACTGACAGTGAAACGACTGCTGGCGCTGATCCTGGCGCTGACAATGGCTATGAGCCTGTGCGCCGGCGCATGGGCGGCAGAGGTGGATCCGGCAGATGCGCCCGCCCACGTGACCACTCTGAACGGAAAGAGCGGCAAATGCGGTGAAAATGTCACCTGGGTTTTGGACGGAGACACCCTGACCATCAGCGGCACCGGAGCAATGGCTGATTTCGATGGGGGCGAGGATATCTCCTGGAGCGAGGAGCGCGACCAGATCACAAAGGTGGTCATTGAGAAGGGCGTCACCACAATCGGAGAGATGGCGTTCTTCTACTGCAGCAATCTGAAAAGTGTCACCATTCCCAACACCGTTACCAAAATCGGATATCAGGCATTCCATGCCTGCCGGCAGCTGAGCGATGTCACCATTCCCAGTGGGGTCAAGATGATCGGCGACTATGCTTTTGATGAAACGGCACTGTCCTCGGTGAGCCTGCCTGCCAGCGTGACCAGCGTTGGGTATCTGGCGTTTGCCAACGGTCCCAAGCTGAAAAAGGTGAACCTGGGCAAAGGGGTAAAGAGCGTGGACAAGAGCGCCTTTTCCGGCTCAGACGTCCTGGAGGCCATCACCGTTGCCTCCGGCAACAAGACCTATAGCGCTCAGGGCGGCGCGCTCTACGATGCGGCAAAGAAAAAGCTGATCCTGTGCCCCGAGGGGAAGAAAGGGACGCTGACCCTGCCCAAGAGCACCGTCACTATCGAAAAGTACGCCTGCATGGGCTGCGAGAAGCTCACCAAGGTGGTCATTCCCAGCGGCGTCAAAACCATCGGTGAATCCGCCTTTGAGTATTGCTCAGCGCTGAAGAGCCTGACCATTCCCGCCAGCGTGACCAAAATCGGGGACTACGCTTACGGCGTACAGAGCACCGCCTACGGCGATGAGGATGATTATTATTATCCCATCAAGGGGGACGTCATTTACGGCTACAAGAACTCTGCCGCAGAGAAATACGCCAAGAACAACAAGGTCACGTTCAAGGCCCTCCTTCCCAAGACAACACTGTCCAGCGTGAAGAACGTCAAGGGCAAAAAGATGACCGTCAAGTGGAAGAAGAACACCAAGGGCAAGGGTTATCAGATTCAGTACTCCACCGACAAGAACTTCAAGAAGGGGAACAAGACCGTCAAAATCGGCAAGAATTCCACCACAAGCAAAACCATTTCCAAGCTGAAAAAGGGCAAAACCTATTATGTCCGCATCCGCACCGTCAACGGAAGCAACACCTCCGACTGGAGCGGTGTGAAGAGCGTAAAGATCAAAAAGTAATTCCATTAACGAATCAGGCCCCGGCTCTTATGAGCCGGGGCTGTTTTGCCTATTTGTGTCTTATTCCTCTTTCTCTGGCATATATTCTGCCCGCTTTTCCCGGCCGAAGTATTCCTCGCTGCCGCTCTTGTTGATGAAAACCGCCTTGGTCTTGGAGTACATGATCTTCTGCTCGTGGTACAGTCCCGTGTAGCCGCTGAGCATATAGCTCACCGCCACGCCCAGCGCCAGGGGAGCCACACCCACGCCCGCAAACAGCTCGTAGCCCAGCAGAATGGAGGTCATGGGGGAGTTGGTCACGCCGCAGAACACGGACACCATCCCCACCGCCGCGCCAAAGCTGGCAGACAGCCCCAGCAGCGGCGCAACGGCACAGCCAAAGGTGGCGCCCACAAAGAAGGAGGGGACGATCTCGCCGCCCTTGTACCCCGCGCTCAGGGTGGCGCCGGTGAAGATCATTTTCAGCAGGAAGGCGTAGGGAACCACCCGACCCTCCAGCGCTTCGCTGATGATGTTCATGCCGGCGCCGTTGTAATCTGTGCCGAAAATATGGGTCAGCAGGATGATGAGTATGCCGCCGGCGATGATTTTTGTCCAGCGCTTCTTGAAATACCGCCGGTAGAGCATATTGAAGCCATGCATGACCCGGCAGAAGATGTTGGCCAGCATACCGCACAATCCGCCCAGCAGAATGAGTTTTGCCATGGTGGGGATGCTGACCACCGCCGCACCGTGCACCAGAAAGCTGGTGCCCTCACAGTGGAGGCGATGAGACACAATGTTGGCGATGAGGGAGGAGACAAAGCAGGGGATGATGGCGGCATAGTACATCACGCCCACGCTCTCCACCTCCATGGCAAACACCGCTGCAGACAGCGGGGTTCCAAACAGAGCGGAGAAGCCCGCTGACATACCCGCCATGGTGGCGATGCGCTCATCCTTGGAGTCCAGCTTGATGAACCGGCCCACCGCAGCGGACAGGCCGCCGCCGATCTGCAGCGCAGCGCCCTCTCGTCCGGCGGAGCCGCCGCACAGGTGGGTCAGCACTGTGGAGACAAAGATCAGCGGGACCATGGTCAGCCGGAGGTAGCGGGAATCCCGGACAGAGGCCAGCACGAACTCTGTTCCTCCGTCATTCTCCATATGAAACAGCTGATAGATGCCTACAATTATCAAGCCAGCTACCGGCAGCAGGAACAGCAGCCACGGGTGCTCCAGACGGGTTGCGGTGGCCCACTCCACCGCGTGGTGGAACGCCGCGCCGACGACGCCGACTACGCCGCCCACGGCGATGGAAATGACCAGCCACCGGGCAAAGGCGGTCCACTCACGGCCAACATAAATCTGAAACCGGGGCCAGAGTTCCAGAATTTCTATGAGCAGATCCGTTAAGGCGTCTTTGATCCGCTCCCATATTTTTTTCCACATAACCGTTCCTCTTTTCTTCTCAAAGAGAAGTATTTTCTTTCCACCCCTGAGTATAGCATGGGAACGGAGTGATTGCCAGAGAAAAACAAAACCGTTCCGACAAAAAAGCCGGAACGGTTTCGAATATGATTTGTTGTATGGGTTCTTTGCTGTAGGGTTAAATGACGCTCTGCTCCTGAATGAACAGCCCGTCGGCGTCTGCGTCCACCACCAGCTCGGTGTCCGGAGCCACATCGTCAGCCACGATTTTCCGGCCCAGCAGCGTTTCCACGGTGTGCTGGACGTACCGGCGCAGGGGCCGCGCACCGAAAGCAGGGTCGTAGCTCTCCTCTACGATCCGGTTTTTTGCGGCGTCGGTAAGGCGGACGGTCAGCTGCTTGTCTGCCAGACGGCGGTTCAGGTCCTCCACCAGCAGATCCACAATGCCGGTCATATTCTCCCGGGTCAGCGGCTTGTAGAACACGATTTCGTCCAGACGGTTCAGGAACTCCGGACGGAAGGAGCGCTTCAGCAGCGTCTCCACCTGAGCCTTGGCATCTTCGGAGATCTCGCCGTCCGCCTGAATGCCCTCCAGCAGGTACTGGCTGCCCAGGTTGGAGGTCAGGATGATGATGGTGTTTTTAAAGTCTACGGTGCGGCCCTGGCTGTCGGTGATGCGCCCGTCGTCCAGCACCTGCAGCAGCACGTTGAACACATCCGGGTGGGCCTTTTCCACCTCGTCAAACAGCACCACGGAGTAAGGCTTCCGGCGCACTGCCTCGGTGAGCTGGCCGCCCTCCTCATAGCCCACATAGCCGGGAGGCGCTCCGATCAGGCGGGACACAGAGTATTTCTCCATGTATTCGCTCATATCAATGCGGACCATGTTCTTTTCGCTGTCAAACAGCGCTTCGCTCAGCGCTTTGGCCAGCTCTGTTTTGCCCACGCCGGTGGGGCCCAGGAACAGGAAGCTGCCCAGGGGGCGGTTGGGGTCCTGGATGCCGGCCCGGCTGCGGATGATGGCCTCGGTGACCTTCTGCACCGCCTCGTCCTGGCCGATGACCCGCTGATGCAGGGTGTCGTCCAGGTGCAGCACCTTGTCCCGCTCGCTCTCCATGAGCTTGGCCACAGGGATGCCGGTCCAGCGCTCAATGATGCGGGAAATCTCTTCCTCCGTCACCCGGTCCCGGAGCAGGGAACGCTTCTTGCCTTCGGCGGCGATGGCGTCTTCCTCCTCCAGCTCCTTTTGGAGGGCGGGGAGTCTGCCGTACTGGATCTCACCGGCTTTGCCGTAGTCGCCGTTGCGCTGGGCCACTTCCAGCTCCGCCTTGGCGGCTTCGATGTCCTCACGGAGCTTCTGTACCCGGCCGATGGCGTTCTTTTCGTTGTCCCACTGGGCCTTCTTTGCGTCAAACTCGCTGTGCAGGTCGGCCAGCTCCTGCTGGATGGCGGCAAGGCGCTCCATGGACAGCTTGTCGTCCTCTTTTTTCAGCGCCGCCTCTTCGATTTCCAGCTGGATGATCTTCCGGTTGATGGAGTCCAGCTCTGTGGGCATGGAGTCCATCTCCGTGCGGATCAGTGCGCAGGCCTCGTCGATCAGGTCGATGGCCTTGTCCGGCAGGAACCGGTCCGTGATATAGCGGTTGGACAGGGTTGCGGCGGCGATGATGGCGCCGTCCTGAATTTTGACGCCGTGGTAGACCTCATAGCGCTCCTTCAGGCCCCGCAGAATGGCGATGGTGTCCTCCACAGTGGGTTCGGCCACCATCACCGGCTGGAACCGTCGCTCCAAAGCGGCGTCCTTTTCAATGTACTGGCGGTACTCGTTCAGAGTGGTGGCGCCGATGCAGTGCAGCTCGCCCCGGGCCAGCATGGGCTTGAGCAGGTTGCCCGCGTCCATGGAGCCCTCGGTCTTGCCCGCGCCCACAATGGTGTGCAGCTCGTCGATGAACAGCAGGATGCGGCCCTCAGACTTTTTGACCTCGTTCAGCACCGCCTTCAGCCGCTCTTCAAACTCGCCCCGGTATTTGGCGCCGGCAATCAGCGCACCCATGTCCAGAGAGAAAATGGTCTTGTCCTGGAGGGATTTGGGCACATCCTTGCGGACGATCCGCTGAGCCAGACCCTCCACCACAGCGGTTTTGCCCACGCCGGGCTCGCCGATGAGGACGGGGTTGTTCTTGGTCTTACGGGACAGGATCCGAACCACGTTGCGGATTTCGTCATCTCTGCCGATCACCGGGTCCATCTGGTTCTTTCTGGCCCGTTCCACCAGGTCCGTGCCGTACTTCTTCAGCGCGTCATAGGTGCCCTCCGGGTTGTCGGAGGTGACCCGCTGGTTCCCCCGGACGCTGCTCAGCGCAGAGAGAACATTTTCCTTGGTGATCCGGTAGGTTTGGAACAGCCGCTTGAGGCTGCTGTCCGGCACCTCGATGAGGCCCAGAAGCAGGTGCTCCACCGACAGGTACTCGTCCTTCATCTGGTCCGCGGCCTTGTCTGCGGCGGTGAGGGCCTTATCCATGCCCTGGCTGACGTACACCTTGCCCGGTTCCCGGCCGGAGCCGGAGACCCGGGGCATCCTTTCGATCTCCGCCTTGACTGCGGCTTTCAGGCTGGCAGGGTCAGGGCCGATTCCAGCCACCAGCTGAGAGGCCAGCCCCTCCTCCTGGTCCAGCAGAGCGTACAGCAGGTGGGCCTGCTCGATCTGAGGGCTACCGTATTCTGTGGCAAGAGACTGAGCGGACTGAAGCGCTTGCTGCGCTCTTTGGGTAAAATTCTTATTCGTCATAATCGGTTCCTTCCTTTCCGGCCCCATCGAGTGCTAATACTATCTGAAAACGCACCGGGAGCCTCCCTCGATTTGCCCTCAGTATAGAAGGTTTTTCCACAGAAATCATGAACAGACTGTGAATTTTTAGCAGTCGCATTATAAGAGTGCTAAACTGAAAAGGGCGAAAAACGGGACGGCCTAGGCCGCCCCGTCGTTGTTATTCTTCCTCGTCCGCAGGGGGGACATCCTCGATATCCGCCTCGTCCTCACTGTCCGCCTCGCCCGGCACAGCGGGGGACTCTGCCTCTTCCTCTTCCGTGACCTGGGTCTCCTCCAGCTCCTCGGACACCGGGGTTTCCACCGGCTCGCTGATCATGTGCACCTTCTTCGCCGCGGGCTCAATGCCTTCGGCGTTGGTGCTGGCAGTGAGCTTGGGGTTGGCGCCGTAGTTGTCCACCAGATCAGGGTTCCGGCCCTCAATGATCGCCATCAGCTCCTGACCGGTGATGGTCTCCTTCTGGAGCAGGTAACCGGCAATCTGATCCATCAGCTCCCGGTTGTCCCGGATGATGGCCTTGGCCTCCTCAAAGCAGCGGTTCAGAATGTCCTGGACCTCTTTGTCCACCAGAGCGGCGGTCTCCGGAGCACAGTTGAGACCATAACCGCCGTCCAGATACTGGCTGCGAACGGTGGCAAGGCCCATAACGCCGAAGTTGTCACTCATGCCGAACATGGTGACCATTTTTCTGGCCAGATCGGTGGCGCGCTCAATGTCGTTGGAGGCTCCGGTGGTGGAGGTGTTGAAGATGACATTTTCCGCAGCCCGGCCGCCCAGCAGGGTGCGGAGCTCGGAATAGATCTCTTCCTTGTCGTTGAGGAACTTTTCCTCCTCTGGGGTCTGCATGGTGTAGCCCAGCGCACCCTGGGTGTGGGGCACGATGGTGATTTTGGACACCGGCTCGGTGCCCTTCTGCTTGGCGGCCACCAGAGCGTGACCCACCTCGTGATAAGCCACCAGCCGCTTTTCCTTTTCGGTCAGCACCGTGCCCTTTTTCTCGGTGCCGGCGATGACCACTTCAAAGGACACCAGCAGGTCGTTCTGGTTCACCGCCTTGCGGCCCATGCGGACCGCACGCAGCGCGGCCTCGTTGACCAGATTGGCCAGATCTGCGCCCACAGCGCCGGCGGTGGCCTGGGCGATCTTGTTCAGGTCCACGTCGCTGTCCAGCCGGATCTTGCGGGTGTGCACCTGCAGCGTGGCCAGTCGGCCCGCCAGGTTGGGCCGGTCCACGGTGATCCGCCGGTCGAAGCGCCCGGGACGCAGCAGCGCCTTGTCCAGCACCTCAGGACGGTTGGTGGCGCCCAGAACGATGACGCCCTTGGTGGGATCGAAGCCGTCCAGCTCTGCCAGCAGCTGGTTCAGCGTCTGCTCCCGCTCGTCGTTGCCGCCCATGCGGTTGTCGCGGCTCTTGCCGATGGTGTCGATTTCGTCGATGAAGATGATGCAGGGAGCCATTTTACTGGCTTCCTTGAACAGGTCGCGGACACGGCTGGCGCCCACGCCGACGAACATCTCCACGAAGTCGGAGCCGGAAATGGAGAAGAACGGGACCTTTGCCTCGCCGGCGACGGCTTTGGCCAGCAGTGTTTTGCCGGTGCCGGGGGAGCCCACCAGCAGCGCGCCCTTGGGCAGCTTTGCGCCGATGGCGGTGTATTTCTGGGGGTTATGGAGGAAGTCGATGATCTCCTCCAGGGATTCCTTGGCCTCGTCCTGACCAGCCACGTCACGGAAGGTGACGCCGGTCTCCTTTTCCACGTAGACTTTGGCGTTGGACTTGCCCACGTTGCCGATGCCGCCGCCCATGCGGCTGCCGAACATTCGGAACACCAGCATCATGCCACCCACCATGATTGCCATGGGCAGTACGTAGGAGAGCAGGAACTGGGTCACGGCGCTGTCCTGCTGGTAGGGGGTGTAGTAAGTCACACCGTGCTCCTCCAGCATCAGCGCAAAGTCGGAGTAGCTGATGGGCGCTGTGTACAGGTCGGGCATGTCGGCCTTAGCCGGGTCCACACTGGAGTCTTTGGCGTAGTACTCCGCCAGCCATTCCTTCTGATCGGCCTCTTTCAGCACAAAGGAATAGCGGTTGTTCTGGAGCTTGACCTCTTCCACCTTGTCTTCTTTTACCAGCTGGATGAAATCGCTGAATTTCACCTCTACGCTGCCGTTGAGGGACATGGAGGAAAACAGCCAGTTGAAGCCCGCCAGCAGAATCAGCGCCCACACGATGATGTTGACGATGCCCATGATCCGGCCGTTGTTATTGCCGGGTTTTTTGTTAGGCGAATTGTTGTTTTTCAAGCGGAAACCTTCTTCCTGAACACCAGACAGCCTTCGTCTGGGATAAATTACCGGGTTTTTGGTACAAATGTGCGGTGCACTCTGGTACTATATCATATTATTATTTGAATTACAAGAAAATCACCTTGAACAATTTGTAAAAATGCAAAAAGCGGGCAGCGGAATCTTTTGAAACTTTTCCTTTTTTATAGGGGGGAACTGTGCTATACTAAGTTTGTATCAGCTTTTGCGGAAATGGCTGCAGATGCGCCGTTCTCCGCGCCACATTTCAGTAAAAAAGGGATTTTGTCGATCTATGAGTGAATATAAAAAACGCCGGCCTCCCCGCCGGGAGCCTGAGGGACAGCACAGCGTCCGCAGTCCGGAACAGGAGGCTGGGGCAGACGGCCTGATCGAGGGCCGCAATGCGGTGACCGAAGCCCTGCGGGCAGGCACTGCCATTGACAAGGTATATATTGCAAAAGGCGAAACCGATGCGGCGTTGGGCCACATTGCTGCCAAGGCCAAGGCGGCCGGAGCGGTGGTGGTGGATGTAGACCGGCGGAAGCTGGATTCTATGTCCCGAACCCACTCCCATCAGGGAGTCATCGCGGTTTCCGCTGTCCGGGAGTATGTGGAAGTGGAGGATATCCTTCAGCGGGCCAGGGACAAGGGAGAGCCGCCGCTGATCGTGGTCTGCGACGAGCTGTCTGATCCCCACAATCTGGGCGCGGTCATCCGCACTGCCGAATGCGCCGGCGCCCACGGCGTCATCATTCCAAAGCGGCGCAGCGCCGGCCTGACCGCTGTTGTGGCCAAAACCAGCGCCGGAGCGGTTGCCTATGTCCCGGTGGCCCGGGTGGCCAATCTGACCAAAACCCTGAACGACCTGAAGGAACAGGGCATTTGGGTGTTCGGAACCGCCGCCGGGGGCACCACTTCGCTGTACGAGGCGGATTTGAAGGGGCCCGCAGCCATTGTCATTGGCAGTGAAGGCACCGGAATGAGCCGCCTTGTGTCGGAAACCTGCGACTTTAACGTCAGCATTCCCATGAAGGGAAAGATCAATTCTTTGAACGCATCCGCTGCCGCTGCGATCCTGCTGTATGAGGCAGTAAGACAGAGGCTGCAGTGAGCAGCTGGGGCATTGCCGAAACCGGTGCGCTTCGCTCCGGCGTCCGAGCAGCGCTGCTCCAATCCCCATAAGCCATTATTTGTTTGAATAAGGAAGAGTAGTTCATGGAAAATTTTCGAAAATGGAATCCGATGAATGATCTGGAGGACACAGAGGAGCTGCTGAGCAGCGGCGCCCCTGTGGAAGAGGTAGACGATTCGATCGAGGATATTCTGAGAGAATACGGCGTTGCAGACAGCGATCCCATCCCTTTAACGCATCGGGCAACCCCTGCCGCAGAGAAGACGGAGCAGCCAGCCCAGGAACCTGAACCGTTTTCTGAAGCTTCGGAGCCCGCTGAAGAGCTGTCAATGCCCCCCGAAGCACCTGCCATGGAAAGTGCTGTGCCGGAAGCCGCCGAACCTGATGAGTCTGCTGAGGTTCCGGCAGTACAACCGGAGGAGAGAATCCCCGAGCCCCCTGCTTCTGAGGCAGAACCGGAAGCTGAGCCGGCGGCAGAGGAGACGGAGCATCCTGCTGAGTCTGCTGCTGAGGCCCCGGAAGAACCCGCAGAAGAGCCTGGGGCAGAACAGCCCGAAGAGCAGAAGCCTGCGGAGGCAGAGCCCATGGACGCCAGCGCCACCGCTGCCTTTATCGGACAGCAGGTCAGTGACGCCATCAGCGAAGTGAACGTTGAACCCACAGAAAACAACACCACGGTCAACGGTCTGCGCCAGTTTTTTGTGGAGGCCCGTCGCCGCACCGCAGAAAAAAAGCTCCGCCGGGAACAGCGCCTGAGGGAAAGAGCCGCCGCCGCAGCGATGGCGGAAGCCGCTGCCGCTGTCAAGGAAGAAGAGGAAGAGGCAAAAGCCGAGGCTCAGCAGGCGGAAAGCAACGTGGTGCAGATGCCGGTGTCCCGGATGAAACCGCTGCGGGACAGCTTTGGCCACATTCACGACAAAGCCAACGACTTTGCTGATAATATGTACAATCAGGCGGGCACCGCCGAGCAGGACGCCACCGGAGAGTTCGTCATGGGGACGGACATGGAGGAGGAGGTCAAGCCCCCCAAGGTTTCCTGGCGGGAGCGGCTGCCCCGAAAGCAGTTCCCCAAAGAGCCGGATACCTCCGCTGAGGAGCTGGCGTCCCGGTACCGTCTGGGTCTGCGCTTTATGAAGCAGCGCCTGGTCTATGTATTTCTTCTGGCTGCGCTGCTGCTGTACCTGTCCATTGCGGAGGGACTGGGCCTGCCGCTGCCTGCCGCGCTGCTGAACCACCGAATCACTTCCGGCATTCTCACCTGGTGTCTGGCCTTTGGAGCTGCCATCGGCCTGGATGTGATTTGGCTGGGCCTGACAGCTCCGTTCCGTGGGCGGACAGGGATGCACACGTTGACCGCGCTGTCCGTGATTGCAACCCTGCTGGACGGACTGTTTTCCACACTGATCGGCCGTGACGGTCCGCTGCCTGTTGCGGCGATGGCGCTGTTTGGCCTGTTCTTCGCTATGCTGGGCGCATATCAGCGGAAGCTGGCCCTTTACCTGGCCTGCCGGACCGCAGCCAGCGCAGCCGAGCCTTACCGGGTGACGCTGGACCCCAACAAATGGGACGGTGTTGCCGCATTCAACAAGGAAGCCGGTACCGCTGAGGGCTTTGGAAGCCAGATTCAGAGCCGCGACGGTGCGGAGCGCATCTACCGCATCTGGGTGCCGCTGATCGGAGCCGCTGCCGTTCTTTGTTCGATCATCGCCTCTGTGGGACAGGGGCGTCCGGGGATGCTGACCTGGTGCCTGTCCTCCACGCTGGTTGCCGCCTCACCGCTGACTGGTCTGATGGCCTTCGGCTACCCCTACCTGAAGCTGACCCGGCGGCTGGACCGCTCCGGCGCAGTGCTAGCTGGCTGGGACGGTGTGGAATCCATGGCCGGCAAGGCAAACATCCTGGTAAAAGATGAGGATTTGTTCCCCGAGGGCAGCGTCATTATGAAGTCCATCAAGCACTTTGACGGTGTTTCTCTGGAAAAACTCACCGGCTGTACCGCGTCCATGCTCCGCGCGGCGGGCAGCGGACTGTACCACCTCTTCGATTCGGAGCTGCGCCGACAGGGCGGCTTCTACCGCCGGGTGGACGACCTGCAATGCTATGAGGCCGGCGGACTCACCGCTGACATTCGCGGCGACCAGGTGCTGGTCGGCACCTCCGGCTTTATGACCGTGATGGATGTGAAGCTGGAAGATGGCATGAAGGTGAAGCGGGCGGTGTACTGTGTGATCAACCGGACGCTGCAGGGCATTTTCACCCTGGAATATGAGATGTCCCACTACGCGAAGACCGCCATTGACGCGCTGGTGCGGGGCGGTGTCAAGCCGGTGCTGGTGACCCGGGACTTCAACGTGATCCCCAGTATGCTGCAGAACCGCCATGACCTGCCGGTGGACGAGATGGAGTATCCTCCCATTGAGCGCCGCCGTGAGCTGTCCGAACCGGGACAGCCCCACAATCCGACGCTGGGCGCTCTGCTGACCCGGGAGGGAATGGGCTCCTACTCCGATGCCATCATCGGAGGCCGCCGCCTGCGCACGGTGGTGCGGCTGAACGCCATCATCGCGGTTCTGGCCTCTCTGGTGGGCGTACTGCTGGCCTTCTACCTGACCTTTGCGCTGGCATTTGACTCCCTGACGCCGCTGTCCATGATGGCATTCCTGCTGCTGTGGGCCATTCCAACTGTGGTGATCTCTGGTGTGATCGACCGGTTCTGAACGATTTCATAAAAAATGACCCGGGAACACGGCTGTGTTCCCGGGTTTTGCGATCCGATATGAGAGAAGGACTATGGGGGAGCGTTACTCTTCCTTGGGTTCCTCGGTGCTCAGAAGGCTTTTGGCGGATGCAGCCAGACCGGCCAGTCCCTGGATCTCGGAGGGAATGATGATCTTGGTTGCCTTGCCGTTGGCAGCGGACTGGAAGGCCTCCAGGCTCTTCAGCTTGATGACCTGATCGTTGGGGCGGGCCTCATTCAGCATACGCAGGCCTGCTGCCTGAGCCTCCTGAACCTTCAGGATGGCCTGTGCCTGAGCCTCGGCCTCCAGCAGCTTGGCCTCCTTGGCGGCTTCAGCACGCAGCACCAGGGATTCCTTTTCGCCCTGTGCCACCAGAATCTTACTCTGCTTCTGGCCTTCGGCCTGAAGGATGGCCTCACGGCGCTCACGCTCTGCCTTCATCTGGCGCTCCATGGCGTCCTGAATCTCCTTAGGCGGCATGATGTTCTTCAGCTCCACACGGTTGATCTTGATGCCCCAGGGGTCGGTGGCTTCGTCCAGAATGGAGCGCATTTTGGCGTTGATGATATCGCGGCTGGTCAGGGACTGGTCCAGTTCCAGCTCGCCGATGATATTTCTCAGGGTGGTAGCGGTCAGGTTCTCAATGGCCACCATGGGACGCTCTACGCCGTAGGCGTACAGCTTGGGGTCAGTGATCTGGTAAAACAGGACGGTGTCAATCTGGATGGTGACGTTGTCCTTGGTGATCACGGGCTGGGGCGGGAAATCTGCCACCTGTTCCTTCAGGGAGACCTTTCGGGCAACCCGCTGCAGGAAGGGAATCTTTACGTGGATGCCCACGCCCCACACTGCGTGGAAGGCACCCAGATTTTCCACCACGAAGGCCTGGGACTGGCGCACGATGACCAGGTTTCTGGCCAGCAGCACCACTACCAGCACCAGAAGAATGATCAGAATGATTTTGAATAACATAACAATCGCTCCTTACTTATGATAAACGGAAGCCGCTGTTTTGACAGGGGCAACGATGAGCTTGACGCCCTCAATGCGCAGTATGGACACCTGCTCTCCGGCAAAAATGCGCTCGCCGTTCTCGGACCGGGCGGTCCAGACCTGGCCTGCAACCTTGACCTGACCGGCGGCGGCCAGATTGTCCACAGTCTCTGTGACCACACCCTGACGGCCCAGAAGGCGGTCGGCATTGGTGGGAATCTTGCCGTGGGGCTGCAGCAGCCTGGTGGCCAGAGGCCGTACCAGCAGCAGTGTCGCCAGGGAAACCACAGCAAATACCATCGCCTGAACCCACAGGCTGTCGGTGAGGAAGGAGACCAGCAGCGCAGCCAATGCGCCCACTGCAAACCAGATAGAAGTCAGAGCTACGCTGACGCCCTCTGCTACAGCGAACAGAACCATCAGCACCAGCCACAGCACCGGCGGTGTGGCCGCTAAAAAGTCTAACATCACAACGCACTCCTTTCTTTGATGAGCTGCTTTGTTTTGTCCGGTGAGGCAATGATAGCACGTTTCTTTTTTGTTGTCCATGAAATCATGATTGCTATTTGATTAAATTTTGATTATAATAAGTTACGCTGTGTAGATTGGGCAGGAAAATGATTCTGATTTGGCTGCCCGCCGGGGGGTGTGCTCCGGCGCTGGAAAAAGTTCCTGCGCAGCGCTGAACCTGTGAACCTGTTGATTTATTTTTGTTGAATGAACCACTGCTTATGAATGATCTGTTTGAAATTCCCTGTCTGCTGGGGCTGGAAAAGCTGGTGGCAGACGAGCTGAAAAAGCTGAAAATGTCCGATGTGAGGGCGGAAAACGGACGGGTGCTCTGCCGGGGCACGCTGGCGGACATCCCCCGGATGAACATCAATCTGCGCTGCGGCGCAAGGGTGCTGGTGGTGCTGAACGAGTTTCCGGCCACCACCTTTGAGGAGCTGTTTCAGGGGGCCAAGGCGGTGCGCTGGCAGGATTGGATTCCCAAAAACGGAGAATTTCCGGTGACGGGCTATTCCATCAATTCCCAGCTGCACTCCGTTCCCGCCTGCCAGTCCATTGTGAAAAAGGCGGTTTCTCAAAAAATGGGAGAGGTGTACCACACCGAATGGCTGCCGGAGGACGGAGAGCGGTATCAGATCCGATTTTCCATCATGAAGGACCGGGTCCACATCTGCCTGGACACCAGCGGCGAGGGCCTGTACAAGCGGGGATACCGTGCGGTCAACAACGGCGCGCCGCTCCGGGAGACGCTGGCGGCGGCGATGGTGCTGCTGTCGGGGTACAAGGGATTTGACCCCTTCTGCGACCCCTTCTGCGGCTCCGGAACCATTCCCATTGAGGCGGCCCTCATCGCCAAAAACCGGGCGCCGGGGCTGAACCGCTCCTTCTCTGCTCAGAAGTGGAAGAATCTGGATTCGGAAAGCTGGCTCAGCGCCGCAGACGAGGCCATGGACAAAGAGTATGACCGGGTGTATGATATCTGGGGCGGCGACATTGACCCCCGCTGCGTGGAGCTGGCAAAGGCCAACGCCGCAAAGGCAGAGGTGGAGGACACGGTTCACTTTGAGCAGTACGACGCACGACGGTTTTATAGCACGTCGGACTACGGCCGCCTGGTGACCAATCCCCCCTACGGGGAACGGCTGATGTCCAAGGAGGACGTGTCCGCGCTGTACAAAGCCTTTGGACACAGCGTCCGTCTGCTGCCCCCCGGCTGGCGGGTGTCCATTTTGTCCAGCCACACGGAGTTTGAAGAGGCCTTTGGCCAGAAGGCCCGCAAGAAGCGCAAGCTCTACAATGGTATGATCAAATGTGACCTGTTTATGTATGGAAAAGTTTGATGATAACTGATTGATTTGGAGGTTTTTCCCATGTACAAACGTATTCTAGCCCTGCTGCTCAGCCTCTCCATGGCACTGTGCCTGCTCACCGGCTGCAGCACCTCCTCCGCCGATTCCAGCGCCGACGCCTCTGTCCAGGCCGGAGACCCTGCGGATGGGGACAACCAGGCTGTGATGGAAGCCATCAACGCGGCCATTCCCGATGAGGCAAAGAAGGATGTCATCAGCTACCTCACTGACGGGGCGCTGAACAAGGACAGCACCATTCTGACCGTCAACGGCGACAACGTCAAAGCCAGCTACTATCTGTTCTGGCTGGCCAGAGAGCTGAACAACTTGAATCTGTTTTATACTCAGTACGGTATGCCCCTGGACCTGTCCTCTGAGTTCAGGGAGGGCAAGACGATTGCCCAGTATCTCCAGGAGTCTGCGGAGAATGGGGTGAAAACCTATTACTCCATTGAGCAGAAGGCCGAGGAAGAGGGCCTGGAGCTCACCGATGAGGAGAAAGCTGCGGTGGAGTCCTATGTGGCAGGACTGGACGATGCCTCTGTGATTTACTACGGCACAACGCTGGAGGACCAGCGGACCACTTATAGCCAGAACCAGCTGAACACCACGCTGAATGCCCACCTGACCGAGACCGGGGAGCTGTCCGCCACGGAAGAGACGATTCAGGACTATATCAAGGACAACGGCTATTATAACTGCCGCTACATCCTCTTCCAGGTGGCGGAGGACGCCTCCGAAGAGGACGATGCTGCCCAGAAGGAGAAGTGCCAGAAGGCCTATGACGAGCTGAGCAAGCTGGAGGGCGATGCGCTGCTGGCCAAGTTCCAGGAGTACCAGAAGGACAACCCCGACGGCAACACCGACGAGTTCACCTTCGACAGCACCACCTCCCTGACGGAGGGATTCCGGGAGAAGCTGGCGGAGCTGAAGGAGGGCGAGCTGGGCATGACCGACAAGACCAGCTATGGCTACTTCACCCTGCTGCGCCTGCCGGTGGACACGGAGTCTGTGAAGAGCGACTATCTGCAGAGCGCCTATCATGACATGGTTTCCGGCTGGGCTGATGGGGCTGAGGTGAAGAACACGGCAGAATTTGACAAGCTGGATGTCACCGCCGTGTGCACCAAGCTGCTGGAGCTGCAGAACCTGATGAACGATGCCGCCCAGAGTGCAACTGCCGCCGCAGAGGGTTCCGCCTCCGCCGCGTCCTGATTCCCTGTAACCTGACCACCAATCCGGAGCAGAATTGACAAAAAATTCTGCTCCGGCGCTTTTATTTTCCACAGGACAAAGGGGATGGTGTGTGATATAATAATCCCGCTGTCCAGGTTTGAACAGCTCAGGCTGCGACGCACATCTTCATTAGGACTGGTGATGACCATTGAACAAGCTGGTTTTGGAAATTGAATTTGACAATGCCGTCCGGGATCTGCTGGAGCAGCCGGAGGTGCAGCGGCTTCGGCAGTACACTCACCACAAGCGCACCACCCGGTACCACCACACCATGCGGGTGGCCAGATGGTCCTTCCGCGCGGCCCGGCGTCTGGGATTGGATGCCAGATCCGCAGCCCGGGGCGCAGTGCTCCACGATCTGTTCTTCCACGACAAGAGCTGCCGCCCGGAGAACTACCAGGGGCCCGCTGTGCTGAAGCACCCGGAGGAGGCCGCCGAAAACGCAAAACTGCTGACAGAGCTTTCCCCCAAAGAGGAAAACATCATCCTGTCCCATATGTGGCCGGCGTCCCGACACGCGCCCCACAGCCCGGAGGCGGTGCTGGTGAATCTGGTGGATGACCTGGTCGCCGTAGGAGACCTGCGGGGAAAACGGACATAAGGAAGCACCGGACGCAGCTTCGGTGTATTCGGGAAAATTTACACCATTGTTTCCTTCCAAATTATTGAAATCTGACAGGGTTTATGGGGGTTTACGCCCTATTCCGACAAAATTTACAGCGCAATGCACGCTTGCCCCACTCTGCAGTGGCTGTATAGCAAAAGACCGTTCCGGTAAGTGGAACGGTCTTTTTTTGAAAACAGAAGAAGTAAAAAAGGTTGTTACCCCTGAGTGGGCAGCAGGTTGGATTTGACCAGAGCCGAGCGGATGGCCTGTCCAAGCACGGCGGCAATGACAATCTTGCCCAGATCAAAGGGGATAAAGGGGAACACGCAGACGGTCAGGGCGTACCACAGCTCACACTGCATCTCAAAGACAAACCAGATGGTGCCGAACAGATAGGCCACTGCGGTGCCCAGCACCATGCCCAGGCCGGTGATCACAGTATTGCACCCAGACTTCTCCAGGAACACCCCGCTGATGATTGCCATCAGGATGAAGCCCGCCAGATAGCCGCCGGTGGGGCCGGCCAGCTTGCCCAGACCGCCCTGATATCCGGAAAAAACCGGCAGACCCACAGCACCCAGCAGCAGGTACACCACATAGCTGATGGTGGAGCCCCGGGTACCCAGCAGGTAAACCGCCAGATAGATGACCAGATTGGTCAGAGAAACCGGCACCGGGCCGATGGGGATGGACATGGGGCCGAGGATGCACATCAGCGCCGCCATCAGGGCGCAGACAGTCAGCTGATAAAGGGTAGAGTTCTGTTTCATAGCAAAGGTACACTCCTGCACTTCTGGAAGAATCCGTATTTTCTATCCCATCATACATCCGCTGGAGCGGTTTGTCAACTGATAAATTATTTAGGTTTACAATTGGACGGATTCAGAAGAAATGCCAAATCCGGGAAAGTCAGCTGAAATAGCTTACGGTTCCGTTGACGATGCCCTTGACGATTTTCTTCTGATAAGCGGAGGTCTGCAGCTTCTTATCCTCACGCTTGTTGCTCATAAATCCCATTTCAATGAGAACAGTGGGGGTTTTGGACCAGTTGAAGCCCACAAGGTCCCTGCGCTTCACCATGCCCCGTCCTTTGGCTTTGGTGGTTTTCAGCACCGACTTATAGATTTTTTTACCGGCGCTGCCGCTTTTTTTCACAATGGATCCGGAGCAGTAGGTGCTGGCAGGGAGCTGCATGCTGATGCCGTGCGCGCTGTGGCTGGTGGAGCTGTCCGCATGGAGCCGGATGGTCAGGTCTGCCCCGGCCTTTGTCGCGATTTTGCACCGCTGAATGTTGTTCAGCTTGCAGGAGGAGCCGGTTCGGGTCATGACCACGGTGGCTCCTTGCTCTTCCAGGGCGGTCTTCAGCTTTTTTGCCACCTGAAGGGTCAGAGCCGCCTCGCTGACGCCGGTGTAACTCCCCTGGGTGCCGACGGTGCCGCCGCAGACTTTTTTGGAGCTTTTCGGCGCCAGCTTTACCTTTCCCAGGGCCTTTTTGTTTCCGTGGCCTGCATCCACACAGATCACAAAGCCGGACAGAGGCAGCACCTCAGCTGTGACCGCATTGCTGCGCTTTCCCGGGACGGTTTTCCCCTCGCTGGTGTAGTATGCGCTGACCTGATAGGTATAGGTTTGCTTGTTTTTGACGGAATCGTCCTTATAATTGGGGGTTTTTACGGTTTTCAACAGGGAATAATCCTGTTTTCCGGTCTTGCGCCAGATCTGATAGCCCGTTGCCCCGGACACCTTTGCCCATGTCAGTGTGACAGTTTCCTGCTTGACGGAGACCGCCAGCTTCTGGGGGGCGTTCAGCGGCACCGGTTTTTTTCCCGGTTCCGGGTCAGAAGGCTTTTGGTCAGAGGGTTCCTGGTCAGAGACGGAAGAGACGTCGCTGCCGGAGGGAGCGGTCTCTGCGGCACAGGCCGGGAAGGCCGGCAGGAACGCCGACAGAAGGGCAAGTACCAGAGTCAGGGCGGTCAGACGATGCAGCAGTTTTTTCACAGAAAATTCCTCCTTTGGCGGGGAAGGTACGATCAATTCAGTCCTCATTATATCAGACCGGACGGAAGAAGAAAAGAGGGCTGTTTCACCGATTGCAGTGAAACAGCCCTGATGGATTTGGATGGAACTTACACGGTCTTCAGGATCGCGCCTTTGTCGGCGGAGGTGACCATGGCGGCGTAGCGGGCCAGGTAACCGGTCTTGACCTTGGGTTCAGGCATGACCAGCGCTTCCTTGCGCTGCGCCAGGACCTCGTCGGAGACCTCCAGGTGGACGCTGTGATTGGGGATGTCGATGGCGATGAGGTCGCCCTCTTCCACCAGGCCGATGGGGCCGCCGGCTGCGGCCTCAGGGGAGACGTGGCCGATGGCGGCGCCGCGGGTGGCGCCGGAGAAGCGTCCGTCGGTGATCAGCGCAACAGACTCGCCCAGACCCATGCCGCAGATGGCGGAGGTGGGGTTCAGCATTTCCCGCATGCCGGGGCCGCCCTTGGGGCCTTCGTAGCGGATGACCACCACGTCGCCGGGGTGGATACCGCCGCCGTAGATGACCTTAATGGCCTCCTCTTCGGAGTTAAACACCCGGGCGGGGCCGGAGTGCTTCATCATCTCCGGGGCAACGGCGGACTGCTTGACCACGCAGCCGTCGGGGGCCAGATTGCCGAACAGCACCGCAATGCCGCCGGTGGCCAGATAGGGGTTGTCGATGGGACGGATGACCTCAGGGTTGCGGTTCTCTGCGTTGGCGATGTTCTCTGCCACGGTCTTGCCGGTGCAGGTGATCAGGTCAGTGCGGATGAGCCCGGCGTCTGCCAGCTCCTTCATCACCGCATACACGCCGCCGGCCCGATCCAGATCCTCCATAAAGGTGGCGCCGGCAGGGGCCAGATGGCACAGGTTGGGGGTTTTGGCGTTGTACTCGTTCACATGGTGCAGGTCGATGTCCACGCCGCACTCATGGGCAATGGCAGGCAGGTGCAGCATGGTGTTGGTGGAGCAGCCCAGGGCCATATCCACGATCTCGGCGTTGCCAAAGGCCTCGGCGGTCATGATGTCCCGGGGACGGATGTTCTTCTTCAGCAGTTCCATGACCTGCATACCGGCTTCTTTCGCCAGACGGATACGGGCGGAGTAAGGAGCCGGAATGGTGCCGTTGCCCCGCAGCGCCATGCCGATGGCCTCGGTGAGGCAGTTCATGGAGTTGGCGGTGTACATACCGGAGCAGGAGCCGCAGGAGGGGCAGCAGTTCATGACGTACTCCTCCACACCGGCCTCATCCAGGGTGCCGGCATGGTAAGCGCCGACGGCCTCAAACATATCGCTCAGGCAGGTGCGCCGGCCGTCGTCCAAATGGCCCGCCAGCATGGGGCCGCCGGAGACGAAGATGGTGGGGATGTTGATGCGAGCGGCGGCCATCAGCAAGCCGGGCACGTTCTTGTCGCAGTTGGGGATCATGACCAGCGCGTCAAACTGGTGGGCGATGGCCATGCACTCGGTGGAATCCGCGATCAGATCACGGGTCACCAGGGAATATTTCATGCCGATGTGGCCCATTGCGATGCCGTCACAGACGGCGATGGCGGGAAATTCGATGGGGGTGCCGCCGGCCAGCCGGACACCGGCCTTGACGGCCTCGGAGATCTTGTCCAGATTCATGTGGCCGGGAACAATTTCATTTTTGGAACAGACGATGCCCACCAGCGGGCGATCGGTCTCTTCTTTGGTGTAGCCCAGCGCGGCAAAGAGGGAGCGGTTGGGGGCGCGATCCACGCCCTGGGTGACGTTAGCGGATTTCAGTGCCATAAGGGGTTCCTCCTGATGTGGTTTTGTAAGGAAAAGAGGGCATTCGACCTTTTCCGGGGATTGGGTCAATCTCTCAAAAAGTCAGAGCCTACCATGTCAACGCCCATCTGAAAGAGACGGTGTGCCTCCTCTTCATCGTTGACGGCAAACACATAGCTGCGCAGCCCTGCCGCCTTTAGATCGGACACGATCTCCGGGGTGACGGTTTTGACGGCGATGCTGTAGCTGAGGACATGGTGCGCCTGACAGTAGGCGGCGAAAGCGGCGGGAGTCGCCAGCGCGGGGTCCCGGACTTTTTCCGCGGCATAGTACAGGTTCTTAATGGGAAAGTCGTAGCGTTCCTCCACGGCGGCCATCATCTCTGTTGTGTGACCGCCTGCAATCAGCTGGTCCAGCACCTGCTCCCGGCCTTTGGCGGCCTCCACCATGGCCTGATAAATCTTTGCCGTGCTCTCATAGCTGCGCCGGCCAACGTCCACCAGCACAAACAGATCCTTGTGCTGTTCCAGATAGTCCAGCAGCTGGGAGAAGGATGTGGCGTGGTATTTGCCCTGAATGGTGAAGGACATGAACTGCTCAAAGGTGGCGGAGGGGTGCTTCTTATCGTAGGGCTGGCCCAGACGCTGCTCCCAGTCCTTCTTTTTCCACACGTCCTCCACGCTGTGGGCCAGCACGGGAACGCCGTCGCTGGTCAGGGAGATGTCGGCCTCAAAGAGCCGGAAGCCCCGCTGGTACCAGTATTTCATCGCGTCCAGAGAGTTGGTGTAGCTGTCCACCCCGTCCATGCCGCCCATGGCGTGGAGGAAGTAGCGGGAGCGGTCCACCAGCTCCAGATATCTGTGGATCAGGCGTTTCCGCCGGGCCTCCGGGCTTCGAAAACGAAAGAAGGCAAACAGGACAAGGGCTGCGGCCAGCAGGCACAGAGGCGGGGCGATCATAGGTCAAAGCGCCCTCTGCGCACAATGGTGTCAGTCAATGGTGCGGTCATGGGAAAGCCTCCCCATAGGAATGTTGTCCCCACAGGGAACATCAGCAGGGGCAGGCAGTCGCCTGCCTGCCCCATAAGGTTACGATCAAACTGTTTTTCCGATTACTTGGAAGCGGAGTCCAGAGCGGCATCGCTGGAGGAGGAAGCGTCCTTCCACAGCATATTGTCCCGCAGGGCCTTGCCCACGGTCTCCATGGGATGACGGGCCAGAGCGGCGCGCTTGCTGTTGAAGAAGGTGCGGCCGTTCTTGTTCTCAGCGATCCACTTGCCGGCGAAGGTGCCGTCCTGAATGTCGGACAGGACGGCCCGCATGTTGGCCTTGATCTGGTCATGGGGCAGCACGCGGGGGCCGGAGACGTACTCGCCGTACTCAGCGGTGTCGGAGATGGAGTAGTTCATACCGGCGACACCGGCGCGGTTGATCAGGTCGATGATCAGCTTCATCTCGTGCATGCACTCGAAGTAAGCGTTCTCAGGAGCGTAGCCGGCCTCGCACAGAGTCTCGAAGCCGCACTGCATCAGGTCCACCACGCCGCCGCACAGGACGGTCTGCTCACCAAACAGGTCGGTCTCGGTCTCGATGTCCATGGTGGTCTCCATGATACCCGCACGGGCGCCGCCGATACCGGCGATGTAGGCCAGAGCGATGTTGCGGCAGTTGCCGGTGGCGTCCTGCTCCACAGCGATCAGGCAGGGCACACCCTTGCCCTCCACATAGGTGCCGCGGACGGTGTGGCCGGGGCCCTTGGGGGCAGCCATGAACACGTCAACGTCTGCAGGGGGAACGATCTGCTTATAACGGATATTGAAGCCATGAGCAAAGGCGATGGCATTTCCGGGCTCCAGGTTGTCCTTGACGGACTCGGCGTAGATCTGAGCGGCGCGCTCGTCGTTGACCAGCATCATAACGATGTCGGCCTTCTTGGCGGCCTCGGCAACGGTGTAGACCTCGAAGCCGTCAGCAGTGGCTTTGTCCCAGCTCTTGCCCTTGCGGAGACCCAGGATGACGTTGCAGCCGGAGTCACGCAGGTTCAGTGCGTGAGCGTGGCCCTGGGAACCGTAGCCGATGATTGCGATGACCTTGCCGTCCAGATAGGACAGGTCGCAGTCAGAGGCGTAATACATTTTTGCGTTCATCTCATAGCATGCGTTTGCCATAATCGTACTCTCCTTTTACTTTCGACTGTTCATTCAGCGTGTATTGCCCTCTCTCCAGAGCCACCATACCGGTGCGGGCCAGCTCGAGGATGCCGAATTCATTCAGCAGGCCCTCGATGGCCTCATCCTTGGATTCCGTGCCGATGACGGCAAGGGTGATGGTCCCCAGAGAGACGTCGATGATAGAAGCGCGGAAGATATTCGCAATCTGGATGACCTCGTTGCGAATGTCACGGGTTTCTGCCTTGACCTTGATCAGCAGCAGCTCCCGGCGAATGGAGTGCGCGGGCTCCAGGCGCTTGACGGAACGGACGGGGAACAGCTTGGACAGCTGGCTCATGATCTGCTTGACCTGAAACTCGTCCGCAATCACTTCGATGGTGATACGGGAGACCTCCGGGCTGTCAGTGGTACCCACAGCCAGAGATTCGATGTTGTAGCCTTTGCGGGAGAAAAGCCGGGAAACCTGGCTCAGCACGCCCGCGTTGTTGTCCACCAGCACGGAAAGCGTCTGGCGGGTGGCTCCGGTGGTAATATTCATTGTGATAGCCCCTCCTTTTCCACGTTAGTCCAGCAGGAAGTTGGTGACCGGGCTGCCGCCGCTGACCATGGGATGTACCATCTCGTCCATGTCCAGCATGGCGTCAATGACCGCTGCGTGGCCGGATTCCAGGGCTTCCTTAAAAGCGGCTTCAAACTCTGCCACATTGGTGACCCGATAGCCCTTGATGCCGTAGGCCTCTGCCAGCTTGACGAAGTCAGGACCCCGGTCCAGGGTGGTCTGGCTGTAACGCTCGCCGTAAATCAGGGTCTGCCACTGGCGGACCATGCCCAGCGTGTGGTTGTCGAAGATGATGGTGATGACCGGGATGTCATAGTGCTGAACCGTGGCCATTTCGTGGCAGTTCATGCGGAAGCAGCCGTCGCCGGTGCAGTGGACCACCACCTGGTCGGGGTTGCCCAGCTTGGCGCCGAAGGCCGCGCCGTAGCCGAAGCCCATGGTGCCGAAGCCGCCGGAGGTCAGCAGCTGGCCGGGACGGTTGAAGTGGAAGTACTGGCAGGACCACATTTGATGCTGGCCCACGTCCGTGGCGATGATGGCGTTGCCGCCGGTCAGACGGGAGACGGTGTGCAGGATCTCGTGGGGCAGCAGCTTGGTGTCGCTGTGCTCCAGCGGGGGTTCCTTCAGGGAGAGAATCGCCTTGCGCCAGGGGGAGAAGTCGTACTCCTGCAGCATAATGCGCTCGTTCAGCAGCTCCAGCACCCGGCGGGCGTCGCCGATGATGTGGTGGCTGGTGATGACGTTCTTGTCGATCTCGGCCCGGTCAATATCGATGTGGACCACACAGGCGTTGGGGGCGAAGGTGTTGACGTCGCAGGTGACGCGGTCAGAGAAGCGGCAGCCGATGGCGATGAGCATATCGCAGTCGTGGCTGGCCACATTGGAGGCGTGGCTGCCGTGCATACCGATCATGCCGGTAAACAGCGGGTGGTCGCCGGGACACGCGCCGCCGCCCATGACGGTGGAGGCCACCGGGGCGCCCAGCTTCTCGATGAACTTGCGGAACTCCGGCACCGCGCCTCTGCTGCGGATGACGCCGCCGCCCACCAGAACCAGGGGACGCTTGCAGTCGTTGAGCAGATCCACCAGAACGTTCACGTCCTCGTGATCCGGTTCCACAGGCTTCAGGTCGTGGCTGTCCCGGGCGATCAGGCGGCTCAGCTTGCCGTGGCGGTGGTGCTCGCTCAGGGGCAGGGGCTGGTACTCGATCATCTCATAGGTGACATTCTTCAGAATGTCGATGAGCACCGGGCCGGGGCGGCCGCTGCGGGCGATGGCGAAGGCCTCCCGCATGATGTCGGGCAGATCCTTGCCGCTGCGGACCAAGTAATTGCATTTGGTGATGGGCATGGTGATACCGGTGATGTCCACCTCCTGGAAGGAGTCCTTGCCGATGAGGCTCTCGCCCACGTTGACGGTGATAAACACCACAGGGGAGGAGTCCATATAGGCAGTGGCAATGCCGGTGACCAGGTTGGTTGCTCCGGGGCCGGAGGTAGCAAAGCACACGCCGACCTTGCCGGTGCTGCGGGCGTAGCCGTCTGCGGCGTGGGAAGCGCCCTGCTCATGAGAGGTCAGGATATGACGAATCTTTCTGTTGTAGCCGTGAAGCTCGAATTCGTCATAAATCTCCAGAATTGTGCCGCCGGGATAGCCGAAAACAGTATCGACGCCCTGTTCCAGCAGACATTCCATGACGACCTGAGATGCTTTCATTTTCATCTACGGGATACCTCCAAACTGACGTTATGTAAATACTGATCGAAATTTTTGCGGTTTGAGTGGGAAATTCAGATGCGTTTCAGGGCAGAGTCAAAAAAACGCCCCGTCCCGTCATAGGACGAAGCGAACACTCCGTGGTACCACCTATATTCATGAAACTGCACACCTTTGCACTTCCATGCACTCTTCCCCGATAACGAAGGGCAGCTCGTCTCCCCTTACTGGGCCGTTGCCGTTCAAAGGAGCCGCTCACAGGGGACGCTCAGACAGGACCGCGTAGGCGCTTTCAGCAGCTGCGCCCTCTCTGGACCGCGGTGCGGGTCTGACTTTCCTGATCATTGCGTTTCGCGTTATCAAATATCTTAGCAGTGCACCCCACTTTTGTCAAGACTTACATCGGCAAATAACAGGGGATTTCCTCCGCTTTTTTTGAGAAAATGACCGGATAGTCATAACAAGTTGACAAAATTGAGAACAAAAGTTGACAAAATGTTCGCCACTGGAAGTACACCCCCGCCGATGGCGGAGGAGCAGATTTCCTGCGACTTGCGCTTTGCCGGGTTTGTGGTATAATACAGGCTGTCCAATCATTGGAGAGAATACGTTCAGCCCGACAGGAGGGACTGTTTATGGAAAAGATCATGATAATCGGCGCGGGAGAATTTCAGCTGCCGCTGGTGCAGAAGGCTGCAGAGACTTATGAGGTGGTGCTGGTGGCGCCGGTGATCAGTGCGGAATTTGAACCGTACATTACGAAGAGGCTGCTGATTGACGTGCGGAAGAAGGAAGAGATCCTGGAATTTGCCCGTCAGGAGCACATTTGCGGCGTTATCACGGACCAGACAGATATTGCGGTGCGGGCGGTGGCCTATGTGGCGGAGAAACTTGGCCTGCCCGGCATCGGCTATGAAACCGGTTGCCTGTTCACGGACAAGAGCCTGATGCGCCGGAAGCTGGAGGAGCTGGGGCTGCCGCTGCTGCCCAACCGGACGGTGTTTTCCATTGAGGAAGCCGTCGATTACTACCGGGAGCTGGGCGGCGACGTGATCATCAAGCCCCTGGACACCCAGGGCAGCCGCGGCGTGCAGGCGGTGCGCAATGAGGCGGAGCTGCGGGAGAAATATCCGGAGGCGGAGCGCTGGTCCTCCAACGGGGGCGTCATTGTGGAGCGTTTGGCCAAGGGCCGGGAGTTCGTAGTGGAGGGCATTTCCGTCAACCACCAGTTCAAAAACCTGATCTGCGGCGACACCCTGTATTTTGACATTCCCGATGCCTATGCCGCAAAAAGCCGCATTTTCCCCACCACTGCAGACGAGGAGCTGGAGCGGAAGGTGTGCGAGCTGAACCGGAAGATCATCACCGGCTTCGGCCTGAAGCAGGGCATTTCCCACAGCGAATTCATCATGGATGGGGACGAGGTGTACCTGATGGAAACTGCGGCCAGAGGCGGCGGTGTGTTCATCTCCTCTGACCTCATCAGCCTGTCCACCGGGCTGCACACAGAGGAATTCCTGCTGGACATCGCCACAGGCAAGCGCACCACCATGCCGGAGCTGCTGCCTCAGCAGTGCTATTGCGGCTACATGGCGTTTTATGTGCCGGTGGGCACTGTAACCGCCATTGACGGACTGGAAGAGGTCAAGGCGCTGGAATATGTACACAGAAACCAGCTGGATGACCTGTTTGTGGGCAAAATCACCAGTGCCGCCCACACCGACAAGACCAGCCGCCTGGCCATCATCGTCTCCGGCGCCACCCGGGAGGAGCTGGATCAGCGCATGGAGCACATCAGACAGACCCTCCAGGTAAAGGTGGAAACGCCGGAGGGAGTCAAAGGCCTGATCTGGGCGTAATTTCTTCCTTTTCTTGTGAGAAAAGGAAAGGAAAAGAACTTCAAGGGTTTCACCTGCCGGCGGGGTGGTCCGAAGCAAAACGGACGAACTGCGCTGCCCGCCGGGGAAATAATCGTGCAGAAGCACAGGGCGCTGAGAAAAAGCACTTTGTTCATAAGGAAACCGCACCATGGGAAAATGATCTTCCATGGTGCGGTTTTGCATTTATTTCAGCTCTTCCTGAATCCCTCTGGTGATGCGGTACACATCCTCCATAAAGGTGATGTGGCTGATCTGCTGCTTCCAGTAGCCGGAGTGAGGGACGCCCCGGAGGTACCAGGCGTACTGCTTTCGGGCCTCCAGACAGGCGATTTTTTCGCCCTTTTGCGCCTTTGCCAGCTCGATCTGGCGCAGAGCGACTTCCATGCGCTCCTTCAGCGGGGGCAGCGGAGGAACTTCCTCCCCCTTCAGGGCGGCAAGTCCCCGCTGGAACAGCCACGGGTTGCCGAAGGCGCCCCGGCCGATCATAACGGCGTCTGCTCCGGTGTAGCGGAGGATGTGGGGGACGTCCTCCGGCTCAAATACGTCGCCGTTGGCGATGACGGGGACGGAAACCGCCTGCTTCACCGCGCGGATGATGTCCCAATCCGCCCGGCCGGCGTACATCTGCGTTTTGGTGCGGGCGTGAATGGCGATAGCGGCGGCGCCGGCGCTTTCCAGCGCCTGGGAAAACTCCACTGCGTTGACACTGCCCTTGTCCCAGCCCTTTCGGGTTTTGACGGTGACGGGCACCCCGGCCCCCCGGCGGACGGCCTCCACGATTTTCATGGCCTTGTCCGGGTCTTTCATCAGCGCGGAGCCGTCGCCGTTGTTGGCCACTTTGGGCACCGGGCACCCCATGTTGATGTCGATCACATCCGGGCGGGCAAGATCCATGACCTTAGCCGCCGCCTGCTCCATGCAGTCCGCGTCGCTGCCGAACAGCTGTACCGCAGCGGGGTGTTCCTCCTCACCCAGCTCCATAATCCGCAGGGTCTTTTTGTCCTGAAAACACAGGGCTTTGGCGGAGATCATTTCGGTGATGGTGTAGCCTGCTCCAAGCTCTCGGCAGATGGTGCGGAAGGCCAGATCCGTGACCCCGGCCATGGGGGCGAGAATCAGCGGGTTGGGCAGGGTGATGGAACCAATTTCCAAAGGAATTCCTCCTGATCAGTGGTTATTCAAGGTGATCTGAGTCCGAATCTTCCGAGTCCGGCAGGGCAGGCGTGTCATCAGAATCCTCGTTCTCCTCATCGGAAGCCTGGTTTTGCTGATACAGGCTGTACAGGGCGGTGCCGACAAAGGCGGCGCCCACCAACACGAACAGGGCGGCGAAGACCGCCAGCAGGGGATCGGATAGACTGTCCCGCATGGACCACGCCAGATACATCAGATAGCCGCCGGCGAGGATGCGGACGGTGGCTCTTGCCCGGGGATTGGCCGGGCGTTTGTTGTTTTTGAACATGGAACGTCCCTCTTTCGGTGAGAAATCAAAAATCAAAGGGGTCTACAGCTGGGCGCTCCGGGCCAGGGTCAGACAGCACAGCTCCCGTGCACCCCCATCCCGGAGCACCCGGCAGGCTTCCTCCAGGGTGGCGCCGGTGGTGATGATGTCGTCCATCAGCAGGATCCGCTTGCCCTTTACAGCGGCGCCGGGCTTCAGCCGGTAGGCGCCGCTCACATTTGCCCAGCGCAGATCTGCACTGGCTGTGCCGGATTGGGCAGGGGTGTGCTTGCACTTGACCAGGGTGGACCGCAGGGGCAGACCGCTGAGGCGGGACACCGCCAGCGCCAGCCGGCGGGACTGGTCATATCCCCGTTTCAGATACCGGGGAAGGCTCAGCGGCGTCCAGGAGATGCAGTCAAAGCGCAGGCAGTCCGGGTCGTTGTTTTTCAGGCACTCCCACATCCACCGGCCGTAGATCCAGCTGTAATGCCAATGGGCGTTGAATTTGTAGCGGTGAAAGGATTCCCGGAGGTCTCCGGTGTAGTATACCGCCGAAAGACAGCGGTCAAACCGCATACCGTTCTGCACGGCATTTTCGCCGGTCCACGGCATCCGGGCTGCACACGTCGGACACAGGGGGTCGTCGGAATTCTCCAGCTCCTTCTGGCAGAGAATGCACCGGGGCGGCAGACAGAAGTCCATGATCCCTCTGCCCAGGCGCTTCCATTTGGAAATGGCAGGCCTGCAGGAGAATGAAGTGCCCATAAGCTCTGCCTCTTTCCTTCAGGATGCTACCAGAGATTATACCTGACCGGCGTGAAAAAAGCAAATATAAATGACAGGATCACCCGGAATGGGGCGGCTATTTCCCGACAGATTCTGCTGATTGGCCCGATTATACTGAATTCAATACAATTCGGAAGGAATTTCGGTATGGGTACAAAGGAAACAAAAATAACAGGGGAAAAACCGAAAAAAACCGCCCCGCATCCCGCCCTTGGAATGGTGAAAAAGCACCGCAGACTGCTGCGGGGGCTGCTGTTCCGGTTTGGGCTGTCTGCCCTGCTGAGCAGAGGAGTGCTGCTGAGCGGTCATGCGCCCTTCGGACTGGGGTTCATCGCAGCCTCCGGCTCCGGGCTGGACGGAGTGGCGGCGCTGGCAGGTGGGCTGCTGGGCTACGGACTTGGCATGGACACCGGCAGTGCGCTGCGGTATGCAGCGGCGGCCATTCTCATTTACACGGTGGAATTTTCCTGCTTTGACCTGCGCCTGTACAGACAGAAATGGTTCATGGCAGTGTGCAGCAGCGTGATCACGGCGGTCACCGGGTTTGTCTACCTCTCCGGCGCCGGATGGAACAGTGGCGCGGTGATCAGCTTTGGGTCAGAGGTCCTTTTGGTGGGGGTGTCCTGCCTGTTATTCAGGGAGCTGAAGATAGAAGAAGGGCAGACGCCGGATCGTGCCGCGCTGCTGTTCTTTCTCTCGGCGGCGCTGGCTGGCATAGCGGGGATTCACCCGGGACTGGGCGGCGCAGCGGCGGCGCTGGCGGTTCTCATTGCGGCCCGGAGCGGAGCGGGCGCCGGGGCAGCAGTGGGCGGTATGGCGGGACTGGCTGTTGGGCTGACGGCGGGAGGAACCCCTTTGCTGGGGGTCGTGCTGGCGGCGGCGGGAGCGGCCACCGGAAGGCTGGCGGGACGGCATCGACTGGAATCGGTGCTGATGTTCGCGTGTAGCGGACTTCTTTGCACGCTTTGGGTCCACGGCGGAGCGCAGACGGCGGGGGAAATCGCAGCGGCGGCCATTGTCTGCTCTGCGATTCCGGAAACGCTGCTGCGCCGGGCGGACAGTTTGACCGGGCCGGGGGGACAGACTGCCCCGGCGGCGGGACCGGTGGAGCGCTCCTCTGCTGTGGAGCGGACCCGCTTCCGGCTGGAGGAGCAGGCGGCGGCGTTTCGCACCCTCTACGAGCGCATCAGTGAAAGCGTCCTCCGGGGGGAGCCCCAGGAGGACACTGCGGTGATTTTTGACCGGACCATGGACCGGGTGTGCACGGGCTGCTTTTTCTATCCCGTGTGCTGGCAGCGGGATTATGCGGGGACCTGCAAATCCCTGACTCAGGTGCTGGAGGTGATGCTGGACAGCGGAAACGCGACGATGAAGGACTATCCGGAGCCGTTTCGCCGCAGATGCAACCGATTAGAGGAGTTTTTGAGGGTTTCCAACGAGGAACTGTACGGCTACTGGAACCGGCAGCGCTGCCGGTCCCGGCTGCAGAACAACCGTCTGGCGGTGTGCCGGCAGTACATACAGATGGCGGATTTGCTCAGCGATGCCGCCGCCGTCCTGGGAGAGGAGGTGGAAGAGGAACCGGCCGGTGCGGCGGCGGCGGCCCGGGCGGCTGCAACGCTGGGGATTGAAGCCCGGTGCAGCCTTCAGGTGGATGAGCGGGGGCGCCGGACGCTGGAGCTGCGGGGCAAGGGACTCTCCGCCCTGAACGGAGAGCAGGGAATTAAGCTGATATCCGGAGCACTGGGGGTGCGGATGGAGCCCACTGATGCCTTCCGGGTGCGAAAGGGCCAGCAGCTGGTTTTCCACCAGTGTCCGCCCCTCAGCGCCACAGTGGCGGTGTCCTCCAGGCGAAAACAGGAGGGACAGGCCAACGGAGACAACGGCCTATGGTTCCGGGACAACGAGGGAATCCTGTGGGTGGCGCTGTGCGACGGAATGGGAAGCGGCACCGATGCGGCTCGGGACAGCAGGCTGCTCACCACCTTATTAAAGGATTTTCTCCACGCGGGAGTGCCGCCCGCCGCTGCGCTGGCTACGCTGACCGGTGCGCTGAGCCTCCGGGGGGAGGTGAGCGGCGGCTTTACCACGGTAGACCTGCTGCGGCTGGACCTGTTCTCTGGCAGCACAGAACTGTTTAAATTGGGTGGCGCCCCCACTTATCTGCGCAGGGGAGGCCTGGTGAGCCGAATCACCGGCTCTGCCCTCCCTGCGGGACTGGAAACGGATCGGGAGAGCCAGCCGGAGGTCACCCGGTTCCGACTTTCTGCGGAGGATTTTGTGCTGATGGTCACCGACGGCATCACCGACGGAACCGGGGATGAGTGGCTGAAAGCCATGCTGTCCCATTACCAGGGAGAAAGTCCCAGAGAACTGGCTCAGGCGGTGCTGTCCAGCCCCGGCGCCGGCCGGGAGGATGACCGTACTGTGGTGGCGGTGCGCCTGTCCAAGCGCGTATAAAAGGGAAAAAGCCGGGCAAACTGTGTGTGGAAAATAATGGGACGGAAGAGCTTAGGAAGGACTGATTCAATCTCTCGGATGGCTGGGCGAGGATATTTTTCGTCCAGATAGTGGCCAAATTCTGCAGGAATCCTGACGGATTTCAAGGAATTGGGACTCTATATGGCGGAAAATAGACCGTCCAGACGCCGTAGCTTGATTGAATCAGTGTTTCCTTCGATTCCGCTCCGACAGAAAAGAGGTAACAGATGGTGGTAAAGGGTATTTCACGCAGGGTGATCGTGGTCCGCTCGCCGGATCCCCGCTTTTTTGAGCAGGCTATTTTTTTGCTGAAAGAGGACGCGCTTCACGCCGACGGGGTGACGGCGGAGCAGGTGGTGAAGGAGGCCCGTCAGGCGGCGGCAGGCTATGTGGAGCGCACCACCGGAAAGACCAGAAAATACAGGGGTTATACCATGCCCGGGTGGGTGTGGTTTGTGCTGGGGGCCTGCGCCGTAGGAATCCTATGGTGGATTGCCTCTGCGGTGTGAGCAGCGGCTGTCAAAGGCGGTATCCCCGAGACGGGGCGGTTCAACCAACTTAATTTTCATTGCCTTTTCCTCCGAGATAGAGTATGATAAACAAAAAACGTTTGTGATACGAAATGTAATGCGGAGGGACGCTATGTACACGACAATCCGCTCTTTGGGCCTGACCGGCATGAAGAGCTATGAAGTCCAGGTGGAGTGCGACATCGCCAACGGAATGCCCCGGTTTGATATGGTGGGACTGCCGGACAGCGCGGTAAAAGAGGCCCGGGAGCGGGTGCGCTCTGCCATCCGAAACAGCGGCTACTGGTTTCCCGGCAGCCGGATCACCGTGAATCTGGCCCCGGCAGACCGGCGGAAGGAGGGAACCCTCTACGACCTGCCCATTGTGGTGGGGCTGCTGGCTGCGGCGGGACAGCTGCCTTCCACTGAGGAGGATCAGGGCTTTCTGGGGGAGGTTTCCCTGTCCGGAGAGATCCGCCCGGTGCGGGGCGTGCTGCCTATGGCGCTCTCTGCCCGGAGGATGGGCATTCGAGAGCTGTTTGTCCCGGCGGAAAACGCCCCGGAGGCCGCGCTGGCCGAGGATGTGACGGTCTATCCCGTCAAGACACTGGGACAGTTGGGAGGACATCTGTGCGGACATCAGCGGATCGCACCGGCGGAACCCATGGAGTTATCTGCAGAAGAGGGGGTTCTGCCGGACTTTGCGGATGTAAAGGGGCAGGAGCCGGTGAAACGGGCGCTGGAGATTGCCGCAGCAGGAGGGCACCACATTCTGATGGTGGGGTCTCCCGGCTCGGGCAAGAGTATGCTGGCCCGGCGGCTGCCCTCCATTCTGCCGGACATGAGCCGGGAGGAAGCGCTGGAGGCCACCCAGATCTGGTCGATCTGCGGCCTGCTGGACCCCCGGCACCCGCTGATGACGGCCCGGCCTTTCCGGGCGCCCCACCACACCATTTCCAGCCATGCGCTGGCCGGCGGCGGCACTGTGCCCCGTCCCGGAGAGATTTCCCTTGCCCATCAGGGCGTGCTGTTTCTGGACGAGCTTCCGGAATTTCAGAGCGCGGCGCTGGAGGTGCTGCGCCAGCCCCTGGAGGACGGAGAGGTTCAGATTTCCCGGGTGTCCGGCACCATGGTCTACCCCAGCCGGTTCCAGATGGTCTGCGCTATGAATCCCTGCAAATGCGGCTGGTACGGTCACCCATCCGGGCGATGCACCTGCTCGCCCCAGAGCGTGCGGCAGTACCTGGGCCGGGTGTCCGGTCCGATGATGGACCGTATCGACCTGAAGGTGGAGGTGGCGTCTTTGGATTTTGAGGAGCTGAGCCGCCGCACGCCCGGAGAGACTTCTGCAGAGATTCGCAAGCGGGTCAACGCCGCCCGGGAGGTTCAGCGCAGGCGGTTCGGTCCGGACGGCCCCCAGTGCAACGCCAGAATGGGACAGGCGGAGCTGCGGGAATACTGCGCGCTGGACGAGGGCTGCACGGCGCTGATGAAGCAGGCATATGAAAAGATGGCGCTGACTGCCCGGAGCTATGACCGGATATTGCGGGTGGCCCGAACCATCGCAGATCTGGCCGGAGCGGAGCGCCTGGAAGTGCCGCATCTGGCGGAGGCGCTGCAGTACCGCACCGCTAAGTTTATGGAACAGAATTGATTTATGAAAATACAAAAGAAATACACATGCATTACGAACAACAGGACGGCTGTGCGAACCCGTAAATGTTATCATTTGTCATTGAATTTTCCTTGACATTCGCAGAATAACCTGCCAAAATGAAAAAATTAGGAAGAGAGCAGTCCACCGCCGGTGGGCGTTGCGGACATCTCTGTGCTTTCGTGGTGCAACGGATTTTGCCAGCGGTGCGGAAAGCAAAAAAAATTGTGAATTTTTTTTACAAGTGGTTGATTTTTTCCCTTTTTAAATGTATGCTAAACTTGGAGAATGGTAATACATAGTATACATAAGAGAGAGAAGGAGTGGAACCGTATGCAAGCAGCAAGAGATGTTTTACATGCATATCTGAAGGTCAGCCGTCGAATCACAGAGGAGCTGGGCGGCCATTTCGGAAAGCTGAACCTGACCTTTCCTCAGACGCTGGCGCTGACCCTTCTGGACACCGATGGTGCCATGCCCATCAGTGCGCTGGCCAAAGCGACAGGCAGCGCAAACAGTACGACCTCCGGAATTGTAGACCGGCTGGAAAAGGCCGGGCTCCTGCGCCGTGTTCGCTCTGAGAAAGACCGCAGAGTGATCTATGTGGAAGTGACTGATAAATACAGGGAAATTCACGCAGAATCCAAGAATCATGCGCTTGAGCGCTTTGCCGATGCGATCAGCGGATTGAACGAGGAACAGCTTGACCAGGTGATCACTGGTCTGAAGCTTCTGGAGGAAACGCTGGAGCAGCATCGCGTGCAAAAGGAAGACAGCCCCAAGGATCAGCTGAGATAATCGTTGGCGGAGCCTTCCGTCTGTCGGATCGGAGAAGCTCAGAGACAGCGGACGACAAGGGCTCCGGAAGGTCTGTGCTGTTGAGAAGGCCCAAATCAGAATGCTCTCGTCCCATCTGCAATAAAAAGAAACGGATCATTTTGCCTGTCCAGGCAGAAATCTCTTAGAATGAGGCGAGTACAACATGATATTTCGCAGAACAGATAAATATGGCTACAGCCGCTATTACGGAGGCGGGGGACCGGCATTTGTAATCAAGGTTGTGGTTTCCCTCCTTTTGGTGGCGGCGCTTGTGATCGGCGGGGCTGCATTCGCCATGCAGCGATACATGGTCTACACAGAAAACGGCGGTCATCTGGAGTTTCCTTGGGACAAGCCCGCCGCAGAGGAGGGCAATGCCGGAGAGGGCGACCCGCTGGATGCACTGGTTGTCACCGGAGAGGAAAGCGCGGAGCAGTCCGCAGAGAGCGACGGTTCCGCATCGGCTGAACAGTCCGCAGAGAGCGACGGTTCTGCATCGGCGGAGCAGTCGGCAGAAAGTGACGGTTCTGCATCGGCGGAGCAGTCGGCAGAGAGTGACGGTTCCGCATCCACTGAACAGTCGGCGGAGGCAGATGCTTCTGCCAGCGCGGGTGCTTCTGAACCTGCGGTTCCCGGAGAGACAAAACCCGGCGTCTGGGCCAGAATTGCTGCGTGGTTTAAGAACCTGTTCCGGGCGCCTGAGCCTGTGATTCAGCCCCAGAGCAGTGAGGCGGATGTCAGCGGCACCGAAGCAGAGGAATCCGGCTCCGCGTCGGCTGATCCGGCAGACGGTGAGAAATCTCAGGGGGATGCGTCTGAATCGGCACCGGCTGAACAGTCTGAGGAAAAGAAGTCGGAACCGGCGGCGCTGCCCGGCGGCGCGCTGATCCAGCACGTTTCCATCGGAGATGTGACCGCAGACTACGCGGAAGGCGACATCAAAAACGCAAATGGCACCGGCATCATGCTCTATATGAAGGAGTCCGGCGGCAGATTGAACTACGTTTCCGGCCAGGAGATTGCCGATGAGCTGGACGCCTCCACAGAGGAGAGCACCAGCGAGAAAGTGGCCAAGACCATCCGGGAACTGAAGGAGGACGGCTACTACACGCTGGCCTATGTGGATTGTTTCCAGGATCAGCGGGGCGGCGAAAAGTCTGAATACAGCCTTTACGACGAAGGCGGCTCCCCCTGGTACGACGGTGAGGAACGCGCCTGGGTGGATCCCACCAATGAGGCGTTCCAGGACTACCTGATCGGTATCATCAAAGAGCTGGCGGATATGGGCTTTGACGAAATCGCGCTGAATAACGCCTGCTATCCTGCCACCGGCGACACCAGTATTCTGTCAGACGAATGCTACAATCCGGAGGAGTTTGAGAAAACGGTGACTGACTTCTACAAGAAGGTTGCCAAGGCGATGAAGAAATCTGATGTGATGATTTCCGTGCTCACCTCTGAGACGGCCATCACGGAGGGATCGGATCCTGTCACCGGACAGACACTGAAGAACATGAAAAAGCTGGGCGGCCGCCTGTGGGTGGACGCTGACCGGGATGACGCGGAGAAGCTGGAAAAGGCCCTGAAGGAAGCGGGCTATCCGGACAACACCCTGGGCCTGCTGGTGGGCAAGCTGGACAGCGACAGCCAGCGCAGCCAGATGAACCTGGACTGAGGCCAATCGTCCTCCCATCGGATGAACTGAATATCTGAGACAGACGGCACATGGAGGCACAGACTTCTTTGTGCCGTTTGTTGTTAGAATGTCTGACAAAGTGGTAATTATGCCGGATTTTTCATACGTTTTATAAAAATTCCCTATTGCACCATGGAAATAATATGGTAAAATACTCTTGCACGGCGAGGCGGGGAAAAAGTATCGTCAGACGCGGTAAAACTGAATTGCAAATCCTTTTCCTGTAAGAATGGTTGCAAAAAAAGGAAAATACACAGCTAAAAATCAAAAAACGACTCGAATTGTGCAGAATGTATAAAAATACTACTACTGTTTTTGGTGAATTCGCAGATTTGTCTGACATATGATGAAAAAATGTTAATAATAGCTTGTGTAAAGTTGCTGACAGTAGTAAAATAAGCTTAGGCTAGCTGTAAGCACCACAGGGACGAATGCCATCTCCTGCGGGACAGCTTGCAGTTCGCGGAAAAACAGAAGAAAGGCGGTGAGACGATGTCTCTGGAAGCAGTCAAAAGGGTAACTCAGGCAGAGCAGGAGGCCAAAGCCCGGATGGGTCAGGCCACAGCGGACGCCAGAAAACTGGTGGCTGATGCGGAAAGAGCCGGAGCGAAGGCAGTTGCAGACGCCCAGGCCAAAGCCCGTGCGGAGAGCGCAGAGCTGATGGCACAGGCAGAGCAGCGCGCAGCGGCCCATCTGAAAGAGGTCATCCGGGAGACAGAAGGTACCTGCGATCAGCTTCGTGCCGAGGCTCAGGGGCGGCTGGAAAAGGCTGCTGACCTGATTGTCAGAAAGGTGGTGGATGCTTAATGTCCATCGTCAGGATGAAGCGGATGAAGGTCATTGCTCTGGCAGAGGAGCGAAACGACCTGCTATCCAAACTGATGAGTCTGGGCTGCGTGGAAATCTCTGAACCTGAGGATCTGGTCACCGATCCGGATTGGACGGCGCTGCTGAGCAAGGACACCAGCGAGCTGGGCCAGGTGAAGGCCCGGAACAGCGAGCTGACCGGTGCGCTGGAAGCGCTGAGAAAGTACGCCCCGGCAAAGGGCGGGGGATTGTTCGTGATACGCAGTCCCATCTCCGAGCAGGAGCTGTTTTCTCCGGAAAAGGAAGCAGAAGCACTGAAAAATGCCGGCGAAATCAACGCCAGTGTCAATGCCCTCAACCAGCTGCAAACCAAAGCCAACCGGCTGGAGGCGCTGAAGGCCAGTCTGCTCCCCTGGGAGCCGCTGGACCTGCCCCTGGAAACCGAGAGCACCGAGAACGTGGAGATCGTTATGGGCACCCTGCCTGCAACCTCCTCTCTGGATGCTGTGCGGGGCGCGCTGGCGAAGGCGGCGGAGCTGTCTGAGCTGATTCCGGTCAGCGGAGACAAGGCACAGCAGTATGTGCTGCTTCTGTGCCACAAGTCGGAGTGGACACAGGCGCTGGAGGCGCTGAAACCCTTTACCTTTACGGCGACCCGCTTTAAGGATCTGACCGGGACGGCAAAGGACAACGTCGCACTCATCCAACGGGAGCTGGACGAGAACGCCCGGCAGCAGTCGGCGGAAACAGAGGCCATTCGCGCTCACGCAGGCTGCCGCAAGGAGCTGGAAATCATGACTGACCGCATGACCCAGGATGCTTCCAAGGAAGCTGCCAGGGAGCGGGGCATGACGGACGGCACCATCGTGTTCATGGAAGGCTGGGCTCCGGCGGCAAAGGTCAATCAGGTGCAGCAGGTTCTGGACCGCTATGATGCGGCCTATTCCTTCGCTGACCCCAAGGAGTACGAAACACCTCCCACGCTGCTGGACAACCCCAAGTGGATGCGGCCCATCAATATGGTCACAGAGATGTATTCCCTTCCCGCTTATAACTCTCTGGACCCCAACCCGCTGATGTTCCCCTTCTTTGTGCTGTTTTACGGCATTATGATGGCGGATATGGGCTACGGCCTGGTGATGATGCTGATCTCTGTGCTGGTGCTGAAAAAGTACCGCCCCAAGGGAACCACGGCCCATCTCTTCGGCCTGCTGGGCATCTGCGGAGTACCTACCTTTATTTTCGGTGCGCTGACCGGCGGCTTCTTTGGCGATTTTATTCCCCAGCTGTGCAAGCTCATCAATCCGGCCAGCACCTTCGAGCTGCCCCATCTGTTCACTCCGCTGAATGATACGCTGATGATTCTGGTGGGCTCCATGATCCTGGGTGCGGTTCAGGTTGTTACCGGTATGGCCATCAACTTCTACAAGATGACCAAGCGCGGACAGTTCTGGGACGCAGTGATGGACATCGGCTCCTGGTGGCTGCTGTTCATCGGTGCAGGCGTTGGCGCCGCCACCGGTGTGTGGGCCGTTGCGCTGGCCGGCGTTGCAGCGCTGGTGCTGACCCAGGGCAGAAGCTCCCCCACCATCATCGGAAAGATCGTGGGCGGCGTGTCCAGCCTTTACGACATCACCAGCTATTTTGGCGACATCCTGTCCTACTCCCGACTGATGGCGCTGATGCTGGCCGGCTCTGTTATCGCCCAGGTGTTCAACACCCTCGGCGCAATTCCTGGAAATATTTTCATCTTCATTCTCATCTCCATGGCGGGCAACACACTGAACTTCGCCCTGAACGTGCTGGGCTGCTATGTTCACGACCTGCGCCTGCAGTGCCTGGAGTACTTCAACAAGTTCTATGAGGACGGCGGACGTCCGTTTGTTCCTCTGGCCTACAACACAAAATATGTTGACGTAGAAAAGTAATACAGGAGGAAATTGTTATGTTTTTGGAAAATATTGGTGGTCTGGCTCTGGCTCTGCTGGGCGCCGGTCTGGCGGCCGTTCTGAGCGGCATCGGCTCCGCTAAGGGCACCGGTCTTGCCGGTGAAGCAGGTACCGGCCTGCTGTGCGCGGATCCTTCCAAGTTTGGTAAGATCATGATTCTTCAGGTCATCCCCGGTACCCAGGGTCTGTATGGCCTGGTCGTCTGGTTCTTCGCAGTGCTGCGCATGGGCCTGCTGAGCGGCAGCCTGCCTGAGCTGACCATCGCTCAGGGCTTCCAGTACTTCGCAGCCTGCCTGCCCATGGCGCTGGGCGGACTGTTCTCCGCCATCGCGCAGGGCCGCGTCGCCGCCGGCTCCATCAACATTCTGGCCAAGCAGCCCGACCACTGGTCCAAGGGCATGGTGCTGTGCATCGTCGTCGAGTTCTACGCCATTCTGGCCCTGCTGGCTTCCATGCTGATGATCATCAATATCAGCGCCTGATGGTCCCCAACGGAACAAGAAAGGCTGGATGATGAAATGACTGGTATTGAAAAAATCACTGGCCGCATCACCGCCGACGCCCAGGCTGAGATCAACGCGGTTCTCGGCGAGGCTCAGTCCAAGGCGGACGGCATCAAGGCCAAGTACAACGCTCAGGCGGAGCAGAATTATCAGAATCTGCTGAAGCGGGGCAAAACCGCCGCAGAGGAACGGGAGACCAATCTGGCCAGCAGCGCTCAGATGGAGGCCCGGAAGATGGTTCTGGCTGCCAAGCAGGAAATGCTGGACAAGGCGTTTCAGCAGGCCACCCGCCGGCTGTGCACGCTGCCCGACAGTGAAATGACAAACCTGCTGGCCAAGCTGGCGGTGAAAGCCAGCACCACCGGCAAGGAAGAAGTGATCCTGAATGCCGATGTGAAAAAGCGGCTGGGCAAGGCTGTGGTGGAGAAGGCCAACAAGGACGGCGGCCTGAATCTGACCCTCAGCAAGCAGGAGGGCGCTTTTGACGGCGGTCTGCTGCTCAGCAACGGAGCGGTGGAGATGAACTGCACCTTTGACACGCTGGTGCGCCTCGTCCGGGGCGAAATCGCCGGCGACGTGGCAAAGGTCCTGTTTGGTTGATACGCTCCGGATTCGGCGGGATGAATCATACATAACGTATTGAACATTCCGCTGGTATGAAGGAGGAACAAATGTCAAAACGAATCAAAGACACGGATTATCTGTTCCTCTCCAGCCGCATCCACGTTCTGGAAACGACCCTGCTGAACAAAGAACGCAGGGAGCGGATGCTGGAAGCTGCCTCTGACTCCGACGCAGTCCGGGTATTGGTGGAGTGCGGCTACCCTGAAATGCCCGTCGTGGACGTGGACAGTGTGAACAACGCGCTGGCGGTCATGAGGGACAGAGTGTTTGAGGATCTGTACGCCTTTGCGCCGGATCCCAAAATGATCGATGTATTCAAAGTAAAGTATGACTACCACAACGCCAAGGCACTGCTGAAGGCTGAGGCCATGGGTACCGATCCCCAGCGTCTGCTGATGGACGTGGGACGCTATCCTGTGAAAGAGCTGACCGAGGCAGTCCGGGAGAAATCCGACGGGGGATTCAGCGAGATCTTTGCGCTGGCGGTGCAGGAGGCGCGGGAGGTGCTGGGCACCACCCGGGACCCCCAGCAGTCTGACTTCGTGCTGGACAAGGCTTACTTCCGGGAGATGGAGCAGCTGGCGCAGGCCACCGGCTCCGAGTTCCTGGCGGGCTATGTGAAGGCCCAGGTGGACGTTGCCAACCTGAAGAGCGTGGTCCGGGTGCTGCGGATGAAAAAGAACCCCGAGTACCTGAGCAACGTGCTCTTTGAGGGCGGAACCATCGGCGCGGACACGCTGCTGCAGATGGCGGAGCGGGGCGAAAAGCTGGAAGGTATGTACGGCAGCACCCCCTATGCCGCCGCCGCGGAGGAAGGACAGGCCGCTGTTGCCGGCGGAAAGCTGACCGCCTTTGAGCGCAGCTGCGACAACGCGCTGATGGACTATGTCGCTGAGGCGAAGTATGTCCCCTTTGGCGAGCAGGTGCTCATCGGCTACCTGGTGGCCAAAGAGAGCGAGCTGACCGCTGTCCGCATCATTATGATGGGCCGGCTGGCGGGGCTGAGCACGGACGTGATCCGGGAAAGGCTGCGTGACGCTTATGTATAAAATTGCAGTTCTGGGCGACCGCGAGAGCGTCATGGGCTTCAAGGCGCTGGGTCTGGACGTCCACTCCGCAGAGAGCGCGGCAGAGGCCCGCAAGATCCTGCACCATCTTGCCCGGGACGGCGAGACTGCCATCATTTATCTGACGGAGCAGTACGCCGCTGAAATGCCCGATGAGATCGCGAAGTACAAGGAGCAGGTGATGCCTGCCATCATCCTGATCCCCGGCAAGGCCGGTTCCCTGGGAATTGGTATGGAGAATATCAAGGATTCCGTGGAACGCGCCGTCGGAGCGGATATTCTCTAAGGCATCACCGCACAATGAGAACTTCGGCGCCTTGCGGTCTGTTTTGCGCCAGCTTGCCCACAGCTTTCTTGAAATCCGACAGGATTCCTGCGAAATCTGTGAACAATCTGGGCACAAAATATCCTCGCAATTCGCTCTTGTCCCATTATGCGGTGAAGCCCTAAATTAAAAACTTCGGATTCGCTGCCCCCGAAAGGGTGCGGCGGCGGAACCGGATGCTTACTCTGTATAGGAAAGAAGGTTGACCAAATGGGCACGATTGTCAAGGTTTCCGGCCCGCTGGTGGTTGCCACCGGTATGTCAGATGCCAACATGTCCGACGTTGTCCGAGTGGGTAAAGACCGTCTGATTGGTGAGATTCTGAACATGAACGGCGATTCCGCCTCCATTCAGGTCTACGAGGAGACGTCCGGCCTTGGCCCCGGCGCTGAGGTTGTCACCACCGGTATGCAGCTGTCCGTAGAGCTGGGCCCCGGCCTGCTGGAGAACATCTATGATGGGATCCAGCGTCCGCTGGAAGGCATCATGCAGGTCTGCGGCTCCAATATCAAGCGCGGCGTGGAAGTTCCCGCGCTGAACCGTGAGAAAAAGTGGCACTTTGTCCCCACCGCAAAGGTTGGCGACGAGGTGGTGGGCGGCGACTTCCTGGGCAACGTTCAGGAGACCCCCTCTGTGCTGCACCACATCATGGTTCCTGTGGGCATGAAGGGCACCGTCAAGTCCATCAAGGGCGGTGACTTCACCGTGGAGGAGACCATCGTTACGCTGGAGACCGACAAGGGTGAAGTGAAAGAGCTGAACATGATTCAGCGCTGGCCCGTCCGTGTGGGCCGCCCCTACACCAAGAAATTCCCCCCCAAGACCCCCCTGCAGTCCGGTCAGCGTGTCATTGACACCCTGTTCCCCGTGGCAAAGGGCGGCACCGCCGCTGTCCCCGGACCCTTCGGCTCCGGCAAGACCGTGGTTCAGCACGCGCTGGCAAAGTGGTCTGACGTGGATATCGTGGTCTACATCGGCTGCGGCGAGCGCGGCAACGAGATGACCGACGTTCTGCGGGAGTTCCCCGAGCTGATCGACCCCCGTACCGGTGAGACGCTGATGAAGCGTACCGTGCTGATTGCCAACACCTCCGATATGCCCGTGGCCGCCCGTGAGGCCTCTGTTTACACCGGCATCACCATCGCCGAGTACTTCCGGGACATGGGCTACGCAGTTGCCGTTATCGCTGACTCCACCTCCCGCTGGGCAGAGGCCCTGCGTGAGATGTCCGGCCGTCTGGAAGAGATGCCCGGCGAGGAAGGCTACCCCGCCTACCTGGCATCCCGTCTGGCTCAGTTCTACGAGCGCGCCGGCGTGGTGCAGTGCATCGGTTCCGACACCGGCCGTACCGGTTCTCTGACCGCTGTGGGCGCAGTTTCCCCTCCCGGCGGCGACCTGTCCGAGCCTGTTTCTCAGGGCACCATGCGTATCGTCAAGGTGTTCTGGGCGCTGGACTCCTCCCTGGCTTACCGCCGTCACTTCCCCGCCATCAACTGGCTGAACTCCTACAGCCTGTACACCGACTCCTTGAAGGAGTGGTACGATCAGGAGCTGGGCACCGACTATGTCAGCAACCGGGAAAAGGCCATGGCCATCCTCCAGGAAGAGGCCAGCCTGAACGAGATCGTGCAGCTGGTCGGTAAGGATTCCCTGTCCCCCAGAGACCAGCTGACGCTGGAAGTCGCCCGTATGATTCGCGAGGACTTCCTGCAGCAGAACGCCTTTGTGGACATCGACTCTTTCTCCAGCTATCGCCGCCAGTATCTGATGCTGAAGATGATTCTGGACTACGATGTGCAGTGCCGCGCCGCCCTGGAAAAGGGTGCAGTGCTGAACGACCTGTTCCGCATCGAAGCCCGTAACGGCATTGGCCGGGCCAAGACGGTGCCTGAGGACGAGTATGAGGCTGTCTATGCCCAGATCTTCGAGGACATGGAGAATCAGATCAACGAAGTGGCTGAGAGAGGGGAGGAAGACTGATGATTAAAGAATACAGAACAATTCAGGAAATTTCCGGCCCTCTGATGATGGTCAAGAACGTTGCAGGCGTCACCTACGACGAGCTGGTTGAGATCGAACTGCCCGACGGCGCCGTTCGCCGGGGCAAGGTGCTGGAGGTCAACGGCGACACCGCAGTGGTCCAGCTGTTTGAGGCCTCCGCCGGCATCAACCTGCGGGACTCCAAGGTCCGCTTCCTGGGCCACCCCCTGGAGCTGGCGGTGTCCGGCGATATGCTGGGCCGCGTGTTTTCCGGCATGGGCGAGCCCATTGACGGCGGTCCCGCGATCCTGCCTGAGGCACACCGGGACATCAACGGCCTGGCCATGAACCCCGCCGCCCGTGACTACCCCAACGAGTTCATTCAGACCGGCGTCTCCGCCATTGACGGCCTGAACACCCTGGTCCGCGGCCAGAAGCTGCCGATTTTCTCCGGCTCCGGTCTGCCCCACAACCAGCTGGCTGCTCAGATCGCCCGTCAGGCCAAGGTGCTGGACGGCGGCGCCTCCAACTTCGCCGTTGTCTTTGCCGCCATCGGCATCACCTTCGAAGAGTCCGAGTACTTTGTGCAGGAATTCACCCGCACCGGCGCTCTGGAGCGCACCGTGCTGTTCCTGAACCTGGCAAATGACCCCGCTGTTGAGCGTATTTCCACGCCCCGTATGGCGCTGACCGCCGCCGAGTACCTGGCCTTTGACAAGGGAATGCACGTGCTGGTCATCCTGACCGACATCACCAACTACGCCGAGGCTCTGCGTGAGGTCTCCGCGGCTAAGAAGGAAGTTCCCGGCCGCCGCGGCTACCCCGGCTATCTGTACACCGACCTGGCTACCATGTATGAGCGCGCCGGCCGTCACCTGGGCCAGCCCGGTTCCATCACCATGATTCCCATTCTGACCATGCCGGAAGATGACAAGACCCACCCCATCCCCGACCTGACCGGCTACATCACCGAGGGCCAGATCATTCTGAGCCGTGAGCTGGACCGCAAGGGTATTGTGCCGCCCATCGACGTTCTGCCCTCCCTGTCCCGTCTGAAGGACAAGGGCATCGGTCCCGGCAAGACCCGTGAGGACCACGCCGGCACCATGAACCAGCTGTTCGCCGCCTACGCAACCGGCAAGGAGAACAAGGAACTGATGGCCATTTTGGGCGAAGGAGCTCTGTCCGAGACGGACCTGCAGTACGCCAAGTTTGCTGACGAGTTCGAGAAGCGCTATGTGGGCCAGGGCCTGTCTGAGAACCGGTCCATCATCGACACGCTGGATCTGGGCTGGGAGCTGCTGCGGATGCTGCCGGAGAACGAGCTGAAGCGCATCAAGCCCGAGTACATCGAGAAGTACCTGCACGGCAAGAAGTAAGGAGGGATAGCATATGCCTTCCGTTCAAGTAAACGCCACCCGAATGGAGCTGACCAAGCAGAAAAAGCGCCTGGCCACCTCCAGCCGGGGTCATAAGCTGCTGAAAGACAAGCGCGACGAGCTGATGAAGCAGTTTCTGGACATGGTGAAGGAGAACCGAGCCCTTCGTAAGAAGGTGGAGGAGGCGCTGATGCGCGCCCACGGCAGCTTCACGGTTGCCAGCGCGCTGATGGGGCCGGAGATGATGGAGCAGAGCCTGCTCTATCCCAAGCAGAGCGTGGAGCTGGGCATGGGATTCAAAAACATCATGTCCGTCAACGTGCCCATGTACGACTTCCACACCAAGAGCGCGGACAGCGGTGAGGTTTACCCCTATGGCTTTGCCACCACCAGCTGCGAGCTGGACGATGCGGTGGATGCACTGTCCGGCGTGTTTCAGGATATGCTCAAGCTGGCTCAGATGGAAAAAGCCTGCCAGCTGATGGCGGAGGAGATCGAAAAGACCCGCCGCCGCGTCAACGCGCTGGAGTATGTGGTCATTCCCGACTGCCAGGCGAAGATCAAGTCCATCACCATGAAGCTGGACGAGAACGAGCGCAACAACACCATCCGCCTGATGAAGGTCAAGGATATGATGCTGGCTCAGCAGATCGAGCAGAGAAGGCAGGCTGACGCGGAAGCAATGGCCGCCTACAAGGAAAAACACGGGTAACCACTCTCCCGGGAAGAAACACGGGCTGATCGTCTTCGGGCGGTCAGCCCGTTCTGCAGCTATCCGGGGAAAGGGAAAACCTGTGCAGCCAAACATTGACAACAGGTTATAAAATCGTTATAATTAGCCTGTATACTCACAGGCTATGACGAAAAACAGTAAGCGAGTCCATTCGCACAGAGAGGAGCCGGACGGTGCAAGGCTTCCGGGTGGCCCGCTGAACCCATTTCTGAGCCGTGCGGTGCAAGCAAAAATGCGAAACCGTGCCGGGTGCGCCCGTTAAAGCGTGAGGGTATTCAGAATACCCCGGAAGGCTTTGGTCGTGAGACCGGAGTGAAAAAAGGTGGTAACACGGAGCGTTCGCTTTCGTCCTTGCATGACGAAGGAGGATGCTTTTTTTATCCTCAAAACACGGAAAAAACACAAGAAAAGGATGGATGATACTATGGCTAAGAACAAAAAACAGGTGAAGGCCATCACCTCTATGAGCGAGGACTTCGCACAGTGGTACACGGACATCTGCCTGAAGGCGGAGCTGGTGGATTATGCCAGCGTCAAGGGCTTCATGATTATGCGCCCCTACGGCTATGCCATCTGGGAGAACATGGTGAACATCATGGACGGCGAGTTCAAGAAGACGGGCCATCAGAACGTGGCCATGCCGGTGCTGATCCCCGAGAGCCTGCTGAAGAAGGAAGGGGAGCTGGTCAAGGGCTTCGCTCCGGAGGTGGCCTGGGTCACCATGGGCGGCGACAGCAAGCTGGAGGAGCGGCTGTGCGTCCGGCCCACCTCCGAGACCATGTTCTCCGACCACTGGGCCCACGTGCTGCACAGCTGGCGGGAGCTGCCCATGCTGTACAATCAGTGGTGCTCCGTCGTGCGCTGGGAAAAGACCACCCGTCCCTTCCTGCGCTCCCGTGAGTTCTGGTGGCAGGAGGGTCACACCATCCATGAGACCGCTGCTGAGGCCGAGGCGGAGACGGAGCAGCAGCTGTGGTGCTATGCCAATTTCTGCAAGGACGCTCTGGCCATTCCGGTGATCCCCGGCCGCAAGACCGACAAGGAAAAGTTTGCCGGTGCTGAGGCCACCTACACCGTGGAGGCCATGATGAAGGACGGCAAGGCGCTGCAGTCCGCCACCTCTCACTACTTCGGCGACAAGTTCTCCCGGGCCTATGACGTCACCTTTACCGGCCGGGACAACACCCTGCAGTACCCCTTCCAGACCAGCTGGGGCAGCACCACCCGCCTGATCGGCGCGGTGATCATGACCCACGGCGACGACAACGGACTGGTTCTGCCCCCCGCCATCGCCCCCATTCAGGTGATTGTGATTCCCGTCGCCCAGCACAAGGAGGGCGTGCTGGATGCCGCTTACGGTCTGGAGCAGCGCATTAAGGCTCTGGGCCTGCGGGTCAAGACCGACGACTCCGACCAGTCCAACGGCTGGAAGTATGCGGAGTACGAGATGAAGGGCGTGCCCCTGCGTGTGGAGATTGGCCCCAAGGATATGGAGAAGGGGCAGTGCGTCATTGCCCGCCGTGACACCGGTGAGAAGTACTTTGTGCCGCTGGAGGAGCTGGAGAGCAAGGTGCAGAGCCTGCTGGTGGAGATCCACGACAACCTGTACGAGTCCGCAAAGAAGCGCATGGAGGAAAACACCTTCGCTTTCACCAAGGTGGAGGATGTGAAGGAAGCCATGGAGAAGCACACCTGCTTCGCTAAGACCATGTGGTGCGGCAATGAGGCCTGCGAGATCGCCATGAAGGAGCTGGCCGGTGTGTCCAGCCGCTGCATGCCCTTTGAGCAGGAGCAGATCGGTGAGGTCTGCCCGGTTTG
>CAMNOL010000005.1 GCA_946546815.1 uncultured Oscillospiraceae bacterium
AGTCACCGTTTCATTCTTGCCCTCTTCCGGCTTGGGATCCTCCGGCTCGGTGGCAGGTTTCGTTTCCTCGGGCTTGGTGTCCTCGGGCTTAGTTTCCTCCGGTTTGGGATCGTCCGGTTTGGGATCGTCGGGCTTTTCCTTCTCAGGCTTCTTCAGATGCTCGCTGAACACATAGCCGGTGTACTTCTTGCCCTTGGAATCGGGGTATTCCACCTTGTACCAATCTTTGTTGTAGGTATCCGTTACCTTCACCTTGGCATCCTTGGCCAGATTCAGCACAACCTCTCCGGTCTGGCTGGCCGTTTTCCGCATGACAGTGGTCACAACCGTCACGTACTCGCCGCCGTTCTTTTCCACATACTTCTTCAGGTACTCGCTGTACACATAGCCGGTGTATTTCTTGCCCTTAGAGGTGTAGGTTGCCTGATACCAGGTTTTGTCAGAGGTATCGGTCACCGTCATCCGGGCCTTTTTTCCCAGGTTGACAACAACCTTGCCGGTCTGGCTGGCCGTTTTCCGCATCACGGTGCTCACAGTGGTCACATAGAGGCCGCCGTTCTTTTCCACGTACTTCTTCAGGTTTTTCTTGGGCAGGTAACCGGTGTACTTCTTGCCCTTGGCATTGGTGTACTCCGCCTTGCACCATTTTTTGTTGGAGGTGTTGAACACGCCCACAACTGCATTCTTCGGCACGGTGGTCACGGTCTTGCCGGAGCTGCTGGCTTTCCTGCGCATCTTAACCTTGGCGGTCACGGTGTACTTGACGGTTTTTACCGGCGTCTCCGGTTCTACCTTCTTCTGTTCCGTGACTTTGTTGGTCACTTCCGCCTTTTTCAGCTTGCTGCTGCGCACATAGCCGGTGCGGGTCTTGCCATTGGCATCGGTGTACTTCACCTTGTACCAGCTCTTGCTGTACTGAGCGATGAGGGAAACAGCAGCGTCCTTGGGCAGGGTGGTGAGGGATTTTGCAGAACTAGAAGGCTTTGCACGCAGGCTGGTCTTGCTTTTGACGGTGTAAGGCTCCGGAGCCTTTTTCAGGTACTTTACGGAGATATAGCCGGTGTACTTTTTGCCTTTTTTGTTGATAAACGTCACCTTGAACCACTCGGCGTTGGTGGTGTCAGTGACCTTGACCAGATTGCCCTTGGGCACCACAGTGCGGACTATGGAAGTCTTATTGGGCTTTGCACGGAGATTTACGTCACCTGTGGCGGAATAGGCGCCGACAGCAGCTTTCTTCTGCTGCTTGGCATCCGTTTTTTCCTCTTCCTTTTTGGGCTCCGTTTTGGACTCCGTTTTTTTCAGGTACTGGCTGGACATATAGCCAGTGTACTTCTTGCCCTTAGCGTCTGTGTAGTTGACCTTGTACCACGATTTGTTGGCAGTGCTGGTCACAGTGACCTGGGCGTTTTTCGGCAGCTCCGTCAGAATACTGTAGCCGATGCCCGCGCCGGAGCGCAGACGAACATTGCTGCCGGTGGTGATGTAGGTGGGCGCGGCTGTCTGATTCGCCGCAAAGGCCGGAACCGGAACCGCGGTCAGCAGCAGCACCGCCGCCATCACTCCGGCCAGGAGTTTTGTTATAGTTTTCAAGAGATTTCCCTCCTTATACCTTTCTATCTATGGTTGTCTCTCTGTTCAAACCGGACAGGAGCTAGGGCGTAGTTTGCCTGCTCAGCGTTCCTGTCCATATCCAGATTATAGCAGAAAAGGGAAAAAGAAATAATTAAAAAATGATTAAGAATTTCATTTCAGCTCCACAGTTTATTCAGATTTTGAGGAATAACAAAGAGGAAAAGCCGTCCCCGCAGCACACAGCGCCGGGACGGCTTTCTCGTCTGATAAAAAGGGAGTACTGCGGTCAGAGGATGATGCAGATCAGTCCGCCGCTGCCCTCGTTGATGATGCGCTCCAGCGTCTCCCGCAGTTTTTTTCGGGCATCCTCCGGCATGCGCATCAGCTTGCCCTGGAGGTCCTCGTTGACCAGCTCGTGGAAGGATTTTCCAAAGATATTGGACTGCCAGATTTTTTTGGTGTCCCCCTCAAACTCCTGGAGCAGGTAGGAGATCATCTCCTCCGACTGCTTCTCGTTGCCCACGATGGGCGAGATCATGGTTTCAATGTCCGCCCGGAGCATATGGATGGAAGGGGCACTGGCCTTCAGACGGACGCCGTAGCGTCCCCCCTGCTTGACAATCTCCGGCTCCTCCAGCGTCAGCTCCTCAATGGAAGGGATCACAATGCCGTATCCTGTCTCCCTCACGTCAGTCAGCGCCTGGGACACCTTGTCGTATTCTCCCTTCACCTGGGAAAGGGAGGTGAGCAGCGCCAGAAGGTCTCCATCATCCCGGATACTGAACCCGGACTGCTGACTCAGCGTGTCATAAAACAGCGTTCTGGGCAGCTCCAGCGATGCCTGAGCCACTCCAGTGCCCAGGCTGATAGAGGTCACCTCCGCCCGGCTGATGGAGGGGCACTGGCCCATGGCAGCGGTGACGTCTCTCGCCTCCCGGATGCGGTGGAGGTGCCCTGCCGTCTCCCGTATGACTGCATACAGCTCCTCCTTGATGGGATGGGTATAGGGCAGCGCGTCCACCCAGCTTGGCAGGAAGAGGTCCATTTCCTTCAGGGGGAATTCGTAGAGCACCGCCCGGATGATGTTGGTCACATCTGCCTCCTCCAGCGTCAGGCAGTTCACCGGCAGGCAGGACACCCCATAGCGGGCGGCGATCTCCTTGCTCAGTCCCACAGTTTTGGGGTCCCTGGGGTCGTCAGCGTTCAGCAGCACCAGAAAGGGCTTGCCCAGCGCCTGCAGCTCACGGATGACCCGCTCCTCCGCCTCCTCGTAGTCCTCCCGGGGAATATCCGCCACTGTGCCGTCGGTGGTGACCACGATGCCGATGGTGGAATGTTCCGCGATGACCTTCCGGGTGCCCACCTCTGCCGCATCGGTCATGGGGATTTCATGGTCAAACCACGGGGTCGTCACCATCCGGGGCTCGTCGCCCTCCAGCTGCCCCACCGCTCCCGGCACCAGATAGCCCACACTGTCGATCAGACGGACGGACACCGCCGCCCCTCCCTCCAGCTGGATCTGCACCGCTTCCTCCGGGACGAATTTCGGCTCAGCCGTCATAATGGTCCGGCCGGAACCGCTTTGGGGCAGCTCATCCCGCGCCCGCTCCTTCCGGTACACGTTTTCTATGTTGGGGATCACCAGCGTCTCCATAAACCGCTTGATGAAGGTGGACTTTCCGGTGCGAACCGGGCCCACCACCCCGATGTAGATATCGCCGTTGGTCCGCAGGGCGATGTCCTCATAAATCGTTTTGTTGTCCAAGCTTCCGCCTCCCTGTGTCAGAGGCACCCCGCAGAGGGCCTCCTGTGTTTCCGATTCCTTCGATGATCCGACCAGCCCCGTGAAACCGGCGGTGCCTTACCTCTTTTTGGGAATCAGCAGCATCTGTCCCGGCTTCAGCGGCTCCGTCCCCAGTCCATTGGCCTGCTCGATTTCCGTTCCCGTGGTCAGGTACGCCTTGGCGATGTCCCAAAGGGTCTCTCCCTCGCCCAGCTGCCGGAGCACAATGGAGGGCTGGTTTTCCGAGGCAACCGCCTGATCCATGTCCAGCGCAAAGCCGGACAGGCCGCAGAGCCGCTGCTGACGGGTCACCAGCATCTGGAACTCTACGCCCAGACGCACCTCGATTCCGCCGCCTGTCACCGCCGCATCCGACTCCGGCACCGTACAGGACGCCACACACTGTGCCCCCTCCGGCACCTCTGCGGGGCAGGTCACCTGAACCGACCGGGCTGCCGCTGCGCAGGTCCCGTCTTCTCCCCGGTACAGCACCGTCATGCGGATCTCTGCACACAGCTCTCCCCCTACCGGGCGCACCTGTCCGGCCTGTACCCGCACGTCACAGACCTCCGCCGGAACCATGGCTGTGTCCAGCACCTCCCGCACGTTCTGGCGGCGGCTGCTCTGTTCCACCAGCTCCGGCAGAACGTAGGTGGTAAATTCCGGCGTGCCCGGGTGAAAAATGCTGTAGGCGTCTGCCACAATGTTCAGCTCCCGCTTTTCCCGGAGGACGATCTGTGCCAGCAGCTCCAGCTCCAGCGAAACCTCCCGTCCCTCCGGCTCCATGGTCCGGGCCTGGCACCCGGTGACCATCACATCCAGCTGAAAGGAGGTGTTTTCCGCCGTCTCTCCCACCTCGGCAATCTGGGAAAAGGGCAGCTCAAAGTCCGCCGTGCTCAGCTGTCCCTCCGGGCTCAGATACAGCAGGTGGATCACCGCACCGCCCTTGAAAATCAGCTTTTCCCCCACCAGTCGGGCTTCCGAGTCATACGCGCGGCAGCGCACACTCAGCAGCTCCTCCACAGGGGGGCGGCTTCCGGGAATCTGAACCACCTCCGAACAGGTAAAGGGCCGCTCTTTTACGTTCACGACAAAGTTACCCGTGCTCCGTTCGGAACGGCATTCAATGCCCAAGGTCTCCCGCTCCTGGATCTCCGTGCAGAAACGGACCAGCACCGGATCATATACCGTCACCTCAATGGCCAGCACCACACGCACCAGCACCTTCCGGGGATTCATGGCCCGGGTCTCCGCCAGCGTAACTCTGGGAACCGCAATGCAGCGGCTCAGTCCGGTGACCTGCTCCAGCTCTGCGGAAAACTGAAACGGCAGCTCCGCCTTCAGGCGCTGCAGCCTGCCCTCCCCCTCCGGCTGGTAGAGAATGGTACAGAAAGCCGTTCCCATCAGCGCGATGCTGCCCATGCCGCACTCCTTGCTCTGGAGCTGGGGGGCAGCCTCCGTATCAACAATGTCCAGAATGTCCGGGCAGGCGTCGGGCACAATCATCTCCAGCGTCTCCTCACGGTTCAGCGTGGTGTGAAGCTTCATTTCCCAGCAATCAATCTCGTTTTGTGTCAGCGTTGCGTTCAAAGCTGTTCTCTCCTTTCGTCCATCTCTTCTGTTGGACATGGGTTGATAGAGCATATGAACCGGGACGGGCATCTATGCAAAAAAACAGAGACGATTTTCACATCGCCTCTGTTCGCAAGGAATTATTTGATCCGAAAAATGGCTTTCAGCAGCCCGGCAAGCGCCTTGGGCGCACGCACAATCACGATCTTCATCTGACACCCCTCCTGTTCTGCGGCAACACCGAATCAACGGTGCAGATTGCTGAACCCAATCACGATCATTGCCAGTCCCGACAGGGTGAGGACCGCCTTCAGAGGCAGCACCAGCGCCAGCAGAACGCCAACCCCTATGGAGATCAGGCAGATCCCGCCGTAGCGTCGACCAAATCCGCGCAAAAACACCGCCTCCCCTCGCATCGGAACACAGCCTGATTCGCTTCTGGTTCAGTATACGTGAGAAGGCGGCATTTTGTGCCATATAAAATTTTCAGATCAAACGCTCGCTGCGGATCAGCAGTCCCCGTCCCTCTCCGATGGTGATCTGTGCCTCGCAGCCGGGAAGAATCTCATTGCTGACCCCAAGTGTAGCCGTCCGCAGGAAGTCCGTGTGCTCTGCCCGGTACTTCACGCCGCTCATGGTCACATCCCGCAGCGCCCGGTCCAGGGGGATCAGTCCCAAATAGCGGTAAGGCGGATCGTTTGCCAGCACCAGCGTCCCCTCGCTGACAAACCGGACCTCGTTCCACTCGTCCAGCAGCAGCGCTTCGGCGCCCAGCTCATGCGCCTTCTCCAGCAGGCAGAAGTTGGCCAGGTGATGGTCCGCCCTGCCCCCTGTGCAGGCACACAGCAGCAGCCGCTGAAAGCCCATGCGCACCGCCTGATGCACCGCCACTTCCAGATCCGTAAAATCCTTTTCCACGGGCAGCACCATGGAGGGCAGCCCCTCCGGGCTTCCGCCGGAGTCTCCGTCCCCCACATACCAGTCCGGCGTCAGGCCCGCCAGCTCCGCATTCTTTCTGCCGCCGTCTGCACAGAGGATAAAGTCCGCTCCGGTGAGGTAAGGCTGCAGGTACGTCAGGCTTTTGCAGGGCGCGGCTCCCACAATCACCGCCTGTTTCCCATTCATTTCTTTTCCCATGCCTTGAACTCCTTTGCCACCTGGTACAGCCGTGTGTAGCTGTCGTGGCGGCTGCGGGGGATTTCTCCCTGCTTCAGCGCCTTGAGCACTGCACAGCCTTTTTCCTTTACATGGGCGCAGCCCACGAATCTGCATTTCCCCAGATACGGGCGGAACTCCCGAAACGCCTCTGCCAGCGTTTCCTTGTCCAGCAACTCCGGTGTCTCCGTGTCAAAGGAGGAAAAACCGGGGGTATCCGCGATGATCGCGTTCTCTCCCAGCCGGAACAGCTCCACATGGCGGGTGGTATGGCGGCCGCGCCCCAGCTTTTGGCTGACTTCTCCAGTGGGAATCTTCACGTTTTCATCCATTGCGTTGAGCAAACTGGACTTTCCGACACCGGAATTTCCTGTAAAGACACTTACCTTGTCAGCCAGGATCTCCCTCAGCCGGTCCAATCCTTCGCCGGTTTTGGCGCTGACCCGGACCGTCTGGTACCCGACCTGCCGGTAGAGCTCGTACAGCCCCCGGCCGTCGGCCAGATCGCACTTGTTGACCACCACCACTGGTTCACAGTGGTTGACCTCCGCCAACGCCGCAACCCGGTCCACCAGGAAGGGTTCCGTCACCGGAATAGCCTCAGAGACGATAATAACCATCTGATCCATATTGGCTACAGCGGGCCGGCGGAATGCGTTTTTCCGCTCCAGAATCCGCTCCAGCCGCCCGGCACCGGGCTCGGTGGGCGTCAGCTCCACCCGGTCTCCCACCAGCGGGGATTCCCCTGTGTAGCGAAACTTCCCTCTTGCCCGGCATCGGACAATCTCTCCGCCGCAGTCCACATCATAAAAGCCGCGGATGGTTCGAATGATGATACCTGTCATGAAATCGAATAATCCTTATAGCTGGCGCCATCAACGGTGACGTCGATGGACTCAATGGTTCCCTTGTACTCCACGGAGAAGCTGCTCTCCTCCGCGCCCACCGTGCCGGAATAATAGTTCACGCCGTTGATCTTAATGGACACGCTGGAGTTGGAGGTGCGCTGCTCCGGCATCTTGACCATGATCACATGGGCTGCGTCTTCCGGCAGGTCAGAGGGCTCTTCCGCCTCATCTCCGTCCTGCTTTTCCTCCTCTGTCTGGTCTTCCGGCTCTTCCGGCTCTGCCGGTTCGGGGTCCTCAGGCTTGGGACCGGAGCTGATCTGCAGGTCGACCTTGGTGCCCGGCTCCACCTCGTCCTTGGCCTTCACGCTTTGGAATACCACCTTTCCGGCGTCCTCGTCGCTGCTCACGGTGACCACCCTGCCGCATTTCAATCCCAGCTCCTTCAGCGCGGACTTGGCCTGGTTCTCCGTCATGCCGATGAGGGAAACCATGGTGACAGAAGTGTCCTTGACTCCCTTGCTGTAGGTGATGTCCACGGTCTGCCCCTCGGTCAGCACGGCCCCAGCCTTGGGATCGGTAGAGATGATGAGACCCTCATCATATTTGTCAGAATAGGTGGAGCTGTATTTGACTACAACGCCGTACTTCTCGCTGAGGGTGTCCGCCCAGCCCGCGTAATCCTCTCCGATGATGTCCGGCATGATCAAATCCGGAGTCTCCTCCGTCTCCTCACTGCAAATCACCACCGTGATCTCCGTCTCCTCACTCTTGGTGACGCTGCCGCCCAGCGGATCCTGGGAAATAATCTGTCCCGGCTCGTAGGCCGCGTTGTAGGCGGTCTCCTCACTGACCACAATGCGGAAGTGTCCGTTCATGGTCTCGTCGGTGAAAATCATCTCCTGGGCTTCTGTATAGGTCTTGCCCAGCAGCTCCGGCACTGTGTACTCCGTTCCGCCGTCCAGAACATCGGACAGGAAGGTGGTGAACAGCATCCGGAAGATGAAGAACACCACCAGCAGGATCGCCGCCACCGCTCCGATGATCAGAAACAGGGTGCGATTGCCGCCGTTGTCCTGTTCCTCCTCCTGAAGATCGTCCTGCTCCCTGTCCTCAGGGGGAAGATTCATCTCCGATTGTTCCGGGTTATAGGGTTTGACCTCCTTCAGCTCGGTGAGCATCCAGGGGTTCTGGTAGTCAAACACCGTGGCAGGATTCTTCCGGAAGGTCTCCAGATCCGCCAGCATCGCCTCCGCACTGGGGTAGCGCAGCTCCCGGTCCTGGGCCATGGCCTTCATAGTGATCTGCTCCATGCCCACCGGAATGTCCGGATTCAGCTCCCGGGGCGCCAGCGGAATGGAGTTGATATGCTGAATGGCAACAGCAACCGGAGAGTCTCCCTCATAGGGGAGGCGGCCGGTGAGCATCTCGTAGAGCACCACACCGGCGGAATAAATGTCGCTGCGGGCGTCGATGTCGCTGCCCTTGGCCTGCTCCGGGGAGATATAGTGGACGCTGCCCAGCGCCTCCTGCGTCACTGTCCTCTGGGCGTCGGCAATACAGGCGATGCCGAAATCAGCCACCTTCACGCTGCCGTCCCGGAGCACCATGATGTTCTGGGGCTTGATATCCCGATGAATGATGCCGCGGCTGTGGGCATGGCTCAGTCCCTGCAGGATCTGTACGCTGAAGTGAAGCGCCTCCCGCCAGTTGAGAATGCCGCCCCGGCGCTGGATATACTGCTTCAGCGTGATGCCGTCCACCAGCTCCATGACAAAGTAGTCGATATCTCCGTCCTGATTCACATCAAAGACGTTGACGATGTTGGGATGACTCATCATGCCGACTGCCTTGGACTCATCGTGGAAGCGGCTGCGAATGCCCTTGTCCGCTGCCAGCTCCGGCTTCAGCACCTTCACCGCCACCAGCCGGTTCAGGCGGTGGCATTTGGCCTTATAGACCACCGCCATGCCGCCGACACCCAGCACGTCCAGGATTTCATATCGGTCATTCAACATTTTTCCAATGTTCTGATCCATCGTATCTCTCCCTTTATCGGATGGGTTATCATCCAGCGCGCCCGGAAGCCGAGCCGCTCTGGATTGCCTGTCAGAATCACAGCCGTTTCCCCTCTGTGCCTCCGAAACAGGTTCCGTATACTCCTATCTCTGTAGGTTATCATGCACTTTCTTCTGCCTGCTCAGTCTCGGAGCGTTCCGCCTCCAGAATGACCACGGTGACGTTGTCCGGGGCGTTTCGTTCCAGCGCAAGCTCCAGCAGCTTCTGGCAGCTCTCCTCCGGGGTTCCCTGCATCAGCTCCAGGATCTCGTGATCCTGCACCTCGTTGCTCAGGCCGTCGGAGCACAGCAGCAGCCGGTCTCCCGGGTTCAGCGGCTCCACATACAGATCTCCGCGCACATTCCGCTCTGTCCCCAGCGCCCGGGTGATGATGTTTCGGTTGGGGTGGATCCGGGCCTGCTCCGGCGTGATGCGCCCCAGATCCACCAGCTCCTGTACCAGGGAGTGGTCCCGGCTCACCTGTCGGATGACCTGATCCCGGATCAGATAGCAGCGGCTGTCGCCGATATTGATGATATGTGCTTCTGTGTCACTGGCAAACACCGCCACCAGCGTGGTACCCATGCCCCAGCAGCTGTCGTCCGACTTGGCCCGCTGGTACACCGCAACGTTGGCCAGCTCCGCCGCCCGCGTCAGCCTTGGTTCCGGCCTTCCGGGCATGGAACTCACAACCTCTGCAAAACGCCGGGCCGCAATGGCGCTGGCAATGTTGCCCGCCTTTGCGCCGCCCATGCCGTCGCACACCAGTCCCAGGGCGTACCCTTCTCCCTTCCAGGTGTAGAAGGCGTCCTGGTTCTCCCGGCGGATCTTACCCCGGTCTGTGATTCCAGCTATGTTCATATCGGCTGCTCCCCCCTGTCGCTTTTCTTACCTTGCGCTATGGTTCATGGCTTTCCGCCTCAGCTGTCCGCAGGAGGCATCTATGTCACTGCCCAGCTTTCGCCGGACGGTGCAGGTCACGCCGTGCTGTTCCAGCCTTTTCTGGAACTGCTTCACCCGGCGGCTGGGCTTCAGCGGGCTCTCCTCCACGTTATTCAGCGGAATGAGGTTCACATGGGCAGGCTGACCCTTCAGCAGACTGGCCAGCAGATCCGCCTGCTCGTCGCTGTCGTTCATGCCGTCCACCATGGCGTACTCATAGGATATGCGCCGCCCGGTCTTTTCAAAATAGCCCCGGCAGCTCTGCATCAGCCGTTCTACCCCCACCGCTCGGTTTACCGGCATGAGCCGGGAGCGGGTGGCGTCGTCCGGCGCATGGAGGGAAACCGAAAGGGTCAGCTGCAGGTCCAGCTCCGCCAGCCGGTCGATTTTGTCCACCAGTCCGCAGGTGGACAGGGAAATGTGGCGCATACCGATGTTCAGGCCATCCGGGTCGTTGACCAGCTGCAGAAAACGCAGCACGTTGTCAAAGTTGTCCAAGGGCTCTCCGATGCCCATCATGACAATGTTGGAGATGGGCAGGCCGGAATCCTTCTGGACGAAAATCACCTGGTCCAGAATTTCCGCCGGCGTCAGGCGGCGCACAAGGCCCCCCAGAGTGGATGCGCAGAAAGCGCAGCCCATCAGACAGCCCACCTCTGAGGAGACGCAGATGGTGTTGCCGTGCTTGTAACGCATGAGCACGGATTCAATGCAGTTTCCATCCCCCAGCTGCCACAGGTATTTGATGGTGCCGTCCAGCCGGGATACCTGCTTCCGAGCCACTTTGGGCACCGTCAGCAGGCATTCCGCCTTCAGCTTCTCCCGCAGGGCCTTGGACAGGTTTGTCATCTCATCAAAGCTCTCCACACCGCGGTGAAGCCACTGAAAAACCTGTTTGGAGCGAAAGGCCGGCTCCCCCAGCTGTCGGAAAAACGCCGCCAGCTCCTCCCGGCTCATGGATTTGATGTCTGTCATATCGTTCCTCTTCGTCTGATGAGAAGGAATTGCAGTCACGTTCTGACAATCCCACTCATTCAGGCATAAAAATACTCATTTACTTTCTCTTCTGCGGAGCTTTGCCATGAAGAATCCGTCGGTTCCGTGGATATGAGGCCAAAGGGTCACCATTCCCCCGGAAATGGTTCCCGCCGGTCCGGGCAGCGTGAATTCCTCCACAGTATAATCAGCGTTCTGCCGCAAAAAGGCGCTGACAACCTGCTGATTCTCCCGTTTCAGCACGGTACAGGTGGAATAGAGCAGCACTCCGCCGGGTTTTACATACCGGGCAGCGTTGCTGAGAATGTCCAGCTGGATGGCGGGCAGCTGCCCCAGTGGCCCGGGCTCCTTGAAGCGAATGTCCGGCTTTTTGCGGATAATGCCCAGCCCGGAGCAGGGCACATCCGTAATCACCAGGTCAAAATACTGTTCCCAGTCCGGGTTGAACTCCCTGCCGTTGCGAACCTGTGCCTTCAAGATGGAAATACCAAGCCGCTTCGCGCCGGATTCGATGAGCCGGACCTTTTTGCCCTGCACATCGCAGGAAATCAGCTCTCCCTCGTTCTCCATGGCCATGGCCGCAGCAAAGCTCTTGCCGCCGGGGGCGGCGCACACGTCCAGCACCCGCATCCCCGGTCGGGGCGCAGCCGCCACAGCGGTCAGCTTTGCCGCCGCGTCCTGCACCGTAAATTCTCCCCGCTGGAACTGGGGCAGCTCTTCCAGACTGCCCGTTCCCCGCAGCTCCAGGCAGCCCTGCAGCCAGGGGTGAGGCTCCACTGTGACGCCCTGTTCCCGCAGCTGTGCGCTCAGCACTTCCTCAGATGTTTTCAGCGTGTTCACCTGTACGGTGGTGGGGGGCTGGGCGTTGTTCGCCGCCAGCAGCGCTTCCACATCTCCGTCCCCCAGCTCCGCTTGGAACAGCTCCACCAGCCACTGGGGGTGGCTGTACTTTACGCTCAGGCTCTCAGGTTCCGGCAGCGCTTTCAGCTGACGGCAGAAGCTGCGCAGAATCCCGTTGACCAGCCGGCTGGAATTGGGGTTGCGGCTGTGGCGTTTCACCAGCTCCACTGACTCGCTGACCGCCGCCCGGTCCGGGATGCGGTCCATCAGCGCAGCCTGGTACATCCCCATGCGCAGGGCGGTGTGTACACAGCTCTCCAGCTTCTCCAGTGGCACCCTGGAAAACTTGCTGATCCAAAAATCCAGCAGCAGCTGATTCTGCTGCACGCCGTAGCAGATCCGGCTGCACAGGGCGCTGTCCCGGCCGGACAGCTTCGCGCTGCGAATGACGCTTTTCAGCGTCCCGTCAGACCAGGCCCCCCGCTTTGCGCTCTCCAGCACGGAGAAGGCGGCCTCCCGGGCGGTGTTCGGCTGCTGCTTCATCAGATTTTATGCCCTCTCAGGAAGTCAGCGGCCTTCATCCGCTTCTTTCCGGGGGCCTGAAGCTCTGTAAGGCGCAACGCCTTGCCATCTCCGCAAGCGAACAATATTCCCTGCTTATCGCTGCCAAGCAGCGTTCCCGGCGCTTTTTCCGTACTTCCAGCCAGAGTGGACGCATAGGCCTTGAAGGTCTTTCCCTCCAGCTCAAAGGTGGTCGCCGGCCAGGGCACCAGGCCCCGGATCTGGTCGTGGATGGCCTGTGCGCTTCGGTTCCAGTCGATGGGACTCAGTTCCCGGCTCAGCATGGGCGCATAGGTGTGCAGGCTGTCGTCCTGGGGCGTGCGCCGGGCTGTGCCGTTGGCAATGCTCACCACGGTGTCTGACAGCAATGCTCCGCCCAGCTCCGCCAGGCGGCTGTACAGCTCCTCGGCGTTCTCCTCCGGCTGGATGGGTGTCACCGTCTGGGCGATGATATCGCCGGTGTCCAGCCCCTCGGCCATATACATGATGGTTACGCCGGTCTCTTTCTCTCCGTTGATCATAGCCCAGTTGATGGGCGCGGCCCCCCGGTATTTGGGCAGCAGCGAGGAGTGAACGTTGATGCAGCCGTATTCGGGCAGCTCCAGCACCGCCTTGGGCAGCAGCTTGCCATAGGCCGCCACCACGATCAGCTCCGGAGCCAGCGCAGTCAGCTCCTCTAGCACCCCCTCCTCCCGAAGGGATCTGGGCTGGATCACCGGAATCCCCGCCTCCAGCGCGGCGACCTTCACCGGACTGGGGGTCATTTTCATGCCCCGGTTCTTGGGCTTATCCGGATTGGTGTACACAGCGGCAATCTCGTGTCCGTCCGCCACCAGGCGCTTCAGGCTGGGCACTGCGAACTCCGGGGTTCCCATGAAGACAATTCTCATTCTTCCTCCCCCTCAGCCTCTTCCGCCATGGCGTCCAGCTCCTCATTGGTGTACAGCCGGTCGCACAGCTCATCAAACATATGGCCGTCCAGGTGGTCCAGCTCGTGGCAGAAGCAGCGGGCGGTCAGGCCCTCATCCTCCACCTCAAACCACTCACCGGTGCGGTTCTGGGCCTTCACCTTCACCACCATGGGGCGGGTGACCTCGCCGTATTCTCCGGGCAGGGACAGGCAGCCCTCCAGCCCGGTCTGCTCCCCGGAGGTCTCCACAATCTCCGGGTTCACCAGCTCGATGACCTGGTCCTCGCCGTTGATCACCACCACCACACGGCGGCAGATGCCGATCTGGGGGGCGGCCAGGCCAACACCGCCGGAATCCTTCAGGGTCTCCACCATGTCATCCAGCAGATTGTTCAGTTTCTTGTCAAATTTTGTGACTTTATGGCACTTCTTAGTCAGAATAGGGTCGCCTTTTTTCACGATTTCTTTCAGCATAGCAGGTCATCCTCCGTGCAGTGTTCAGTGTAATGTGTTTTTGCTTTACTCCATCGGATTCAGATCAACTGAGATGGAGACGCCTTTATTAAACGGGTCCTTTTGGAACGTCTGAAGCAGAAATGCCAGCATTTCCCGTATTTTTTTCGTGTTTTTGCAGACGAGGGTCAGTCGATAGCGGTAACGGCACATCACCCGCAGCACCGGCGCCTGAGCCGGCCCGTAAACCGCAAAGGAATGCTCCCTCATCTCGGGGCTGTTCCTCCAGACGGCAAGGGCATTCTCCAGCCGGCGGGCGCTTTCCAGCACCTGGTGCTCGCGGATGCCGCTGAAGGTCAGCAGGTACAGGTCCCGGATGGGCGGAACCCTGCGGGCCTCCCGCAAGTGAATTTCACTCTCGTAAAATGCATCGTAGTCCTGTCTGGCCGCGCAGGTGATGATGTCGTTTTTCGGGGTGAAGGTCTGGATCACCGCACGGCCGGTGCGGCTGCCCCGCCCGGCCCGACCCACGACTTGAGTCAGCAGGGAGAACACACGCTCCCCCGCCCGGTAGGAATCCACATACAGCCCCTGATCTGCGTCCACCGCTCCCACCAGCGTAACGTTCTCAAAGTCCAGCCCCTTGGCCACCATCTGTGTGCCCAGCAGAATGGGGATGTTCTGCTGCTCAAACTTTGCCAGAATATCCTCGTGTCTGTTGGAGGCGGAAACGGAATCCGCATCCATCCGCAGGATGCCCACGCCGGGAAACAGCGCTTCCAGCTGCTCCTGAACCATCTGAACACCCGCATCCACAAAGCTCATGGCGCCGCCGCAGCTGGGGCACACCGGCTCCATTCTTCGGGAAAACCCGCAGTGGTGGCACATCATTCGGTTGTTGTCCTTGTGGTAGGTGAGCTTAACGGAACAGTTGGGGCACTCCGGTGTCTCGCCGCACTCCACGCAGACCGCCATGCGGCTGGTGCCCCGGCGGTTCAGAAACAGCACCGCCTGTTCTCCCTGCTCCAGATTTCTCTGCAGCTCCCGCCGCAGCGGAGCGCTGATGCAGGTGCTGTTGCCGGAGCGCAGCTCCTGGCGCATATCCACGATTTCCACATCAGGCATGGCCTGTTCGTTGTATCTCTTTTGCAGCCGGAATTGGTGATAGACACCCTTCCGTGCCAGGTACATACTCTCCACGCTGGGGGTGGCGGAACCCAGCAGCAGCACCGCTCCGGACTGGGCGCAGCGGTATTTTGCGATCTCTCTGGCGTGGTAGCGGGGGCTCTGCTCCGACTGGTAGCTGCTCTCCTGCTCCTCGTCCAGAATGATGAGCCCCAGATGGTCCAGCGGGGCAAACACCGCAGAGCGGGTGCCCACCACCACCTGAGCCTTGCCGTCTCTGGCCCGCTTCCACTCATCGTACCGGGCGCCGGCCGGCAGAGAACTGTGGAGAATCGCCACGTTCTGCCCAAACTGGGCTTCAAACCGATGCAGCAGCTGGGGCGTCAGGCCGATTTCCGGCACCAGCACCAGCGCCGTGCGCCCTTCCCGGATGACTCTGTGAATCAGCCGGATGTACACCTCGGTTTTTCCGCTGCCGGTGACGCCATAAAGCAGGGCGCAGCCGGGTGTTTTTCGGCTCAGCAGCTCAGAGATGCCGTCAAAGGCAGCGGTCTGTTCCTCATTCAGCCGGGGCGGGTCCTGATGCTCCACCGTGCCGGTCTCCAGGCGGCGGTAGACTTCCCGCTGAAACAGGGAAACGATCCCCTTTTCCTCCAGCTTTCTGACGGTCTGACGGCTGGTACCGGTGAAGTAGCCAATGTCCTTGATGGACGCGCTGCCCGCCTGCTCCAGCAGGCGAATCACCGCCCGCTGAGCCTTGGCGCCTTTTCCGATCTGGGCAACGGCTTCTTCCGCCGTACAGGTCAGAGCGGCAATCTGCTCGGTTTTGTCCCCCACGTTTCGGGAGACGCTGGTGGAGCGGGTCAGCAGGCCCTTTTCCAGCAGGCCCTTCAGCGCCTGGCTCGGCAGGCTGCTGCCGCTGGCGGCATAGAGCTGCTCACGGCTCACCGGCGCTCCCTTTTGGAGCAGGTATTCCAGCATTTTCCGCTGCACCGGGGCGCCGGCGGTCTGATCCAGCGCCTGTTCCGGGCGGACGTTCTCTGCCAGCTGGTATTCCTCTTTGGCGGCGTAGTACAGCCCCGCGGGGAGCATCGACTTCACCGCAGAGTAAACGGTGCAGAAATACCGCTCCCTCATCCAAAGAGCCAGGCGGAGGCTTTGTTCCTTCAGCACCGGCCGGTCATCCAGCAGACTGTAGATGCTTTTGACCCGCTTTTGTGCCGGTCCCTGGAAGCACTCCAGCAGGATCCCCTCCGTCAGACGGTTGCCCTGAGAAAACGGAACCAGCACCCGCATTCCCGGCACGGCCTGCTTCCACAGCGGCACGGGAATCTGATAAAGGTAAGGCTTGTCAATGGCATAGGTGGCGGCGGACACCGCAACCCGTCCGTAATACATCGGTTCCAACAGCCCACACCTCCCCGTACTTTGTTCCCTTTTCCAGCTGTGTTCCTGGCGCTTCTCCGCAAGCCCACCGCTTCAATGACAGACGCAAAGGCAAGAGACAGTCCTTGCCACCGCCGCTTGCCTTTGCCTGCTGTTCTGTGCCTGCTGCCTGTCGGCGCAGCAATTGCGCGCGGTCAAGGGGCAGGAGACTTTAGTCCTGAGTTTCCTCTGCTTTCTGGTCCTCCATGGGCAGCTTGCCGGCCCAGGCTTCGTTCAGCGCCATGGTGACGGGCTTCTCCGTCAGAGGCTCCCAGCTTTCATCGCCCTCCTTCTTCTCGGCGGCAGAGGTGATCTGGCGTGCGCGGCGGGCCACCAGATTGACCAGCTCATAGCGGCTTTTGACCTGAGTCAGCATTTCATTCATCGGATACAGAATCATAATTCTCCCTCTTTCCATCGTCATACGGACCGCAGACAGCGGACCGTCCGTCTAATATCATTGTATCAGCATTGCGCTTATTTAATACTCTCACCGTTCAGCAGCTGTCCCGGCAGCGCCATCCGGCGGGCTCTGCTGCGGTTTTCCGCGTTGAGAATCTCTTCGATCTCAGAAGCAGCCTGCTCCACGGTGTGATTCACCACATAGTAGTCATAGACGGTTTTGCCGTCTCTCAGCTCCGCAAGCTCCTCTCTGGCCCGGGCCAGGCGCTTCCGGATGACCTCTTCCGGGTCGGTTCCCCGCCCGCGCAGGCGGCGTTCCAGCTCCTCCATAGAGGGGGGCAGCAGGTAGATTTCCACCGCCTCAGGGTACTTCTTGCGGATGTTCCGGCCGCCTTCCACCTCGATATCCAGCAGAACGTCCTGACCGGTGGCGATGACGTCCTCAATGGCGGCGTAGGAGGTGCCGTAGTAGTTGTCGGAGTAAATGGTGGTCTCCACCATTTTTCCTTCGGCGATCAGCTGTTCAAACGCCTCTCTGGTCACAAAGTGATAGCTGGTGCCGTCCACCTCGCCGGTGCGCATATACCGGGTGGTGTGGGAGACAGAGAAGGAAAACTCCCTCCGCGTCTTCAGCAGATCAATGACCGTTCCCTTTCCGGTGCCGGAGGGGCCGGAGATCACAATAATCAGACCTTTATTCATGCTTCTTCCTCCTCTGCAGCGCTGGCTTCCCTGCCGTTCAGCCGGGCTGACAGCGCTTCCGGCGTCAGAGCGGAGAGAATCACATGGTCGGTGTCCATCACCAGCACCGCCCGGGTCTTGCGGCCGAAGGTGGCGTCAATGGCGGTGCCCCGCTCCCGGCTCTCCTGAATCAGGCGTTTGATGGGGGCGGAGTCCGGGCTGACCACCGCCAGAATGCGGCTGGCAGAGACCATGCTGCCGAAGCCGATGTTCAATAACCGCAGCGCCATGGTCACTCCACGTTCTGGATCTGCTCGCGGATTTTTTCCAGCTCCGCCTTCATATCCACACACATAGCAGACATGTCCAGATCATTTGCTTTGGAACCGATGGTGTTGGTCTCCCGGTTCATCTCCTGGACCAGGAAGTCCAGCTTCCGTCCGATGGGGCTTCCGTGGGCAATCATATCCCGGAACTGGGCGATATGGCTGCGAAGGCGAACCGTCTCCTCGTCCACCGCCACCTTGTCGGCAAAAATCGCAGCTTCCGTCAGGATACGGGCTTCGTCCATCTGGCGATCCTCCAGCACCTCTCTGATGCGGGCGGTGAGCTTTTCCCGGTAGGCGGCCACCCGCTCCGGGGAGCGCTGCTCCACCTTTCCGGTGTACTCCTCCAGGGTGTCCAGGCGGCTCAGCAAATCCTCTGCCAGCTTCTCTCCCTCCCGGGTACGCATGGCGTCAAAATCAGCCAGCGCCTTGTCCGCAGCCTGGTGCAGCTCCGCAGTCATCGCCTCCAGGTCCTCAGGGACCTTTTCCACCCGGAACACATCCGGGAACCTGGAAAGCAGACCGGCAGTGACGTCGTTTTTCAGCTCGAACGTTTCTGCCAGCTGATCCAGCGCCTGCTTGTAGCCGCCGGCGATGCCTTCGTTCACGGTCACCGTCACCGGCTCCTCGGCGGTGTGCTCAATGGTGACGAACACGTCCACCTTGCCCCGGGAAATGGTGGATTTCACCCGTTTGTTGATTCCGTCCTCCGCGCAGATGTACACGCGGGGCAGCCGGATGTTGCAGTCCAAATAGCGGTTGTTGACACTTCGGACCTCTACCACAAAGGAACGGCCGCTTCCGGATACTTCGCCCCGTCCGTAGCCAGTCATGCTTTTCAGCAAAGGATTCACTCCCTCCGACTCTTTTTCTCCCTGAGAAAAAGACTTCCGTTCAGTCGTTATGGTTATGTAAGAATGGCTGCGCCCTGGACACACAGCATACCGTTTCGGAAGGAACCTCCCCTCCGGCAGATACCCACAGCGCAGCAGCCCACGGTTTTATCGGCATACCATCGCATTCTAAAAACCGTACGCATTATTATAGCAGGAAATGACAGGATTGTAAAGTTGATTTCACGGTGCAGAATTCACAATTCAGCGCTGTTGGAGGGGCATTTTACAGAGAAATCAGAAAAGAAAACTCCCGCATTCTTTGTGAAAAACCGGGGGCAAACAGGCAAACCCCACCGGCAGCCCGAACTCAGGCGCTGTTACCCCTTTCCTGCAATGGCCCTGGTGTTGGCCAGCACCTCCCGGAACCCTCCGGTTATGTCTGTCTGCAGCTTGAGGTAGTTCCCCTTCACGCCGTCATCCAGATCCAGCTCAATCCGGCTCCCGGCCAGATCCGCCAGCTTCTGATCAAAAGCTCCGCACTCCTCCAGCTGCTTTTGCAGCTTTTCTTTCCGTTTCCTGGCCCGAGCGGTCTCCCGTGGGGTCTTGTTCTGCTGGATGATCTCCTGCATTCGGTGAATCTCCCCCTCGTAAATGCGCTGCAGGCGGTGGAGATAGCCGATACGCAGGTTTTCCACGTCATCGGGGCTGTAGCGGTGAAGGTAAATGAGGGCCTTGAAGCCGTTCTTCTTGCCGCTGTCAAAGAGCCAGTAAATGGGACGCTTTCCGGATCCGGCAACAGAGCAGGCGGTACAGTGCTCCCCAAAAAAGTCCCGGAGGAAGTAGTTCCGGAGGATCTCCCGGCTGGTCTTTCCCCTGCCGCCCAGCGCTTTGGCGATGAAGCTGAGGTTTTCCTCCAGCGACTGCTCACCGTACGTCGCTTCCAGCCACCGGCAGAACCGGGAGACGATGTCGTCCTCCAGATATGCCCTGTCGGTGATGGGGATGATGTTGTCCGCAACAGGCCGAAAAGCCGTGTACCTGCTGCAGTCCCACTTCCCCCCTGCGAAGGCCAGACCGGGCTCGTCCAGTGAATACCGCCCGAACATACATCCCACAGCGTAGGAGATCAGGCTTTTCACATCCCGTTGGAGGTCAGCTCTGCGGACGGTGACGTCTTTCTCCGCCACCTCAGGGGTCAGCTCTCCCTGCAGGCCGTAAATGTCAATGAAAATGCGGTTGAGCGCTTCTTCGTTTTTCCTGAGCCGTTCAAATCGCTCGCTGCACTGGCGTTCCCAGATCCTGTAACACTCTTCCAGGCGGATGCCGCCGGTTTCAGGCGGCGCTCCCACTTTGGAACGGACTTCCATCAGCGGATGGCACTGAAAATCCCAGGAGAGCTCAAAGGAATCCCAGTCACGGCGGGCCAGGGAAACGTTCTCTCTGACCAGGGCTTCGATCTCCTCTACCCTGGCTCTGTTCACCAAAACGGGCAGATTAGCAATATCTCCGCATTGATAGTTCACCGTAGGAGCAAGGATGCGGAGCAGGCTCATAGCCACCTTGGTGTTGCACAGTCCCAGCAGATAACAGAGCAGGTCCTGTGAGAACAGGCTCATTCCGGCCACATCAAAAAGATGGCCGCCGGGCTTATACCGGAACGCTGCAGCGCCGGAGGTGACCAGCGACCAGCTGGCGCATTCCCGGAAGCAATAATCGGGATTTCGAATCACCGAATTGCGGAAGCTGCGCAGCTCCGCACCGTCGTGCTGCCAGTTGACCACATAGTCGTTGTTGCCGTACCATTTTCTGAACGCTCCCCCTTTGTTGTAGGGATACCACTTCAGCTCCGACCGCCGGGACTCCTCGTGGCTGGAGCAGTGAAAATGGATTTGATTGACATCACATTCAAACCACAGCCGCAGAAAGCGGCGGTTATCGGCGGTGGCGATTCCCTGTTTGGAGTCCGCCAGCTCCCCCAGCAGCGTCCCCGTTTCAAACGCCCGATAGAGAGGCTCACTTGCCCAATAGGCGATGGGCGCTCCGGGCGGTCTGGCAAAACCGGCCTGCCGGGCCGTGAACCGATATCCGCACTTGGGTGCGGCGAGGGCTTCCAGATACCGTTCCTCCTGCACCTTCATGCCGCCCCGGAACTCTGTCAGGCGGAAGTACTCCCCCGTTCCGCTGCCTTGTCCGTTTTTCAGCACAAAGGCGCACACTGGAACGGTGGCGTCCTCAAGGGCCGAATACTCCATCTGAATCAGAGTGGTAATTTCCTTCTGAGAAATCACCATTCTGCGGAGCTTTTCATAGCTTTTGATGAACATCCAAACGTAGGGCGTCATAAAGCCGGCATAGCCGTTTTCTCTGCACAGGGCAAGATTTCTGTACACAAAGGCGCTGAACAGATCTGCACAGCCGTCTCGGAACCGCGCTTTGACGTAGTCCTTCAGGTTCCGGTCCATGCGGTTCAGATAGGGCGGATTTGTCACCACCACGTCATAGCGTTGGGCCAGCGCCCGGCGAAAGCCCTGCCCGGCTGCCGAAGCGCCGGAGGGAAGGGGCTGCTCCGGGGCGGAATCCACCAGAATCAGGGAGCCGAATTTCTCTCCCTCACGATCTCCCTCCGGGGCGTACAGGTTCCACCGGGCCGCTCTGTAAAGTGCCTCCCGGTCATACTCCATGGCTTTCATGGTCATGACGAACGCCGCCAGTCCGGCAACCTGCTCATCAATGTCAAGGCCCCAGAGGTTTTTCTCCATGATGCACCCCACCGCATCTTTGGGTTCATAGCCCCGCTCTTCATAGATGTGCATCAGCACCTCGAAGGCGTAAACCAGAAAATGTCCGCTGCCCATACAGGGGTCAAGGACCCTCAGCGTTTCCGGAGAACCGGGGCAGCATTCCCCGGGCGTGTCCTCCGGCTGAACGTAATACCGGAGGAATTGTTTCAGCCCGCTCTCCGGGTGCTGCTCCAGCCAGCAGCGCCCCAGGGAATTGTCAACGATGTACCTGACCACCCACTCCGTGGTAAACACCTGGGTCGCCGCAGGGATATCTTCCCTGCTGACGGGCCTTCCCTTGAAAACGTCGATCACCTGATGCTTCGGCTCGGTGTTGTAGTACTGGTACAGCCAGCCCATCAGCTCCACCTGACCGCCCCGTTTTACGTCGAATGCCTCCTCGGGGATGTCATGGACTAAATGCCAGACGACTCCCTCCTGATCTGTCACAGAGAGGTTCATCAGCAGCTCGCTGCAGTCCCCGGGAGGGGCAAACAAGCGGGGAAAAAGACCGCTCAGCCGGCTGCACTGCCGCAGAAACAGCATCTGGAACAGCTCGTCCTCCCGGTTGTCCTTTTTCAGATGCCGGAGAATCTCTTCGTCCTCTTCTGTCAAGGTCAGTGAGGCGTCAGAGGGGCTGGTGACCAGCTCCGGCCTGCCTGACCGGGAGGACAGCACCCGAAGGGGAAGGTAGTCATTGACCTCCATAAACCGGATGGCGATCAGCCGGATGAACCAGGCGCGGGCCGTTTCCTCCAGGAAAAGGCGGTAAGCGGTTTTATAGCTGGACTCCTCCGCCTTCTGCAGAATGGTCTGTACCAGCCGCTGGCGCTGGCGAAGCACCCCTTCTGTGAGCGGAAACGGCGCACTGATACCGGTTTTTCGGCCTTCTTCCTCCCCTGGAAACGGAGGGAAAGAGGGGGAGGCTCCTGCTTCGGTGATTCCCAGCTGTTCTGCCCGTTTTTTGACATCGGAAAGCAGTCTGGTTCTCGCCCGGATTGCAAACTGTCTGATCGCGCTTTTGTTCATCTCCGCCCCTCCTCATCCCTGGATTCTGGCCCCATCCCCCGGTGTTCCCATCCTTTTTGGAAGAATGTCGTCTGCGTTCCGACTTCCCCACCGGACAGGCCTTTGCCAACAAAGGCTGAAACCGTTTGTTTCGTATCTGTCATTATAGCAAATCCCGGTAAGAATGCAAATAAGGGCTGTGCGCAACAGGCGCAGCTCACCATGCTTCCCAGAAAAAAGCGGGCTGCGCAGGCAGCCCGCCGTATCTGTTGATTGATTCTCTCCCTAAAGCAGGATCTGACACTGTGCTCCTCCTCCAGCGGCGGGAGACAATGCAGCTGATGCCAGCGTTTCCCACGCTGTAAATGGCAGTCCCGCAGACTGGGGAAGTGCATAGCCCAGAGCCGTCCTTTGCAGGGAACCCGTTTTTTTATCGGCAGCCTGCTGGAGGCTCCGATTCCCACTTGGCAAACAGGGTGCAGATGCCCGTCCGATGGTAATAGGCGATGAGCGTTTCCAGCTTCTCCCGGGTGGTGGAGCAGTCCGCCGCCAGACAGTCCAGGCACAGATATTCCTCCGCCCCCCGGAACACCAGCTTTTTGTACAGGGCGATCTCATCCCCGCACAGCCCTGCTCCGCAACGCATGCAGGTGTGGCGGGTCATATCACAGCCGCTCCACCGTGCAGCGGTAGACCTTGCAGCCGTGGGGCATCACCTGGGGGGCGAAGCACTCCCGCTGCAGCCCCAGATCCTTGTGGAGCAGGCAGTCCCGGAACCGCAGCCCACGGCCGGAAGCGGAAGTCAGCCCCATATCCCAGAAGTTCAGGGCAACATTGAAGGGCGTGTCGCTGAAGTTGAAAAAGCCCAGAGCATACTCGCCGTTTTCCAGGGGCTTCACCAGCACAAAGGCGTCAGGATTGCCGTACACCGGCAGCCGGCAGCAGCTCCGGCACTCCGGGTCCTGATTGATGGCGATCAGTTCCCGGTTGGTCAGGATTTCCCTGGCTTTGGCGGACATGGAGCGGATGTCACAGCCGATGATCAGCGGGGAATTCATCATGGCCCACAGGGCAAAATGGGTCTGATACTCCTCATCGGAGCAGCCGCCCATGGAGGCCTCCGGGTTCACTCCCTTTCCGTACATCCCCACCACCAGCATATCCATGTCGTTGAAGCACTCCGGGCCGTTGAAGCACTGGTTTTCCATCTGGGACAGGGCGATGGTCTCAATGGAGTGCCAGGAGTCCTGAATGTCCACGGTGGAGCGGAAGGTCTGGGCGCCGGCGGAGCGGATCCAATGGTGGACATTTTCCGTGCCCCACTGGCAGGCGGCCAGCAGAATCTCCCGGCCGCTGTTGCGCAGTGCCATGCTGATGCGCCGGTACAGCATGGGCGTGGTCAGCGTGCTGGGGCGGTGGCAGTTATCATATTTCAGATAATCCACGCCCCACTCAGCAAACTGCTCTGCATCGGAGAACTCGTGCTCAAAGCTGCCCGGATAGCCCGCACAGGTGCGCACACCGCAGCAGGAATAGATGCCGAACTTTAGCCCCTTGGAATGGACGTAGTCCGCCACCGCTTTCATGCCCTGGGGAAACTTTTCCGGGTCAGGCACCAGTCGTCCCTGCTGATCCCGCTCTTTCATGCTCCAGCAGTCATCGACAATAAGGTATTCATACCCTGCCTCCAGCAGGCCCTGCTCCACCATGGCATCCGCCGTGGTGCGAATGAGTTCATCATTGATCTGATCGTAAAAAGTGTTCCAGGAGTTCCAGCCCATGGGAGGGGTTGGGGCAAGGGTCCGGTTTTTCATTGGTTGTGTCCTCCTTTTGCCGCGGCCTGCTTCCGATACTCGGAAGGGCTGACGCCGCAGGCGTGTTTAAACGAACGAGAAAAGATCAAAGGGTTGTCGTAGCCTACCTGAGCGGCAATTTCCTGCACAGGCAGGGCGGTTTCCCGCAGCATCCGGCAGCTCTGCTGAATCCGGTACTGCATCAGATACTCCTGAGGGGAAACGCCCATATGGCGTTTGAACAGGGTGGAGAAATAGCTGCGGGTGAAACCGATGTATTCCACAATGTCACTGACATGGATGGTTGCGTAGTTGTAATGGATGAAGTCCACCGCCCGCTGGACGTAGACCTCCGGGGAGTACTCGTAGCGGCGCTCCATGCGGCGCTCGGGGGTTTCGGTGGCCTGTAAAGCCAGGGAGAGAAACTCCAGCAGGATGCCCCGGCGGCGCAGGTCGTTGACGTAGTTCATCTCCGGCTTTTCGTGCATCCGGCGGATCAGCTCGAAGAACTCCCTGGCCTCCACAGCGGAGTCCAGACAGTAAACCCCCTCTGTGAACCCGATCTCCCGGGAAATCTGCTCCGCCTGCGTCCCGTTGTAGGTCACCCAACAGTAGTTCCACGGATCAGATCGGTCAGCGATGTATTCCACCATCTCCCCATCCTTGAGCAGGAACATCTGCCCGGCATGGGGATGGTATTCCCGGCCGCCGGCGTACAGCGTGCCGGTGCCGGAGCGCACGATATGAAGGTGCCAGCAGTCCCGCCGGTGGGGCCCGTTCTGGGCCCCGGGGTCACACCGCTCCATGCCGCAGGCGATCAGGCGCAACTCTCCTGACTGCTCGTGGTCGTACTCCAGACAGTGATAATATTTATTCCGCTTGGCGGTATCCTTGGCTTTCATTTCACACTCCTATGGAACGGCGCAGTTGTACCAAAACGGTACCACAGCTGTGAAACAATGTCAATCGAATCGTTTTAAACTGTGAGAAAAAGATTCGGGTCAGGGCCGAAGCCCCGACCCTAAGGAGAAGGAAAACAAACTATTTGTGCTGTTTGCGGTTGATAGCGGGCTTTGATTACTCTTCAGCCAGAACTGCGTTCATCTCAGCGGCCATATCCTTGCAGACCTGCTCCATGCTGGAGGGATTCTGCCATGCGGGGATCATGCCGGTGGTGAAGGCGCCTTCCCAGCGGGTGGTGTAGCGGGAAGCAGGATGCTGAATCAGAGTGCCGTTTTCCTCAACCTTCAGGAAGGCGGAGATGTCCATGCCGTCGAACGCGGAGGGGAATGCATCAGAGGCGCCCTTGTAACCAGCCATGGTCACGCCGTACTCGGACTGCTTCAGCTGGCCTTCCTCGGAGCAGAAGGCGGAGATCAGGTCATAAGCAGCCTGGGGATCCTTGGTGTTGGCGGAAGCGGCCCAGCCCAGACCGTTGTACAGGGAGCAGCGCTCGCCCTCATCGGCGGTGCCGTTGCCGTTGGCATCGTTGTAGGGAATCTCAGCCCATGCGTAGTCGGCAGCGTTCTCAGCAGTGTAGAAGCTGTTGACCATCCAGGAGCCCTGGAGCATCATGCCAATCAGGCCGCTCATGAACATCTGGTCAGGATCGGTGTCAGCCATCAGGTTCTGCTCAGGCATGGAGGGGAACAGGTTGTCCGCCAGCCAGGTCATACCGGCGATGGTGTTGGGGTCGTCCATACCGGAGGTCTTCTTATCCTCGCTCAGCAGGTATCCGCCCCAGTCATAGATGAAGTTGTACCAGCCGTCCTGGCCGTCGTTGGTGTTCATAGCGGTGCCGTACACGCCGTCAGCCTTGCCGGCCTCGGTGATCTTGGCGGCAGCGGCAGCGTAGTCGTCCCAGGTCCAGTCGTCGGTGGGATACTCAACGCCGTACTTGTCAAAAATGGCCTTGTTGTACAGCAGAGCGATGGTGTCGTGGTCCTTGGGCAGGGCGTACTGGGAGCCGTTGTGGTTGTAGATGTCCACGATGCCCTCGTAGTAGTTGGCCAGGTCAATCTTGTCATCAGCGGCAATGTAGTCGTCCAGATTCAGCAGAACATTGGCGTCCATGTACTTCTCGGCCTCGTTGATGTGCATCCAGAACACGTCGGGCATTTTACCGCCGGAAGCGCCGGCCTCCAGCAGAGTCCAGTACTCGACCCAGGAGATGACGTTCATCTGCACCTTGACGCCGGATTTCTCGGACCATTCGTCTGCAATCTTCTGCAGGCCTGCCAGCTGGTTGTTGTCCCAGATGTCAACCACCAGGGTGTCGGTGGAGTAGGACTTTTTCTCCTCTGCCGCAGGAGCAGCAGAGCCGGCGGCAGCATCGGTGCCCGCATTGGCGCTGCTGCCTCCGCCGCAGGCTGCCAGAGAGAGAACCATAGCCAATGCCAGGATCAGAGAAATGAGTTTCTTCATATTGAGTTGCCTCCTCTTTGTGTTTCCTTCCTGTCGTTCAGTGGGGAAGCTGTTGTTCCGCTTTCTCCCCTGTTAGGATGGTTTCATGATAACAGGGGAGATGGGAAAACTCGATAGCTGGCTGTTCTCCGTACATGTCAAAATGTTCTGCCCTCACAGTCTGATTCTTCGGAAACGGAAAAAGCCTGTCACATCCGCTGTTATTTTCCCCCTCTCTCCGGGCAAAATGTATCGGAATTAACTTTTTATAATGACAATCACTTTTTTGTCCTAATCAAAGAGCAGACCGCAACGGATGGTGATAGACGAGGGGGCTTTTGTACCAGAAGGAATCACGTCCTTCTCATGAGCAGGGAACGCAGAGGCATGGTGATAAAAACGCCGCTCCGTCAGAGTTCTGTTTTTCCTCTGTTCTGCCCTTTTTCCTCTTTATCCTCGGGCCGCCCTCTCCGTCCACAGCCTGTGGATTATTACGAGTTTAAACATATAATTCAGTGTTTCTGGTCATTTTGGAAATCAGTGTAATACCGCACGGGTTTTCCCGCCGCCTTGGCGTAATTGATCTCCGAGCGGGTGCTGGAGCCGATGTAGCCGCCCACATTGATGACAAAAATCTCATCCGCCATGTCGATCTTGCGCTTGTGCATATCGTCCAGCATTTCCTTGGTTTTGGTCAGCGTGCCTTCGTCCATGTTCTCCCACACCTCGTCGTCGCCGGAATGGCCGAACAGGCCGACGCTGATGACAATATTCCCCGCCAGCGTCAGCTTCTTCTGCATTTCTATGAAGGCATCTTTGAAGCGTGTGCTCCCGCACAGGGTGATGACCTTATATGTTCCAACCATTGTTTTCCTCCTCACAGATGACGAGCGGTTTCAAATGTAACCCTTCCGCCGGGCCGCTTCCCTCTTTATCTCAGTCTGCGCCGGGCGTCCTCAGTACAACATCACAAGCAGCTCTTTGCAGCTGTCTGCGTCCTGTTCCGCCTGTTGATTATAGAACCGTCTGCGCTCTTTGGGATGCCTCCCGGGTTTCCATGGTGTCGGAGATGTGCTTCTCCTGCAGCAGCTCAAAGGCCGCAGTCTTTTTGATAATTGCCTTCATCAGCCGGTCCAGCTCCGTGCCCTCTGAGTAGTCCGCGGGGGCAAAGTACCGGATGCGATTGTCCCGCATCATCTGAAAGACCTTGGTTTTGTCTGATGTGGCAGGATTGAACACCCCGATGGAGTGCCCGCCGTAGGTATTGACCAGCTTCATGCAGGGAATGTCCGTCACGCTGTCACCGATGTACACCATGTTTCTGAAGGGCACCCGAATGTTCTCCGGGGGAAAATAATCGTTGACGCCGGGGTCGTTGACGTCCAGCACGCCCTTCTCAATGCGGAACAGGAATTGGGTTTTGTTGGTGTAGTTGATGACCTGTGCGGGCCAGACCGCAACGCCCCGGTCATCGTAGAAAAACGAGCTGGCGTATATTTTTTCAAAAACGCCCTTTTTTGCAATCTCCGTCCCTTCGATCATCTCCTTCAGTCCGGAGGAGATGATGTAATGCTCCACGATGACATTGTATTCTTTTCCGTACCTGCGGATCCGGTCAAACCACTCTGCAACACCGGGAAACAGATCCACGCCGGCTCCGTACTCCTCCAGCTTCTTTTTGCTGAACACAAAATTGCCTCTCGCCTCCCGGACCATCTTATACATATAAGCGAGATTGCTGTCCATGTCATTTTTTGTGGCCATCTGATTGGACTCGTGCCAGAACTGCTCCACATCGTATCCCACTGACTGGATGTAGCCCTGGGCCTGCATATCATCCGGCGAAAGTGTCTTGTCAAAATCATAGCAGATTGCCAGAACAGGCTGTTTTTCTTTGTACCTTCGTTGAAAAATCATACTCAAACCTCCTGTTTGTGACCTGATTTCACATGGTTTCTCTTCGGGCGTATGCTCCGCCCGCTTCTTCCCGCCGTGGACGCCGGGGCAGATCATCAGGCGGGGCAGCTGTTCCGGATCAGCCGATGAGTTTTTTCAGCGTCTTTTCCTCCGCCTCAGGCAGCAGCTGTTTCAGATGTGCAAGGATTCTCTGAAAGGATTCCTCCGGCGCACGGGTGTAGACCCGCTCTGTGAAATCGCTGCCCATGAACTGCTCCGGAGTGGCGTACTCCGCTACGCCCCACCCGTAAGGACGTCCCCACTTGTCCCGCAGGTAGACAAAGTTGCTGATGAGAACGTAGCACTGGGACTGCAGCCGGGTCATGCAGGTGTCAAAGCCCGGCGTGCCGCCTTTTCTGTAATTTCCCAGCCGTTTCAGCTCTTTGGACAGAACCGGCCCGCTGGCATCCACCAGCTGAAACAGGTCCCAATCCCGGCGGGATGCCAGCCCATCCTCGTATCGGGCGTCAAAAACGTACCCGTCTCTCCGGTAATTGGCAAAGTCGGGAAACCACGCTTTGCTGATGTAGGCGGCTTTTTTCCCGAAGAACTTTCCATAGGCACAGCCTGCGGTTTGGATCACCGGCCCCTTCCACTCCCAGGCTCCTTCCTGATCTCCGAACCACAGCTCCGGAGCAATCTGCTCTTCAATGGAAAAACCTTTGATTTCATTGGCAAAATAGGGCAGAAAGCCCCATTCCTCCACCAAGTTTATGAGATCGTCTTTTGTTCTGATCATATGCTCCATCCGTTTCATTTTGATTTGCGCCGGCTCCCTGCTCCCGGACCGCTTTTTTATTTGTATGAATGATAGCACATTTTTCAAAGGAATACAATCTGGCGGCGGGTCTCCTCTGCTTCCGCCCTCTCCGTCACCCCCTCCGTTTTTCTTCAATGATCGGTGTACAGGAACCTGCAAAATCAGTCTTTTTTCCGTACATAAGCTGTGGTATACTGCCCTTACAGGATGGCCTGATGCAGCTGAGCGGGTCACCCCTGTCTTCTCACAGGAGGAATCAAGCATGATGAAAAAAGCCGTCTGTCTCAGCGTGAGCATCCTCGCGCTGTCTTTTCTCACCGCCTGTACCGGTGCCCGTTCCAATCCGGACGCTGACGGGAGCCAATCTGTATCCGCAGTGTCATGGTCCGGTTCATCCGATGCCGGAACCGCATCGGAGCCGGAAGCAGTGTCCAGCCCGGAAGAATCCGCCCCGCTTTTCACGGAATACGCTGACAGCTCCTCCGCTCCTTCCGGCGAAGTGTCTCAACCGGAATCAGAGCAGGACCCGGACTGGCAGTACGCGGAGCACATTTATTCCCACCGGGGCGCTTCGGGCTACGAGGTGGAGCACACCTTTGCCGCCTATGATCTGGCAATTGAGCAGGGCTCCCATTACATCGAGCAGGACCTGGTTTCCTCCAAGGAGGGGACGCTGTACGTGTCCCACGATGAATCCGCCCAGCGGATCGCCGGCGTGGACCGCCTGTACGCCGACATGACAGACGAGGAGATCCGTCAGCTGCGGACCGCCAACGGCGAGGGAATCCACACCCTCCGGGAGGTCTTTGAGCGATATCAGAACTCTGTTTTCTATGTAATCGAGCTGAAAACCGGGGCGGGACAGGTGGAAGCATTTACAGATCTGATCCGGGAGTACAGGATGGAGGATCAAGTCATTGTCCAGTGCTTTTCCTCTGAACCGCTGGAGCAGCTGGAGGACATTTTCCCGGACATGAAAAAAATCCTGCTGTGCCGAGAGCAGGAGGCGGTGGAGTACGGAATCGCCTGCGACGCGATGGATATCATCTGCGTGAAATCCACCCTGATGACCCGGGAAAACTGCGACAGCGTCCATGAAAGCGGCAAGAAATTCTGCGTCTATTGGACCGGCACAGAGGACATCCCCGGGGCCATTGCGCTGGGCGTGGATTGCTATTTTACCAATTATACAGATACCGCCCTTCAGCTGGAGAAGGAGCTCCGAAACCGTGAATGAATCGGGAACTGAGGGATTGAAACCGCAAATGAAGTTGCCCCCGGCGGGTCCCCTTCCTGAAAACCCCAATCTGATTGACTTCGGTCATTGCGAGACGTTGTCCCGGAATGACCGATTCTTTTATTCCGGGTATTCGTATTCAAAGGCGGCGTTGTCTGCGGAAAACTCCAGAATCGTTCGGCTCTTCTCCTGCAGCTGATAGGCAGCCCGGCAGGCGGCGTTTTCCCGGATCGTCCGCGTCATGGCGCCTGCTGCCGGAGCCCTCAGCTCAAAGGGGGATTGTTCCAGCAGAGCGGCGGTAAACAGCAGGTCTCCCTGCCGGATGATCAGCGCGCCGCGCTGAATCTGCACCGCCTTTGCGCCCAGATAGGTAGCAAGGCGGTATTCCTTCCCCCCTGTCTGTATAATGCCGATGATTCCGGTGAAACTGAAGGGGCCAAGGGGGATCTCTCCCACGGAGAGCATCAGAGAGCCCCCCGGGAAAAAGCACTGTGTCCACGCGTACTGCCGGGGAAAGGAGCGCCCCCGGTCCCCTTCCAGGTAGCCATCGCCGTTTTGAAAGGAGTATTCCCCGCCGTTAATCCACAGACTTCCGTGGACAGAATGGCGCATACTGACGACGCTGTGGCGGCACTCCATCAGCGGAACCCAGCGAAAGGGCCCCATGATGTCGTATCGGATGGGAGAAAGGTCCGTGAAGCGCAGGCTGCCCCACAGGGAACACCCCGGGGCGGAGACATCCAGCTGAATGCCGTGCTCCGAAAACCGGGCGTGTTCCAGCGCCGCCCGTGCTCTGCGCTTGTGCACCTGTATTTCCTCCAGCCGGAGCTCCACGTTCCAGCATCCGGTATCGGTGATGACCTGCAGCGAGCCGGACTGCTCTCCCCCGGAGCGGTGAACTGCGGGAATCAGCGCAAGGGTGTGCTCCGGGGATTGGCAGCGGAAGTACCAGCCCCGGAACAGATCACCCATGGTTCAGTCCTTCCTGAGCCGGGCCGGAGATCAGATTGCCAAACCGGTCAAATCTGGATCCATGGCAGGGGCAGTCCCAGCTCCGCTCCTCCGGGTTCCACTCCAGCTGACAGCCCAGGTGAGGGCACTTGATGTCCACCGGATAGAGGGTGCCGGTTTCGTCCTTGTAGACCCCCACCTTCTCCCCTTTCAGCGAAACGATGCCGCCGTGTCCGGCGGGAATACCCGCCGCCTGCTCCGCCGGAATCTGAAAGGCGCGCTTCACCAGCCCCTTTACCGCGTGAGCGCCCTCCGACACGATGCCGGGAATGGTGGATGCGTCAAATCTGCCCGGATCAAACACCTCTGCCCAGGGATTATCCCTTCCCTCTATCAGGTCCCGCAGTATCAGAGCAGATACCATGGAGGAGGTCATGCCCCATTTGTGAAAGCCGGTGGCCACATACCAATCGGGCTTCGTCGGGCAGTACTGTCCGATATAGGGAATGTTGTCCGGGGTGATGCAGTCCTGGGCGGACCAGTGGGCAACTTCCTGACTGCTGGGAAACCAGCTTCGGGCCTGTTTCCGAAGGCGCTCATACTGTCCGCCTTTGGAGTTTTCCCCGGTGCGGTGGCCTCCGCCCCCCAGCAGGAGCAGATCGTGGTAGCTCCGGAAGGACCAGTTGTTCTCTCCCTGCTCCGCGCCAATCCACATTCCCTCCATGGGGCCTGCATTCCGCAGCGCCACCACATAGGAGCGCTCCTGGTGCATCCGGGCAAAATACAGGCCGGGAACGTTGACAAAGGGATAATGACAAGCAAAGACAATCTTCTCCGCCTCCACCCTGCCCCGGCCGGTGACAACGGTGTGATCCTCAACTTTACGAACCGGGGTCTGTTCAAAGATGGTCAGCGGTTCCGCCAGCGCCCTGAGAAATTTCAGCGGGTGAAACTGTGCCTGATGCTCAAACCGGACCGCCCCCGCAGCGGGAAAGGGCAGCGCTGTCTCCTCCACAAGAGACGCAGGAAGCCCTAGTCCGGCAGCGGCCTCCGCCTCCCGGCGCAGCACCGAAAGGTCATTTCCGTAGACATAAGCCCAGGTTTCCTCCAGGTCGCAGTGGATGTTCTGTCTCCCGATGATCTGCCGGTACTGTTCCACAGCCCCCTGGTTGGCCAGCGCATACTGCTTGGCCTTGTCCGCTCCCACCGTTCCGATCAGCTTGTCATAGATCAGACCGTGCTGGGAGGTGATTTTTGCAGTGGTGTTGCGGGTCTGTCCGCTGGCGATGCGGCCGGCCTCCAGCACAAGGACCGAGTGCCCGGCTTCCTGCAGCGCCGAAGCAATGAGAAGCCCGGCCATTCCTGCGCCGATCACCGCAACCTCTGTTTTCCGGCTGCCCGGCAGCGGCGCCCGCTGTTCGATTTCACATGACTGCGACCAAATTGATTCCATAGCACCCTCCATACTGTTCCTTTGAAAATGCGGCATCGGATTGTTTCTGATGCGCTCCCAACTACCCCCATCCTCGTTTTCTGTCCGCTGACGCAGCGTTCTTTCTATTCTCCCCTGTATCCGTGGGATCTATACAAAGCAGAAAGAACCGGAATAAAACCGGGATGCATCCACATATCCTGTCACCGGGTGATCAATATGGAAAAGAATCAATGGAAAACCTATGCGTTCTGGATTCTCTTTACCGAAGGGGTGGGGCTGCTGGCCGGCTGGCTGACGCGAAACGGCACGGCGCTGTACCGCACAACGATAAACAGGCCGGCACTGTCCCCGCCCGCGATTGTCTTTCCCATCGTCTGGACGCTGCTCTATGCCCTGATGGGCATCGGAGCGGCCCGGGTCTACCTGACCCGTCCCTCAGAGAACCGGTCTGACAGCCTGCGCTTGTACATGATTCAGCTGTTCTTCAACTTCTTCTGGAGCATCATTTTCTTCAATTTCCGAGCATATTTCATCGCATTTCTCTGGCTCATTGCGCTGTGGGTGCTGATTCTTCGGATGATCGGGCTGTTTCGCAGAGTGGATCCCCTGGCCGCGGGGCTTCAGATCCCCTATCTGGTCTGGGTCACCTTTGCCGGATACCTCAACGCCGGGGTGTGGCTGCTCAACCCCTAGTCCTTCTGGCGCGAAGGGCCAGCTCCACCTGGTCGGTTACAATGGCGTCTACTCCCGCGTTGAGAAAATGGTCGATAGCGCTGGGGCGGTTCACTGTCCAGACCAGCGCTCTTTTCCCCGCCTGATGGATGTCCCCAATGACGCGGTCCGTTGCGGCGCTGTCCCTGACGCAGAGAAAGTCGCACCGCAGGCTGGCCGGGGCAAGGGGACAGACGGTGTACAGGTACCCGGTGTTCACCTCCGGGTGTTCCGTCTCCAGCTGGCTGATCAGCCTGTAATCAAAGGAGATGACCACAGCCTGAGAGAGCATCTTTCTGGAGCGAAGCATGGCGGTCACGTCATCTGCCATCTGCCGGTCTGCGCTGGAGCCTTTCAGCTCCACAAACAGCGGAATTCTCCCCTTTGCCCGGTCCAGCACCTCCTCCAGGGTGGGCACAGAGCAGACCGCCCCCCTGCCCGTTCCTGCAGTCCCCAGCGCTCTGATTTCTGACAGCGTCATCTCTGTGGGAGACCGGTCCACCCGGGCGGTCCGCTGAAAGGTCTTGTCGTGGTGGACGATATACTGTCCGTCCGCAGTCCGCTGCACGTCCACCTCGCTGGCGTCACAGCCCAGTCGGATGGCGTATTCCAGCCCCTCCAGGCTGTTTTCCGCCTGTGCAGCTCCGCCGCTGCGGTGGGCGACGATCACCGTATTCCGGGTTGGAGTACTCTGGGGCGGAATCAGCAGCGCCCTCACAGTAAGAAGGAGGTAGACCGGGATCAGCAACGACAAATATATTTTTTTCCGTGAATGCTTCATCATGGGCCTCTCATTGTTTTTTTGATAGTGTCTGCATCCGCCGGATTCTCTATTCCTGAACAGCGGCACCTCCCAGCAGGTTTGTGGGAAGCTGCCCTGTAACGTGAAAGCGATCCAGAGCGGAACCCGTAATCCCGCCCAAGAAACGTGCATAAGCAAAAAATCCCCCTGACTCGGTCTCTGCGTTCTTCCACAGTCCGTTTCAGGGGGATTCTGTTGCGCTGCGACGTCTGGCGCAGCGGTCTGTTTTTGTCTTTCGGCAGAGGAACAGCGGCTTCTGCCAATCACTGGAAATACAGCCCTTCGGTTATTCCTTTTCCTTGCCGTGAGAGAGCAGCCAGTTGGTCAGGATGCCCAGGATCAGCGCGCAGGCCACCTCCGTGATGGTGACAGAACCGAAGGAGATGCTCATGCCGCCCACACCGGCGATGAGGATGACGGAGACCACAAACAGGTTGCGGTTGTCGTTCAGGTCGATGTTCTGAATCATCTTCAGGCCGGAGACCGCGATGAAGCCGTACAGGGCGAAGCACACGCCGCCCATGACGCAGCTGGGAATGGTGGACAGGAAAGTGGCAAAGGGGGCAAAGAAGGAGATCAACATGGCCAGAATGGCGGTGTACAGAATGGTAATCACGCTGGCGTTGCCGGAGATCGCCACACAACCCACGCTCTCGCCGTAGGTGGTGTTGGGGCAGCCGCCAAAGATCGCACCCACCATGGAGCCGATGCCGTCGCCTAGCAGGGTGCGGTGCAGGCCGGGGGTCTCCAGCAGGTCCTGTCCGATGATGGAGGACAGATTCTTGTGGTCGGCGATGTGCTCGGCAAAGACCACGAAGGCCACAGGAATGTAGGCCACAGCGATGGTGACGATGTAAGAGCCGGTCAGGTCGTTGATGCCCTTGGCGGCGGTGAGGAAGGTGAAATCGGGCACCCAGGAGATGTCGCCGAACTTGGAGAAGTCGATGACCTGCAGCGCCTCAATGCCGGTGATGTTGCCCGCCAGGGTGAAGCAGGCAGCCACGCTGTAACCGGCCAAAATACCGATGATGAAGGGGATCATCTTCATCATTTTCTTTCCGAACACAGAGCAGGCCATGGTGACGCCCAGGGTCACAAGGCCGCAGAAGATGCTGACGTAAGGAGAGGTGGGCATGGAGCCGTTGGAGACCAGGTCACCCACCGCATTTCCGGCCAGGGACAGTCCGATGATGGCCACGGTGGGGCCGATGACAACGGCGGGCATCAGGGTGTTGATCCACTCCGTTCCCACCGCTTTGACCACCAGCGCCAAAACCACGTACACCAAACCGGCAAAGGCTGCTCCGAGCATCAGTCCGATGTAACCGGCCTGCATGGAGATTGCGCTGGAGAACGCCGTCACCATGCTGCCCAGGAAGGCGAAAGAACTTCCCAGGAACACAGGGCTCTGGGACTTGGTGAAAAGCAGATATACCAGTGTGCCCACACCGGCACCAAAGAGTGCGGCGGTCTGGGACATGCCGTTGCCGATGATAGCAGGAACCGCGATGGTCGCCGCCATGATTGCCAGCAGCTGCTGCAGGGCAAACAGCACGGTCTGGCCGAAATTGGGACGGTCATTGATGTTATAGGTCAGATGCATAAACTATCTCTCCTCTTCTCTGACAGCAGACTTCTTCGGCGGACTCCTTCCGCCATTCCCCTCTGCCGCACGCATCCGGGCATAAAAATAGAAGTGGGAACCCCTTTTACAAACGGAACCTTGTCGGAACCTGCGGTGCTCTCACTCCTTTCCTGTAATATTGTAGGGAGCGAAGGGTGAAAAATCAAGAGCCCATTTCACAGAAGAAAACAACCCCTCCACCGGCTCATCTTGGTTTTCTTGCACAAATTCCGCCCCATGCCCATGCAACCCCACCCCGGCGGCGGCGCTGTTTCTCCCTGGCAGACAATGGTGTGGCAGGCGTCGGAGATGGTTCGGAGAGGGAAAAATGCCGGTTCTCCGTTATCACGAATTGACATCCCTCGACAGGATGTGTTATCATATTCTGATGAGCAGGCTCTTCTTTCTGCGCCGGAGAAACGGATTCCGGCAGTCAGAGAGGCGTCTCCCCTCCGGCCCCGATGTTCCTGTCCGGTGAGAACCATCCAGACAAGCCGTCGGCGCAAGGCCGCAATGACTTCAATTCATACCAGTGATGTTGGAAGGAGTACTCCATTATGCAGCAGTACAAAGACCATAAGCAGATTCATATTATGGATCACCCCCTGATTTCTCACAAGCTGGCCATCCTCCGGGATCAGCGGACCGGCACCCAGGAGTTCCGCAACGTGGTGTCCGAGCTGGCCACCCTGATGACCTATGAAGCCACCCGCAACATGACCACCGAGGAAGTGGAGGTCCAGACTCCCATCGGTATGGCCAAGTGTCGGATGCTCTCCGGCAAAAAGGTGGCCATCGTGCCCATCCTCCGCGCCGGCCTGGGCATGGTAGACGGCATGCTGACGCTGTTGCCCTCCGCCAAGGTGGGCCACATCGGCCTGTACCGGAACCCCGAGACCCTGCAGCCGGTTGAGTATTACTGCAAGCTGCCCCAGGACGTGGCTGAGCGCGACGTGCTGGTGGTGGATCCCATGCTGGCCACCGGCGGCAGCGCCACCGCAGCCATTCAGTTCCTGAAGGACTACGGCTGCACCAAGATCACCATGCTGAACCTGCTGGCTGCCCCTGAGGGCCTGGACGTAGTGGCCAAGGACCACCCCGATGTGGAGGTCTTTATCGCTGCGCTGGACGATCACCTGAACGAGAACGGCTACATCGTGCCCGGCCTGGGCGACGCCGGCGACCGGATTTTCGGTACAAAATAATCACAAAGCAAACTGTAAAGGGACATCACTTTGCTGCGGCACGGTGGTGTCCTTTTCTTTTTGTTTTTCCCTTTTCTGTGAAATACAGCTCGTTTTTCTGTGTTTTTTGTGCGCAGCTTCCAATATTGAAGTCACCTTCTCCCCTCCCTGTACAACCGATTTTCTCCCTCCCCGAAACGGGATCAGCAGGGGACATTTTTGCTGTCCATTTCCCTTTTTCAGCGGCTTTGTTACCAAAAATTTTCTTTTCTTTCTCCCTGTCATATGCTATAATAAAAACAGAAGAAACGATCATCCGTGTGACCGGGATGCTTGGGTTTTCTGAGCACATTTCTCTGCGGCCGGAAAACCGTGGTTTCCCTCCGGTGTCGGTCTGTTTCCGCTGCACTCTGAAGTTGCGTCCATCGTTCCCTGGGAGGTGAAGGACCATGGACCAGATCACGAAAATGAACCCATTGATGCTGAGCTGTCCCAGCTGCGGGGCGCCGGCAGAATATGACATCAAGGCCGGGAGCTGCCGCTGCAGGTACTGCGGCGCCCTGTCTCAGCCGGAGGAGCAGATCTCCCTGGTAGAGAAATGGCGCAGCGTACAGCAGGGCAGGCTCAGGCAGGAGATTCACCAGGTCCAGGGGGCGATGTTTTCCTGCCGCAACTGCGGAGCGGAAATCGCAGTGATGGAGGGCGAAGCCACCGGCAGCTGCGCCTTCTGCGGCGGAGCGCTGGTCCGGCGGGAGTTTACCAACAGCGATGCCTTTCCGGAGCTGATCATTCCCTTCCGGCTGACGCTGGAGGAGGCAAAAGAGACGCTGACCCATTGGGCCAAAAAGCAGAGCGGAAAGAAACGAGAGAAAGTCCTCAAGAATCTTCCGCATCTGACAGGGTATTACCTGCCCTATCAGTTTGTGCGGGGCACCCTGGACTGCGAGGTCTCCCGAGACCGGAGCGCAAAGCGGTTTTACTGCTCCGGCTACGTGGACAGGGTGGCGATCAACACCTCCAAACAGCTCAGCAACATCGTGCTGGACGCCATTGAGCCCTTTGACTGGAGCGAAAGCAAGCCCTTTTCCTTCGGGTATATCGCCGGGCACCGGGTGAAAATGCGGGACATCACCGATGCCCAGCTTGTGACCCGGGTAAAGACGGAGGTGGAGCGGGATTACCTGCCCATTGTGGAAAAAACCATGGAGACAAAGGGCGTCGAGCTGTATATGAGAAACAGCGCCCTTGTCCAGATGCCGCTGCTGCTGCCGGTTTACATCCTCCAACAGAAACAGATGCAGATCGCTGTCAACGGCCAGACCGGAGCGGTAGCAGCCTCTTTCAACGAACAGCAGGACTCCAACCGGTTTTGGTTTATAGAGCCCCTGCTCACCACGCTGGTACTCGCCGCAGTGACACAGTTCTTCGGAAAGAGCCTCGAGCTGACCGGCATGACCGCCCTTGCGGTGGCCCTTGTCTCCTTCATTGCCTTCGGTCAGGACAAACAGACTCATTTCCGGGATCGAATTCTGGGGCGCAAGGGCAGTAAAACCAAGGACAAAGGTCTGCCCGAAGTGGTTCCCGTCTTCCGGGAACAGATCAAGGGGGAATGGCAGCCGGTGAAGGTCAGCTTTTTCCCGCTGTTCCGGGTGATCCGGGGGGTGATCCTGCTGCTGCTGCTCAACCTGTCGCCGCTGCTGCTGGCGATGCTGATGAGCTTCGGCGGGAACCCGGACGGCACCCCCATTCCGCTCCATTACAGCTATCTGTCCATCTGGCTGGTGCTCTCCATTCCGTTGACCTTTATCATCTGGATCGCCTATGTCAGACGAGACATTTACGATCATCCTGTTTACCATCTGATCCTGCCCAACGGCAAGCTGAAACGTGTCACGCCTGATTCTATGAAGGGGTCCTGGAAAAAGGCTGCGGCAGAGATCAAAGGATTTCTCAGTGATCTGCTCCCCACGTCAATTGGGATGATGTTCAGCGGCGAGGGACTTCTGTTCTTCTTTCTTCTGGTCGTCCTCCCCGTGGTGATGTTTGTCATGTCCATTGTGCTGATGCTGGGCGGTTAAATCCCGCCCCAGTGAATCACCCCAACGTTTCAAAGGAGATGAGTACCATGAAAAAACTACTGAAACGGCTTGTTCCCATGATCCTCTGTCTGTCCATGCTGCTGGGCAGCATGAGCCTCCACGCCGGCGCCACAGACGTGGTCTCCGGCAAATGCGGAAAAAATGTCAAGTGGTCCGTCAACAACAAGACGGAAACCCTGACCATCAGCGGCAAGGGCGCCATGTCCAATTATCCGGAGGGAGAATACCCCTGGGAGGACGAAAACCTTGAATGTTATTTTACAAAGGTCGTGGTCAAGAAGGGCGTCACCTCCATCGGTTCTGACGCGTTCTTCGGCGCGGAGCTGAAACAGCTTTCTCTGCCCTCCTCCCTGACCAAAATCGGTGCCCGGGCCTTTGCCTATGTGGAGGGTATGAGCAGCATTACCGTTCCGAAACGTGTGAAGTCCATTGGAACCGGCGCTTTTTGGGGCGCAAAGATTAGGAAGTTCAAGGTGGCAAAAGGCTCCAAGTATTTCTCCGTCAAGAGCGGCGTGCTCTACAACCGGAAAAAGACTGCGCTGATCTGCTATCCAGCAAGGAAGAAAGGGGCTTCCTACACCATTCCGTCCTCCGTCAAAACCATCAAAGCCTTTGCCTTTGCCGGCGATGAAGGACTGGCCGGAGCCAATCCGTACCTGTCAAAGCTGGTCGTTCCCGCCAAGGTGCGCAAAATCGAAAGCTATGCCTTTTACTGTTCCAACATCACCACCTTCCAGTTCAAGGGCAAGGCGCCCAAATTCGGCTCCCATGTGTTTGACTTTGTCGACGCCACCGTCCGCTATCCGAAAAAGTACAAGTCCAGCTGGAAGAGCGTGCGGAAAAAGTTCCCCAACTCCGAGGAGAATGACATCTATTTGACATTTAAGGCCGTATAAGCTGAAAACCGCCCAGCCGGCGGGGTTGTGAACGCCCCCGGCGGAAGGGATCAAATCGCCAAACTGTTGAGAGGGTCTGGAAACAGGCCCTCTCTTTTCACGGCGGCATCCTCCCCTCAGCCGGTTACAGGGATTTTCGGTGGGAGGAAAACTGCGAATGGCATCCATCTCTGCCGTTGAGCATTTCCGGGAAACGTGCTATACTGAGGAATACATTCAAACAAACTGGAGGGGAACTCCCCATGCGCAACGCACATGGGATGCATCTGATGGCCTGGATGATGATCGTGCTGGTCGGCATTCCGGTTCCCGCCCAAATAACCATATAAAGCGAGGTTCTTTGTGAAAGAGAAATGGAATACCACGCTGCGCGGTGACGCAGCAGATCGGACAGGGCGGAACGGCTCCGCCTGTGATGACAGATGAAGCAGGATAGACTGGAGCAGCTGCGCCGGGGCGCCCCCCTTTCCCGGCTGCAGCTGCTGATTCTCACCGTACGGCTGAGCATCCCGGCGATCCTGGCCCAGATTTCCACGGTGATCATGCAGTACATCGACGCCTCCATGCTGGGGCATCTCGGCTCCCAGCAGGCTGCCTCCATCGGACTCGTGGCGTCCAGCACCTGGCTGCTGGGCAGCCTGTGCGGGGCGGTCTGTGTGGGCTTTACGGTTCAGATCGCCCACGCCATCGGCGCGGGGGCGGACGCACAGGCCCGGGGACTGGTGCGGCAGGGATTGTGCGTAGGTCTGCTGTTCAGCAGTGGGCTGCTGCTGGCCGGGGCAGGGGTGCACGGGGCGCTCCCCCATTGGCTGGGCGGGGAGGCCGCCATCTGCCGGGATGCGTCCCGTTATTTTCTGATCTATGCCCTGTCCCTGCCCGCCATTCAGATGAACCAGATGTCCGCCGGAATGCTTCAATGCAGCGGAAACATGAAGCTGCCCAGTATCCTGCAAGCAATGATGTGCCTGCTAGACGTGGTGTTCAACGGCGTGCTGATTTTTCCCGCCTGGGAGCTGTCCATTGGGGGCGTGGTGATTCCCGTCCCGGGTGCCAACCTGGGGGTTGCCGGTGCGGCGCTGGGCACCGCCCTGGCAGAGGTGGTCACAGCAGCGGCGCTGCTGGGGTATCTGCTGCTTCGCTCCCCTGCTCTGCACCTGCGCGCATCCGAACGCCTGCGCTTTGATCCGGCGCAGCTGAAAAAGGCCTTTCACATGGCGCTGCCGGTGGGCTTTGAACAGCTGGTGATGTGCGGCGCCTATGTGGCGGCGACGCGAATCGTCTCGCCGCTGGGCATGATCGCCATCGCCTCCAACTCCTTTGCGGTGACCACAGAGAGCCTTTGCTATATGCCGGGCTACGGCATCGGCTCCGCCGCCACCACGCTGATCGGACAGAGCATCGGCGCCCGGAGACAGGATGTGACCAAAACCCTCGCCTGGCTCACCACGCTGCTGGGCATGGGAATCATGACGGTCACCGGCGTGTTGATGTACCTGCTGGCCCCCCAGATGATCGGCATTGTCTCCCCTGACCCGGCCATTCAGCAGCTGGGCGGAGCGGTGCTGCGGATTGAGGCCTTTGCCGAGCCCCTATATGCGGCGTCCATCGTCGCCTCCGGCGCCCTGCGGGGAGCGGGAGACACGCTGGTTCCCAGCTGCATGAACTTCTTTAGTATGTGGTGTGTCCGGCTGCCCCTGTCCGCCTTCCTTGCCCCCAGGTTCGGACTGCGGGGCGTGTGGTTCGCCATGTGTCTGGAGCTGTGCGTCCGGGGCACCCTGTTTCTCATCCGCCTGAGCAGAACCCCCTGGGAGAAGGCCGGTGTATAAGTATCCTGGGCAAGATACTTGCTATTTTTACCGCAGCCGATATAATAAAAGCAGCAGTTACTGTTCCCGGTGGGGACACCGCCGGAGGGGCCGGGAGAAATCAGGCTGATTTCCCCAAGCAACTGTTTTTTCAAAATCATCTACGCAGTATTGGAGTTTTTTACATGGATAAAGGACGTTTAGAGGCTTTCAGCGATGGCGTGATGGCCATTATCATTACAATCACCGTGCTTCTGTTTGATTTGCCGGACGGGGACAGCCTGGAGTCACTGAAACAGCTGCTTCCTCTGGCCCGGGTCTACCTGGTCAGCTTTATCATGATCGGTGTTCACTGGGTGAACCATCACCATCTGCTGCAGGTTGCAAGCCATGTCAACGGTAAAATTCTGTGGGCAAATCTGCTGTACCTGTTTGCTCTCTCCTTTTTCCCTCTCGCCACGGGTTGGGTGGGCAAAACCCGCTTCGCCGGCGTGCCCACCACGGTGTATGTGCTCATCAACCTGGCCGAGGCGGGCAGCTACGTTCTGCTGCAGCAGGCCATCGTCCATTCCAAGGACTGCGTGAACCTGAAGCGGGTGGTCAATGAGAGCAACAAGGAGCTGTACACCTTTGTCATGGAGTTCGCCGCCCTGATCTGCTCTTTCCTGCCTGCAGTGCGCTGGGCGTCCTACCTGCTTTTGATTGCCGGAACCGCACCGTGGATCATCCCGGACCTTCGAATGAGCAGCGTTTATTACGATTCTTTCGACACCACAGAGGATTGAAGCCCCCCGGACCATCCGATCCAATCAAAAGATGACAAAAAGCTCTGATTATGATGCCGCGGCATTCCGCCGGCACACCCCTGAGGAGGAGAAAGAATGAAGCATACCAGCCGTCGAATTGTCTCTTTCCTGCTGGCGCTCTCCATGGCGGCGTCCCTGTTCGCCTGGGGAAACCGCGCAAACTCCAGCTATGAGGCAAGCCCTCTTTCCCTGGGATTGGCCTCCTCTGCCGGCAGTTCCGCTGTCACAGAACCCGAAGGGGAAAACGCCCTGGAAGCGTATGCCCGTCAGCAGTCGTACCTGTACGGCAAAGACTACACAGGCTCTGTCTTGTTCGACAGGGAAACTGAATCCATGCTGTACGACGCCTCTGCGGTTCCCGTCCAGTCTGTCGGATACGCCATTCAGGACTATGACGGGGACGGGCAGCCGGAGCTGCTGGTGGTGGGACTGAACGAGGACTACACCTTCCGGCTGGAGCTGTATGAATACGAGGGAGGCCAGGTGAAGCTTGCGGACACACTGGACCTGCACAGCGAAAAGGCGGGCCTGCCCAATGTCATCGCCTCTTCCGAAAGCAACTATGCCGCCGTTGCGGATGTTTACAGCTACGAAGCGGACGGTCTCCAAATCGGCATTGAGATCTCGCAGATTGCCAACCTGTTTGCCGACGGCGTCCAGATCGAATTTCTCTCCGTCTCCTATGAGGAGGGAGTGCTTGCGCTGAACGCCCACGCAGTGGCCGCCGGCTCCGACGGCATATACAACAGCGTCTATATGGATCAGCTGGCGGAGCTGGGGATTTATCCTCCCTGGGAGGCTCTGTTTGCCCAGCAAACCTATGTGCGGGAGTATGTTCAGGATTATCAGGAGATCGCCCGGGTCAGCACCACCTACACCGTGGACACTGACGCCGCCAACGCCTGGCTGGAGCGCCGGGCGGAGCCGCTGCAGTGCTCAAGGATCCACTTTGACGATGCAGAGCAGCTGGCAGCCAACACCGCCGCTGTACAGGCCGCCAGCCACACCGCCCCGGAGCACTCCGCGCTGCTGCAGAAATACATCTCCGCGCTGAATCGTTTTGTCTATGATGAGGTCTGGCCCGACGGCAAGCCGGTGACCTATGACCCGGCGTTCAACGATATGTCCAAAAATCAGTACGCCATTTTTGATGTGGATCAGGACGGCAGGCCCGAGCTGCTGATCCGTTTCAGCGAGACCTTTACCGCAGCCATGTGCGAGGCAGTGCTGGAGTATGACCAGGCCGTAGGCTCCTTCCGCTGGGAACTGCGTGAATCCCCCGGCTGCATCTATTACAGCAACGGGATTGTGAAGGGTCTGGCCGCCCACAACCACACCTCCTCCGAGTTCTGGCCCTTCAGTCTCTATGGATACAACAGCAACACCGACAGCTACGACCTGAAGGGCAGCGTCTACGCCCGGGACAAGGACTACGCCCCGGAGGAATTCCCCGAAAAAACAGATCTGGACGGAAACGGCAGGGTGTATTACCTGGATGGAGACACCCCGGTGGATGACAAGGACTATGAGGACTGGCTCCGCTCCGTTGCAGGAGACGCAAAAGAGGTGGAGATTCCCTGGAAAGGGATGCTTGACAAGGCAGGCTTTGACGTTATTCTGGAATCGGCAGAGCCAGCGAACACCACCTTCTGAGAGGCCGTGAGGTTTGCTCGCTGAACGAGGGGAGCGGTCACAGAGGAACCTCCAGCCCCCCACGATGAGAAAAACCAACCCCGCAGCTTCAACGCTGCGGGGTCTTTTGATGCAGTTGGTTCGTTGTCCTACTCCATGTTCATTGGTCGGCTTTACTCCATGGGGATGATGCCGCTGTCCAGCTTGGTTTCCAGAATTTTCAGCACGCTCTGGTCGATGCGCTCCTCGGTGATGGTACCGTTCTCCACAGCCTGTTGAATCCCCTCAGCGGCAGCTTGCAGGTCCTCCGGCATCAGGATGACATCAATGCCCGCCTGAACCGCCTTGACGGCGGCCTCATCAGAGGCGTATCTGTCTGTGATGGCGCCCATGGACATGGAATCGGTGATAACCAGCCCGTCAAACCCGATTTCTTCTCTCAGCAGGTCGATCATCGTGCCGGAAAGGGTGGCGGGCACATCGTCTCCGGTCACCTCCGGAACGGAAAGATGCCCCACCATGACGCACTCCGCTCCAGCTTCCACTCCGGCGGCAAAGGGCGGAAATTCCACTTCCTTCAGCTGGTCCAGGTTCTTGGTGACCTCCGAATAACCCAGGTGGCTGTCGGTGGACGTGTCGCCGTGGCCGGGAAAATGCTTCAGTGTGCACAGCGTTCCGCTGTCCCGGAAGCCCTTCACCGCTGCCGCCACCATTTCGGAGGCGGTTTCCGGGTCTGAGCTGAAGGAACGCTGTCCGATGACCGGGTTGTCCGGGTTGGAGTTCACATCGGCCACCGGAGCGAAATCCAGGTTGAACCCGTATTGCTTCAGCTCGGTTCCGATGGTGTGTCCCACCTCATAGGCCCGGTCCGGGTCCGATGTGCTGCCGATCTCTCCCATATCGGGAAATACGGTGGTTCTCATCTCAGGGTTATTTCCCAGCCGGGCGACGGTTCCGCCCTCCTCATCCACTGCGATGAACAGCCCCAGCTTGGAATAGGACTGAATACTGTTAATCATCTCGGTGCATTGCTCCGGCGCGACAAGATTGGGCTCGAAATAGACGATGCCGCCCACCGGATGGGTCTCGATGGCCTCCCGGGTTGTCTCGCCGGACTTGGTCACCGGTGAAAAGCCGGTCAGCTGCTCCTGGGTGACCAGGAACATCTGATAGATTTTCTCCGTCAGCGTCATGGAGTCAAGGACTTCTTTTGCCCGAGCCTGTGACGCGCTCTCTCCCGCAGTGACCTCCCTCGGCGCGGAGGTTTCCGGTTGGGACTCCTCCGGTTGGAACTCCTCCGCCTGGGATTCTTCCGGCTCCGGTTCTTCCGGCAGGGATGACTCCTCTGCAGACAGGTCAGCGATGAATTCCGCCCGCTCTTCCGGTGGTGCGCCCACCTCCGGTGCCGGTTTGTTTCCAATGCCGGCAGCAATCCATCCGACGGCGAAGCCTCCTGCCAAAATGACAATCAGGCAGATCCTGAACAGCCAGCTTCCCTTCTTCTGCTTTTGTACTTTTCTTCCTCGTGAACTCATATGCGTATCTCCAGTTTATTGAATCAGTTTGCTCTGTTTGTTTCATTGTATCACGGAAACTGACCCCTTCGCAAGACCGGCTTACGAATGAATCACGGCTCTTTTCCAACGGCTGCAGGGTTTGCAGAGACAGGAAGGAACTATGGACGGCTTTGCCCGACAGGATTGATCCGGCAAAGCCAGGGATGTTGCACGGTCAGCGGATTCCGCTGTGCCCGGCGGTATCATTCCTTCATGATGCTGTAGATGTGCCGGATGGCTCCCTTCTCCAGCCGGGAGACCTGGGCCTGGGAAATCCCCACTTCTGCGGAGACCTCCATTTGGGTGCGCCCCTGAAAGAAACGCAGGTCCAGAATCCTCCGTTCCCGCTCGCTGAGCTGCTCCATGGCTTCACTGAGGGCGATGCGCTCCAGCCACCGTTCATCGGTGTTTTTTTCATCCCGGACCTGATCCATCACGCAGAGGGTGTCCCCGCTGTCGGAGTACACCGGTTCATACAACGAGACGGGGTCTGCGATGGCGTCCATGGCCAGCACAACGTCCTCCCGTTTCAGGTTGAGCACCTGGGCGATCTGGTCGGTGGTTGGCTCCTTCTGGTGCTCACTGACCCACGCCTCTCTGGCCTGGAGCACCCGATATGCGGTGTCCCGCAGGGACCGGCTCACCCGAATGGCGGAGGAGTCCCTCAGGTAGCGGCGAACCTCACCGGAAATCATGGGCACGCCGTAGGTGCTGAATTTTACGTGAAAGTTCTCACAGTCAAAGTTGTCAATGGCTTTGATCAGGCCAATGCAGCCGATTTGGAAGAGGTCATCCATGCTCTCCCCTCTTCCGGCAAACCGCTGAATCACGGACAGCACCAGCCGAAGGTTCCCCTCGATCATCCGCTGACGGGCTTCCTCGTCCCCTTTTTTGACCCGTTTCAGCAGCTCCTCCATTTCCTCATTTTTCAGCACACTCAGCTGGGATGTGTTCACACCGCACAGTTCAACCTTACCCCTCATGCGTCCTGCTCCTTCCGTTTGGGATAAGGTTAGTTTTTCCACGCAGCAGGGCGGTTATGCAGAAGAAACAGCGGCTTCCGGCGCTGCCGGATTCTTCAGAGGGACTCCGGCGGCGCTTTTTTCCTCAAAAGCAAACAGCTGCCCCGAAACGCAATTGCTTCGGGACAGCTGCGGCATGATTCAAATGTGAGGACGGACTGCTTCTCTATGATCCGTCCGGGAGCCGGAACGACCGCTCCATCCGGTTATGTTCGGCGCGGGCGAACCGTCGTAATGCACGGCTGCCCGGGATGCTTCCGGACAGTCTGGTAGTATCACCTGGGATTGACCGGGCGGCAGTCCTTCAGGAACCGTTGCAGTCCCTCTGACCCCTGTTCCACTGACGCAAGGTTGATGTCCCCCAGCTGGACCAGCTTGTTGCTGCCGTGGTAGTCGCTGCCCGCCGTGACGTAAAGGCCGTATTGCTCCGCGTAGGAAAGAACCTCTCCCTGGAGCTTTGCGGTAAATCCGGAATAATAGGCCTCCAGCCCGGCCAGTCCGAATTCCATCAGGTGCACAATGCGCCGGTTCAGCGCCTCCCCGATGATGAGGTCCTCTCCGGTGCCGTAGGAGGGGTGGGCCAGCACCGGAATGCCGCCACTTTCCAGAATGCCTCGGATGGCTTCCTCCGGGCGGACGTACTCGCTGCGGAACCGCTTCTGGTTGATATAGTCGCGGATGGCCTCATCCTTGCTTTTGGCGTAGCCGTACTTGACCATGAGGTTTCCGATGTGGGGCTTTCCGGGATTGTTTCTTGCCAGCAGCGCAGCCAGCTCCTCCTCCGGAAAGGTAAACCCGAAGGCTTCCTTTAAAAAGTCCAGGCGCGCCTGTGTCTTTTTCATCCGGAAGCTGTGCCCCTTCTCCACCACTGAGCGGATGGGCTGGGCCTGAGGGTCGTATCCGTAGCCGAGAATGTGATACTTCCCCTGCTCATCCCGGCAGGAGAACTCGATTCCGGTGAGGAACATCGGATCTGTCTCCGTAAGGAGTCCGGGAATGATCTCTCCCGCCCGGATCGCGTCGTGGTCCGTCACAGAAAAGAGGTCCAGCCCCAGTGCGCGGACGTGAGAAAGAATCTCCTCCGGCGTGTCTGTGCCATCGGAGACGGTGGTGTGCATATGAAGGTCAATAGAATGGAGTTGCTTCATCTGAAATCGTCCTTTTCCGGTTGATTGCTGATTTTCGATCCTTCCAACAGCAGATTGCGTTCTGATCGGTGGGTCAAACAGCGCTGCGCTGCTGAGCAGTAGTTCAGCTTTACATCTATGATTTGTATCTATTATAGCACATCTGCCCCGGGTTGAACAGTCCGATTCCCGTTTTTTGTGGTCGTGAGGACTTTTTCTGCTGATTGAACAGGACACCCTGCCTTGTCCGGGTATCTCCCCGAACAGAATGACCGAATCAAAGACCTTTCCTGAGGAATGATAAGCAAAACGCCTCCGAGCCAAAGGCGGCGGCAGATCCAAACTGCTCCTTCCCAACTTTTTATTTCTGTGTTATACTTTGAGTCGTAAATAAAAAATGAAGGAGGGGAGATTAAGATGAATGGTTCAGCACAACGGGAACAATCCTGGGGAGCTGTGAATCGGTCTGCGCGGGTGTTCCGCTGTGTGAACCTCCCGGAGAAACAACCTGTCCGGGACACCTGAAAGGGTGATTGCGTTTGTAAAAATTATGGAGGTAACGGGTATGAACAATATGAAAAAGCGAGTGATAGCCGGTTTTACGGCCGGCCTTTTTGCTGTGATGCTCCCCGGATGTGCACAGGCAAAAACCGGTTCTCAGACAGAGAAAGAGGCGGTTTATCTGGGGGTAAAGGATTATGGAGCGGAGGAAACGAATAAAGATCACCGAGACGATTTCCTGTACCGTTTTGAGATCGATGGAACGGAAGAAGCCATGAAGGTCAACAACGGAACCAAGGATGGGGAGGGGAACTACGACTACCCCATTCAAAACCAGCTGAAGGAAGGGTATCGGTATACCATCACAATCGAAGACGACACGGTTACATCCGTGGAAGAGATGGTGGATGACAGTCAGGCTTCTTATACCCCCAGCGCCCAGGGAGTGCCGGGAGAAAAGACGCTGAAGAACTTCCTGCTGACCGCCCTGGAGCCTGTGGGCACCACCCTTTACATCTACGGCGGAGGATGGGACTGGCAGGATGAAGGTTCCGCCATCCAGACAAGAACGCTGGGCGTCTCCCCGGACTGGGTCAGGTTTTTCGAAAGCCAGAATGAAACCTACACCTATAAGGAAGTGGATGGAGACGAGACGAAAGCCGACCCCACTTCCAGCTATTATCCCTATGGGGGATACAATGAATACTATTATGCCGGACTGGACTGCTCCGGGTATTTAGGATGGGCTCTTTATAACACCTTTGAGACGGAAGACGGACAGGACGGCTACGTGGGCGGCTCCACCGGCTTTGCACAGCGGCTCTCCGAACAAGGCTGGGGAGAGTGGACCCAGGAGGTAAAGGCCCCGGATGGAAAAACCGGCAACGGGATGAAGCCCGGTGACATCATGAGCATCAACGGGCACGTTTGGATTTCCCTGGGCACCTGCAGCGACGGAAGCGTTGTCATCCTGCATTCCACCCCCTCTATGAGCAGAGCGGGTCAGCCCGGCGGCGGCGTTCAGATCAGCGCCATCGGAACCAGTGAGAACTGTGAAGCTTACCAGCTTGCTGATCGGTATATGTCAGAGCATTTCCCCGCATGGTATGAACGATATGCAGTGCGCCTTTGTGATCCGGAGGTCTACTTTACCTTTGAGGGCGATACCGCCGGAAAGTTTACCTGGGATACCAAGGGAGAGAATACAGGTCTGACAGATCCGGACGGGATTCAGGATATGGCTCCCGATGGGGTGCTGGCCGCATTGCTGGGCTGAGAGGGCAAAACACAACGGAGGCCCGGCTGTGGATCAGGTGCGAAAGATGTTCGGCGAGGAACAGACACGACGTCTGATTTTGAACCATATGTACGGGGTAAATTGTGAACAGACTTCGCCGTTCACCGGTGGATTTGGGTGTTTCCTATGATTGATCCCCGGAAATGGCAGGTTCGGAACGCTGCGCGGGGATGAATCAAGAACGGGTCCTGGGGCGGAGGGCTGCCCTTTG
>CAMNOL010000006.1 GCA_946546815.1 uncultured Oscillospiraceae bacterium
ACATGCCCTGTCCGGGGGAACATATCCACCGCCTCGGCCTTTTCCGCCCGGTAGCCCCGCTCCTCCAGCAGCTTCAGGTCCCGGGCCAGCGTCGCCGGGTCGCAGGACACATACACCACCCGGCGGGGCGCCATTTGGGCGATGGCGTCGATGACCGGGGCGCTGAGCCCCTTCCGGGGCGGGTCCACGGAGATCACATCCGGGCGAATGCCCCGGCGGGAGAGCTCCTGGGCCGCTTCCCCGGCGTCTGCACAGAGAAACTCCGCGTTGGTAAAGCCGTTGCGCCGGGCATTTTCCTTTGCATTTTCAACGGCGGGGGCGACGATCTCCGCGCCGATGACCCTGCCCGCCTTCCGGGCCATGACCAGCGAGATGGTGCCGGTGCCGCAGTACAGGTCCACCACCGTCTCCCTTCCGGTGAGCTGGGCGTACTCCAGCGCCAGGTTGTACAGCACCTCCGCCTGGTCCCGGTTCACCTGGAAGAAGGAGGGGACGCTGAGCCGGAAGGTCAGGCCGCACAGCCGGTCGTCGATGAAGTCCTGCCCCCACAGGGTGCGGTAGTGGGGGCCGAGGATCACGTTGGTGTCCCGGGTGTTGGTGTTGAGCACGATGCCCACCGCTTTGGGGCAGCCGGTGCGCAGAGCGCTGACCAGCTCCCCCTCAAAGGGCAGGGCCAGGTCGTTGACGACGATGCAGATCAGGGACTCCCGGCGGCGGTTGGTGCGGACAAAAATGTGCCGGATCAGGCCGCTGCCTGTGGTTTCGTCGTAGGCGGGCACCTGATATTTGTGCATCCATTTCCGGAGGATGCGCCCGGCCTTGTCCGCCTGGTCCGACTGGAGCAGACAGCTGGCTACATCCACCACCTCATGGCTGCGCTCCCGGTAAAAGCCCACGCTGACGCCGTTCTTCTTGTCCCCGCTCACCGGGAACACCGCCTTGTTGCGGTAGCGCTCCGGGTTGGCGGCGCCGTGAATGGCGCTGATGCGCAGCTCCAGTCCGCCGATGCGGCGCAGCGCGTCGTTGACCCGCTGTTCCTTGCACCGAAGCTCCTCTTCGTAGCTCATGTGCCGCAGGCGGCAGCCCCCGCACAGCCGGTCATAGGGGCAGTCCGGCTCCACCCGGGCGGGGGAGGGGGTGACAATGTCAATGATCCTGGCCCATGCGCAGGTCTTTCCCACTTTGGTCAGGGACACCTGAACGGTTTCCCCTTTCAACGCCCCTTTGACGAACACCGCCATGCCGTCCAGACGGCCCACGCCGTCCCCGTCGCTGGTGTAGCCCTCAATGGTCAGAAGGTGCCGGGTGTTTTTCTTGTATTCCATATCGCTGCTCCGTTGTATCATAAGGCGGAATCACAAGACCTGCTGTGATTTCTCCGCTGTTTCACTCGTATAAGTTCCCAATCCGCCGCGCCATCGTCAGGGTGCCCGTTGAAAGGGGTCCGGGACGGCAGGGGGGATGTGGTTCTGATTATACCACATCCCTTCCTTTTGGGCAAAATTTTTTGCGGTTTATGCCGGTGCAGGCGGCGCAGTCAGCGGGTTTTTATAAAATATTTAAAAATTCCCCTTTTTTCCGTGATGCGATTGTGTTATAATGCGATACGTATGAATATCTCCATACGAGGAAAATGCGCCTCCTCCGGGGAGCTGCATTCTGAGAAAAGCCGGAATGTCCGAAACACGGAACCCAAAGGGGTTGGGACTGTCCGGTTCACATACAGCCCGCCTCAGGGCGGAGCTGAATTGTCAGCAGAAAGGAATTAAAACCAATGGGTGTGCTTAGAAAACTGCTTGGCACCAATTCCAAGCGTGAAGTCAGAAAAATTACCCCCCTTGTGGACAAAATCGAGGCCATGGCCGATGAGTACAAGGCCCTCAGCGATGGGGAGCTGCGGGACAAGACCGATGAGTTCAAGGCCCGCCTGGCCAAGGGCGAGACCCTGGACGACATCCTGCCCGAGGCCTTTGCCACCTGCCGGGAGGCGGCGGACCGTGTGCTGGGCCTGCGCCCCTACCGGGTCCAGCTCATCGGCGGCATCATCCTGCACCAGGGCCGCATCGCCGAAATGAAGACCGGCGAAGGCAAGACCCTGGTGGCCACCCTGCCCGCCTACCTGAACGCACTGGCCGGCGAGGGCGTCCACATCGTCACCGTCAACGACTACCTGGCCAAGCGTGACTCCGAGTGGATGGGCAAGGTCTACCGCTTCCTGGGCCTGTCCGTGGGCCTGATCGTCCACGGCCTGACCAAAAAGGAGCGCAAGGACGCCTACGCCGCCGACATCACCTACGGCACCAACAACGAGATGGGCTTTGACTACCTGCGGGACAACATGGCCGTTTATGACCGGGACGTGGTGCAGCGCGGCCTGTCCTTCGCCATCGTGGACGAGGTGGACTCCATCCTCATCGACGAGGCCCGCACCCCGCTGATCATCTCCGGTCAGGGCGAGGAGTCCACCCAGCTGTACCAGCAGGCGGACCTGTTCGTGCGCAACCTGGACTGCTACACCGTGGCAGAGCTGGACGACAAGGAGCTGGACGAGGACATCGAGAAGAACTACGACTACGTGGTGGAGGAGAAGCGCAAGACCGCAACCCTGACCGCCCGGGGCATCGCCAAGGCCGAGCAGTTCTTCCACGTAGAGAATCTGGCCGATGAGGACAACACCACCCTGAACCATCACATCAACCAGGCCATCCGCGCCCGGGGCGTGATGAAGAAGGACATCGACTATGTGGTCAAGGACAACCAGATCATCATCGTCGACGAGAACACCGGCCGTCTGATGTTCGGCCGCCGCTTCAACGAGGGCCTGCATCAGGCCATCGAGGCCAAGGAGTCCGTCAAGGTCCAGAACGAGTCCAAGACCCTGGCCACCGTCACCTTCCAGAACTTCTTCCGCCTGTACGACAAGCTGTCCGGTATGACCGGCACCGCCATGACCGAGGAGGACGAGTTCAGCTCCATCTACAACCTGGACATCGTGGAGATCCCCACCAACAAGCCCGTCATCCGCAAGGACCACCCCGATGTGGTGTACAAGACCGAGGCCGGCAAGTACCGGGCCATCATCAACCAGATCCGGGAGTGCTACGAGCGCAGCCAGCCCGTGCTGGTGGGCACCGTCTCCATCGAGAAGTCCGAGCGGCTGTCCCGGATGCTGCGCAAGGAAGGCATTCCCCACAACGTGCTCAACGCCAAGAACCATGAGCAGGAGGCCGAGATCATCGCCCAGGCCGGTAAGCTCAAGACCGTCACCGTCGCCACCAACATGGCCGGCCGCGGCACCGATATCATGCTGGGCGGCAACGCCGAGTACCTGGCCCGTGCGGACCTGCGCCGCTCCGGCTTCAACGGCGAGGTCATCGCCGAGGCCACCGGCTACGCCGACACCAACAACGAGGAAGTGCTGGCCGCCCGTCAGATGTTCGCTGACAGCCAGAAGAAGTACAAGGAAGAGATTTCCGAAGAGGCCGACAAGGTCCGCGCTGTGGGCGGCCTGTTTATCCTGGGCACCGAGCGCCATGAGGCCCGCCGCATCGACAACCAGCTGCGGGGCCGTTCCGGCCGTCAGGGCGACCCCGGCGAGAGCCGCTTCTTCCTGAGCCTGGAGGACGATATCCTGCGTCTGTTCGGCTCCGACCGCATCCAGAAGCTGATGGACACCCTGAAGATCGACGAGGACACCCCCATCGACGCCAGAATGCTGTCCAACGCCATTGAGAAGGCCCAGAAGAAGGTGGAGAGCCGGAACTTCCAGACCCGTAAGGACGTGCTGGATTACGACGACGTCATGAACACCCAGCGTGAGGTCATCTACGGCGACCGCCGCAAGGTGCTGGCCGGCGAGAACATGAAGGATTCCGTGCTGGAGATGATCTCCGCCAGCATCACCAACGCCATCACCAACGTGGCCGGCGAGCGCCAGCACATCTCCGCCGAGGAGTTCCAGAACGCCATTGAAAAGTACCGCTCCATGTTCCTGATGCCGGAGGAGCTGAAGTTCTCCGAGGAGGAAATGGCCCAAAAGACCATTCAGGAGCTGGTGGACGCGGTCAAGGAGCGGGCCCTGGACATCTACGCCCAGAAGGAAGCCATCGTCAACGAGCAGATGCCCGGCGACGGCGGCATGAGAGAGGCCGAGCGCGTCATTCTGCTGGGCGTGGTGGACGAGTACTGGATGGAGCACCTGGAGGCCATGGACGACCTGAAGCAGAGCATCCGCCTGCGGGCCTACGGCCAGGAGGACCCCGTCGTCGCCTTCAAGCGGGTGGGCTTTGACGTGTTCGAGGCCATGATGGACGACATCCGGGAGGAGACCGTCCGCCGCCTGTACCTGTTCCGCCTGCGTCAGCGCTCCATGCAGCGCCGCGCCGTGGCCCGTGTCACCGGCGAGAGCGGCGGCGGCTACACCAACGCCGCTACGGACCCCCGCACCCGCAACATCCAGACCCAGGGCGTCGCCGCCCAGCCCACCGGCAGCCGGGGGGAGCAGGGCCAGGTGGACCGGGTCGCGGAGAACGAGTCTGAGAAGCCCAAGCGCCTGCCCATCGTCAAGAAGGGTCAGAAAGTGGGCCCCAACGAGCCCTGCCCCTGCGGCTCCGGCAAGAAGTTCAAGAAGTGCCACGGCAAGAACGGCGCCAAGCGCTACATCCCAGACGAGGTGGCAGATGCCGCTGCTGAGGCAATGAAGAAATAACTACCCTATTGCAAATTGCAGCCGTATTCTTTTCTGCGGCTGCAATTTTTTAAAACTATAAAGGATCATCATCGTTTTTTTGTAAAATCAGGAGGAATCATCATGAAAGTATTGCTGGTCAACGGCAGCGCAAACCCCAAGGGAAACACCGCTCTGGCGCTGTCGGAGGTGGAAAAGCAGCTCCGGGCGGAGGGAATCGAGACCGAGCTGTTCCAGATCGGCGGCAAGCCGGTGCGGGACTGCATCGCCTGCGGGCGGTGCGGCGAGCTGGGACGCTGCGTGTTTGACGACGACGTGGCCAACCGCCTCATAGAAAAGGCAGGGGAGTGCGACGGCTTTGTGTTCGGCACCCCGGTGTATTACGCCCACCCCAGCGGACGGATCCTCGCCGTGCTGGACCGGGCCTTTTACGCCGCCGGGGACCGCTTCACCCACAAGCCCGGCGCCTCCGTCATTGTGGCCCGGCGCTCCGGCACCACCGCCTCCTTTGACGTGCTGAACAAGTATTTCACCATCAACCAGATGCCGGTGGTCAGCTCCACCTATTGGAACAACGCCTACGGACGGGTGCCCGGAGAGGCCGCCATGGACGCGGAGGGCCTCCAGACCATGCGGAACCTGGCCCGGAATATGGCCTGGATGCTGAAGTGCATTGCCCTGGGCCGGGAACACGGGATTGCCGCCCCTCAGGCAGAGCGGGAGCATTTTACCCACTTTATCCGCTGAGCGCATATGGAATTTCACCATCATCTTGTCAACGGCCTGGACCTGCTCCAGGCGGAGGGCTTCACCGACGCCGGGGCGGTGCACGCCTTTTCCACCCGGAAGGGCGGGGTCAGCACCGGGTATCTGTCCAGTCTGAACCTGGGCCCCAGCCGGGGGGATGACCCGGAGAACGTCCGGGAGAACTACCGCCGCTTCGCCGCCGCCGTGGGGGTGGTCCTGGAGAATGTGGTGCTCTCCCATCAGGTCCACCAGGACAATGTCCGCACCTGTACCATGGCGGACGCGGGAAAGGGGCTGTTCCGCCCCCGGGACTACGACGCCGACGGGCTGATCACCGACGTGCCCGGGCTGCCCCTGGTGATCTTTTCCGCCGACTGCATCCCGGTGCTGCTGTACGACCCGGTGCGCCGGGCGGTGGGAGCCTGCCACGCCGGCTGGCGGGGCACTGCCATGGGCATCGCCCGAAAAACGGTGGAGCGGATGTGCTCCGTTTACGGCTGCTCCCCGGACAATCTGCGCTGCGCCATCGGGCCGGGAATTTCCCGCTGCTGCTTTGAGACCAACGCCGACGTTCCGGAGGAAATGCGCCGGGTGCTGGGGGCGGAGGCGGAGCCCTTCATCGACACCCTGGACAATGGCAAATTTAAGGTGGATTTGAAGGGGATTAATGGTTACTGGCTTGAAAAAGCGGGAGTTTCCGCCGAAAAAATCGTCATTTCTGACGATTGCACCACCTGCCATCCTGATATATACTGGAGCCATAGGATCACCGGCTTTGACCGCGGGGTGCAGGCCGCTGTGATCCAGCTGGTGGAAGAACTGTAATACGGATGCACGGAGCAACGGTGCATCAGGTGATACCATGAGACAACGAAGATTTTTAGCGCTGCTGCTGGCCTTTGCCCTGCTGTTTGGCCTGGCTGCCTGCGGCAGACACAGCGGCGACAGCTCTGTGGAACCGGAGGGCTCCGCCTCGGCTTCTGTGACAGAGGAAGCGCCCCCCGCCCGGGAGCAGGAGGAGGAAACCTCCTTCCCCTTCGGCGTGGGGTACTACAAGGGGCTGGGGCTGAACCCCTACACCTGCAACAACGCCCAGAACCAGTCCCTGATGGGGCTGCTGTACGAGCCGCTGTATGAGCTGGATGAGAAGTTCGCGGCGCAGCCCTGCCTGGCCCAGTCCATTACCGCCAAGGTCCGGACCGCTCAGGCGGTGGTTCAGTCCTCGAAAAAGGACAGCGAGACAGGAGAATCCGGGGAAGACGGGGCCCAGCAGGCCAAAAGCGTCACCCTTTCCGTCACCGATGTGACGGTGAAGCTGCGCAAAGGGGTGAAGTTCACCGACGGCTCCGGCCTCCACGCCGACGACGTGGCCTACTCCCTGCGCAGAGCCGCCGCCAAGGGCAGCGTGTACCGCAGCCGGCTGGACGGCCTGACCAATGTGGAGACCAGCGGCAGAAACACGGTGAAATTTACGCTGAACGGCGGAAATGTCCACGTTGCGGAGCTGCTGGACATTCCCATCATCAAAAACGGCGACGGGGACGAACTGTTCCCCGTGGGCAGCGGCCCCTATGAGGTGCAGCGGAACAAAAAAGGCGTGCCGGTCCGGCTGGTGGCCAATGACCATTGGTGGCGGCTGGGGCAGGAGTACGAGGTGGCGCTGACCCAGGGCGTTGACTCGGACAGCAGCGCGGCGAAGGAAAGCGTCGTCACCAGAACGGTGGAGCTGCCGCTGGAGTCTATTCGCGTTTACACCGCCAACGACAGCGACGAGCTGATTTTCGGCTTCAGCAGCGGTGCGGTGACCGCGGTGAGCAGCGACCTGACGGGCATTGACGCGCTGCAGTACACCGGCAGCTTTGAGGTTTCCGATTACTCCACCACAGACCTGCTGTATCTGGGGTGCAACACCCACGGCGGCGCCTGCGCCGAGCAGAAGGCCAGACAGGCGCTGTACCGCTCCATCGACCGGGAGCGGGTGGTCAGAGGAATGCTGGCCGGCCACGGAGACGGGGCGGTGCTGCCGGTGTCCCCCAAGTCGGCGCTGTACGACAGGGAGCTGGCGGAGAAGCTGGACTATGAGCCGGACACGGCGAAAAAGCTGTGCAAAAAGGCCGGAGTCGGCAGCCTGACCCTGCTGGTCAACAAGGAATCCAAGTTCAAGGTGGCCATCGCCAGGGAGATTGCCAAACAGCTGGAAACCGCCGGGGTGTCCGTGGATGTGGACGTCCGCCCCTGGAAGGAGTACCAGCAGGCGCTGAAGGGCGGTTCCTATGACCTGTACCTGGGGGAGGTCAAGCTGAACGCCAACTTTGACCTGTCCCGGCTGGTGGAGGAAAAGGGAAGCCTGAACTTCCGCAAATACAAGGACAAGGACCTGGTGAAGGCCTCCCGGAACTACAACCAGGCCGGCAAGGACACCCGCAAAAAGGCCGCGTCGGCGCTGTACGCCGCGGTGGCGGAGCAGGCCCCCTTTATTCCGGTGTGCTTCAAGAGCGATTCCCTGCTCAGCCGCACCGGCACGGTGCAGCGGCACCACGCCACCCAGGAAAACCTGTTCCACGCCCTGTGGGACTGGACCATTGACGAGACTGTGATCGCCCTTTCCAAAAAGGACGCATGACATAGACCACTTCGCACAACCGAACACCAGACGCTTTCCATTGCTGCGGTCTTCTGTCCATTTTTCCGGCCGCACAGAGACAAAAGGGAGGAAACAAGGGTATGAATCAAGTTTATCGCTGCTATGCGGAAAAACGCCCCGGCTTCGACATGGAGGCCAGCCATCTGTTCACCGAGCTGAAGGAACAGCTGGGACTGAGCGACCTGGAGGGTCTGCGCATCATCTATCGGTATGATGTGGACCAGATCGACCGGGAGGTCTACGAAAAGGCCAAGACCACCGTCTTTTCCGAGCCCATGGTGGACGACTTCTACGACGAGGAGCTGCCGGTCATCGAGGGCAGCCACTCCGTGCTGGCGGTGGAGGCGCTGCCCGGTCAGTTCGACCAGCGGGCCGACTCCTGCGCCCAGTGCATCCAGCTGCTGGCCGGCGTGGACCGCCCGCTGGTGAAGGCCGCCACCCTGTATGTGCTGCTGCCCGCTGTTTCCCAGGAGGAGCTGGCAAAGGTCAGCGCGTACCTCATCAACCCGGTGGAGCGCCGTCAGGCCTCCATGGACAAGCCCGCCACCCTGGCTCAGAGCTATGAAATTCCCACCCAGGTGGAGACTGTCCACGGCTTCACCGCCATGAACCGGGAGGAGCTGACCGGTCTGCTCAGCGGCATGGGACTCGCCATGGACATCGACGACCTGACCTTCCTCCAGCGCTATTTCAAAGAGGAGGAGCAGCGGGACCCCACCATCACCGAGATCCGGGTGGTGGACACCTACTGGTCCGACCACTGCCGCCACACCACCTTCGGCACCCTCATCGACCACGCCGACATTCAGGACCCCCAGGTGAAGCAGGCCTTTATCGGCTACCTCTTCGACAAGGAGGAGGTCTACGGCCCGGAGAAGGCCGCCAAGCGCCCCTGCACCCTGATGGATATCGCCACCCAGGGCACCAAGGTGCTGAAAAAGCGGGGCGGCCTGCAAAATATTGACCAGTCCGAGGAGATCAACGCCTGCTCCATCCACATTCCCGTGGACGTGGACGGGGCGGAGGAGGACTGGCTGCTCCAGTTCAAAAACGAGACCCACAACCATCCCACGGAGATCGAGCCCTTCGGCGGAGCCGCCACCTGCATCGGCGGCGCCATCCGGGACCCCCTGTCCGGCCGGGCTTACATCTATCAGGCCATGCGCATCACCGGCTGCGGCGACCCCCGGGCGCCCATGAGCGAGACCCTGGAGGGCCGCCTGCCCCAGCGCAAGTTGGCCACCACCGCCGCCGCCGGCTATTCCTCCTACGGCAACCAGATCGGTCTGGCCACCGGCGTGGTCAACGAGTACTACCACCCCGGCTATGTGGCCAAGCACATGGAGCTGGGCGCCGTGGTGGGCGCAGTGCGCTCTGACGCCGTGGTCCGGGAGGTGCCCGCCCCCGGCGACGTGGTCATCCTGCTGGGCGGCCGCACCGGCCGTGACGGCATCGGCGGCGCCACCGGTTCCTCCAAGAGCCACAACATGGACTCCCTGCAGACCATGGGCAGCGAGGTTCAGAAGGGCAACGCCCCCGAGGAGCGCAAGATCCAGCGCCTGTTCCGCAACGGCGAGGTCACCCGGATGATCAAGCGCTGCAACGACTTCGGCGCCGGCGGCGTGTCCGTCGCCATCGGCGAGCTGGCCGACGGCCTGAGCATCGACCTGAACGCCGTGCGGAAGAAGTACGAGGGCCTGGACGGCACCGAGCTGTCCATCTCCGAGTCCCAGGAGCGTATGGCCGTTGTGGTGGCCCCGGAGAACGTGGAAACATTCATCGCCGCCGCCACCGCGGAGAACCTGGAGGCCTACACCGTAGCGGTGGTCACCGAGGAGCCCCGGATGGTCATCAACTGGAACGGCAAGGCCATTGCCAGCCTGTCCCGGAAGTTCCTGAACTCCAACGGCGCGGAAAAGCACACCACCGTTTCCGTGCCCAAGCTCCCCGGCAAGATGGACACCGGCGACACCGCCGACGTGAAGGCCCGGTTCCTGTCCATCGCGGAGAACCCCAACACCGCCTCCCAGCGGGGTCTGGGCGAGCGCTTTGACAGCTCCATCGGCGCGGGCACGGTGCTGTCCCCCTACGGCGGCCGCAGACAGCTGACCCCCGAGCAGGCCATGGTGGGCCTGCTGCCCGTGGGCCCCGGCCACAGAACCGAGACCTGCTCCATTATGACCTCCGGCTTTGACCCCTATCTGATGGAGCGCAACCCCTTCCTGGGCGCCCAGTGCTCCGTCATCGAATCCGTCGCCAAGCTGGTGGCCGCTGGCGGCGACCAGAAGAAGGCCTATCTGACCCTGCAGGAGTACTTCGAGCGCCTGCGGGAGGAGCCGGTCCGCTGGGGCAAGCCCTTCTCCGCTCTGCTGGGCGCCTACAAGGCCCAGACCGAGCTGGGCAACGCCGCCATCGGCGGCAAGGACTCCATGTCCGGCTCCTTCATGGACCTGGACGTGCCCCCCACCCTGGTCTCCTTTGCCATTGCACCGGAGAAGGTGGAGAACATCGTCTCCAACGAGTTCAAGGAGGCCGGACATCCGGTGTACCTCTTTGAGGAGGAGACCACCGACTACGCTGGGCTGAAGGCCATGTGGGCCAGGTTCCATGAGCTGGTGCTGGCGGGCAAGGTGAAGGCCGCCTGGGCGGTGACTGCCGGCGGCGTGGCCGAGGGCCTGATGAAGATGGGTTTTGGCAACGGCATCGGCTTTGCCGAGGGCGAACAGCTGGACGGCGAGACCCTGTTCGGCAGAAAATACGGCTCCATTGTGGCGGAGCTCACCGAGAACGCGGACTTTGGCCGGAAGATCGGCGACACCGTCGCCGAGCCGGTGATTTGTGCCGGCGGCGAGAAGCTGTCCCTGGACGAGCTGTGCAAGGCCTGGGAGAACACCCTGGAAAAGGTCTATCCCACCGTGGCCCAAGTCAAGGACCCCTATGAGATTCCCAACGTGGACTGCCCGCAGCGCAGCACCCACGCCCCCGCGGTGAAGGTGGCCCGCCCCAAGGCGGTGATCCCCGTGTTCCCCGGCACCAACTGCGAGTACGACACCGCCAACGCCTGTCTGCGAGCGGGCATTGACGCCCAGATCGTGGTGGTGCGGAACCTGACCACCGACCTGCTGCTGGACTCCGCCCGGGAGCTGGAGACCGCCATCCGCAGCGCCCAGATGATTGTGCTGCCCGGCGGCTTCTCCGGCGGCGACGAGCCCGAGGGCTCCGGCAAGTTTATCGCCTCCTTCTTCCGCAGCCAGCGCATCAAGGACGCTGTCCACGACCTGCTGAAGAACCGGGACGGCCTGATGCTGGGCATCTGCAACGGCTTCCAGGCCCTGGTCAAGCTGGGCCTGGTGCCCTACGGCGAGATTCGGGACATGGACGACACCTGCCCCACCCTGACCTTCAACCTGATCGGCCGCCACCAGAGCCGCTACTGCGACGTGCGGGTGGCCTCGGTGAAGTCCCCCTGGATGCTCAAGTCCAACCTGGGCGACGTGTACAGCGTGCCCATCTCCCACGGCGAGGGCCGCTTCGTGGCGCCCCAGCCCATTCTGGAGCAGATGATCCGCAACGGCCAGATCGCCACCCAGTATGTGGACGCCCAGGGCAAGCCCTCTCTGGACATCTCCGCCAACCCCAACGGCTCCGTCTGCGCCATTGAGGGCATCTTCAGCCCGGATGGACGGGTCTTTGGCAAAATGGGCCACAGCGAGCGCTGGAACCCCGGCGTAGCCAAGAACATCCCCGGTGAAAAGCTCATGCCCATCTTTGAGTCCGGAGCGGAATATTTCAAATAATTACTACAAATCGGATTGCTTTTGCGGCGATCGGGAGGACAGGGAGAAGGAATTCTTCCTGTTTTCCCGGTCCCCAGCCCCACACGGAGAACACCAGCTATGAAGAACTACGATGGAATCATTTTTGACGTGGACGGAACCCTGTGGTATTCCTGCGACAAGGTGGCCCGGCTCTGGTCCGAAGCCGCCACGGAGTACCTGGGCCGGCCCATCCACTGGACCGGGCCGCAGATTCAGCCCATGTTCGGCCAGACCATGGACGTGTTTCTGGACACGCTGCTCCCCGGCCTGTCCCGGCAGCAGAAGGACGAGCTGAGCCGCCGGTGCTGGGACCGGGAGAACGCCGGCCTGCCCGACGACCCCGGCGTGCTCTACCCCGGCGTGGCGGAGACCCTGAGGGAACTGTCCCGGACTCATCGGCTGTTCATCGTCTCCAACTGTCAGAAGGGCTACATTGAGGTGCTGCTGGACGCCTACGGCCTCCGGGACTGCGTGGAGGGCTGGCTGTGCTGGGAGGACACCTTCCAGAGCAAGGACGTGACCATCCGCAGGCTGATGGAGCAGTACGGCCTAAACACCGCAGTCTATGTGGGGGACACCCAGGGAGACGCCGACGCCTGCGCCGCAGCGGGAGTGGACTTCATCTGGGCGGCCTACGGCATCGGCACGGTGGCCCACCCGGCGGAGCAGATCCACTGCTTTGGGGAGCTGCAGGAATTGGTCTGAAAATCTCCCCTTCCGCCCTTGCAATCTGTGGGGAGTGTGTTATACTATTGAGGTAACACCGCACAATAGCAGCTTCGGCGCCTTGCGGACTATTTTCCGCCAGATTGCCCGCAGATTCCTTGAAATCCGTCAGGATTCCTGCGAAATCTGCGAATAATCTGAACGAAAAATATGCTCGCAATCCGCTCTTGTCCCATTATGCGGAGTTACCTTAACGATGTGATGGATGAAAGCAATCCGTCCCCCAAATGATTTGAGAAATCGAGGAACCATTTTCATGCTGTACACTGCTTCTGCTTCCTATTTTACCTTTGGCTGGACCCGATTTTCCGGTTCCGGTTTCTTTGCACGGGTAAAATCAGAAAAGCAGACTTTGAGCATAGAATGACCCCAAGGGGCATCAGATTCTTTTGACAGCGTTCAGGCTCATTGTCTCAGGACAATGGGCCTTTTTTCGTGGGAAATCACCGGAGGAGTGAAGCGTTATGGTCATTATCATGAAACCCGGCACCAGCCAGAACGAGATCCGCAAGCTGGCGGCGAAATTTGAGGCACAGAACTTCCGCGTGGGCATCACCAACGGCGTGGACTGCTCCATTCTGGGTCTGGTGGGAGACACCACCAAGCTGGACGAGGACAAAATCCTGCTCAATGAGCACGTGGAGCGGGTGATGCGGGTCTCCGAGCCCTTCAAAAAGGCCAACCGCAAGTTCCACCCCGCAGACACCGTGGTGAACGTCAACGGCGTGGAGATCGGCGGCGGAAACTTCGGCGTCATCGCCGGGCCCTGCTCCGTGGAGAGCAAGGAACAGATCGTGGACATCGCCAAAGAGGTCCAGCAGGCCGGGGCCTGTATGCTCCGGGGCGGCGCCTTCAAGCCCCGCACCAGCCCCTATTCCTTCCAGGGCATGGGCGTGCCCGGGCTGAAGCTGCTGCTGGAGGCCAAGGCGGAGACGGGAATGCCCATCGTCACCGAGATCATGAGCCCGAAGCACTGCGAGCTGTTTGAGGAAAAGGTGGATCTGGTGCAGATCGGCGCCCGGAATATGCAGAACTTTGACCTGCTGAAGGAAGTGGGCAAGCTGTCCAAGCCGGTGCTGCTCAAGCGGGGGCTGTCCAACTCCTACGAAGAGTGGATCATGAGCGCCGAGTATATCATGAGCGAGGGCAACGAAAACGTCATCCTCTGCGAGCGGGGCATCCGGACCTTTGAGAAGTACACCCGCAACACCCTGGACGTGTCCGCCATTCCCGCCATCAAGCGCATGAGCCACCTGCCCATTGTGGTGGACCCCTCCCATTCCGGGGGCTACAGCTGGCTGGTGGAGCCGCTGGCCATGGCGGCGGTGGCGGCGGGAGCCGACGGCCTCCTCATCGAGGTCCACAACGACCCCAAACACGCCCTGTGCGACGGCCAGCAGTCCCTGACCCCTCCCCAGTTCGGCCAGATGATGGGAAAAGTGCAGAAAATTGTTGACCTGATGGGGAAAAAGGTAGTATACTAAAGAAGTTAAATTTGCTTTAAACTGCTAAAGTGCGGCAGAGCGCCGCAAGAGGGGATTGTTATGCACAGATTGAACGTTCCTCTGCCGGGCAGAGAATATGAAATACTCATCGAAAAGGGCCTGCTGGACAAGGTGGGCAGGCGGTGCCGGGTGGTGCTGATGCGGGCCTCCCGCATTGTGCTGGTCACGGACAGCAACGTGGGCCCGCTGTACGCCCAGCGGGTGAAGGAGAGCCTGGAGGCGTCCCGGTTCCAGGTGAAGGTCCTCACCGTTCCGGCGGGGGAGACCTCCAAAAGCCCGGAGATGCTGGCCTGGCTGTGGGAAGAGATGATGGCCTTCGGCTTGACCCGCACCGACGCCGTGGTGGCGCTGGGCGGCGGCGTGGTGGGGGACCTGGCGGGCTTTGCGGCGGCGACGCTGCTGCGGGGCATCGACTATGTGCAGATTCCCACCACCCTGCTCTCTCAGGTGGACTCCTCCGTGGGGGGCAAAGTGGCGGTGGATCTGCAGGCCGGAAAGAACCTGGCCGGCGCCTTCTGGCAGCCCCGGGCGGTGCTGATGGACCCGGAGGTGCTGGAGACCCTGCCGGACAAGGTGTTTGCCGACGGCATGGCGGAGGTCATCAAGTACGGCTGCATCTGGGACGACAGATTTTTCGAGATGCTGGACCAGTGCGGCAGCCGGGCGGGGGTGATGAACGTCATCGAGCAGGTGCTCCACATCTGCTGCGCCATCAAGGCGGAGGTGGTGCTCCAGGACGAGCACGACCGGGGGATGCGGATGATCCTGAACTTCGGACACACCCTGGGCCACGCCTACGAAAAGGCCTATCACTACGAGACCTACACCCACGGCGAGGCGGTGGCGGCAGGGATGTGCCGGGCGGCAGAGTTGGGCGCGCAGATGCACTTCACCCCGGCGGAGGTTCCGGGAAAGATCGCCGCCCTGGTGAAAAAGTTCGGCCTGCCCGACCGCATCGACTGCACCATGGAGGACTACCGCAGCGCCATCGGATCGGACAAAAAGGGACAGGGCGGTCAGATTCACGTGATCCTGCTGATGAATCTGGGGGACGCCAAGCCGGTTTATATGCCCAAAAAGGAACTGTTGGAGCGTATTGAGCGCTTATAAAGGAAGATTAGAATGGATTTAGCGATTTATCCCCACATTCTGAAGGGGACGATCACGCCGCCGCCCTCCAAGAGCCAGGCCCACCGCGCCATCATCTGCGCGGCGCTGGCGGAGGGGGACAGCCTGATCCTGAATTTACAGCTGTCCGTGGACATTCACGCCACGCTGAACTGTATGCGCACCCTGGGGGCCAACGCAGCGGAGCACGGCGGCATCATCAACGGCTGCGGCGCCCGGTGCGGGAAATTTGACCGGCTGCCCGAGCTGGACTGCGCCGAGTCCGGTTCCACCCTGCGCTTTCTCATTCCCATTGCGCTGGCGGTGGCGGGGGGCGGCGTTTTCAGCGGCCGGGGACGGCTGATGGAGCGGCCCCAGAAGCCCTATCAGCAGCTGTTTCAGCAGCGGGGCATCCGCTTTGAGCGCCGGAACGGAAAGATTGAGGTGGAGGGCACCCTGAAGCCCGGCCTGTTCCGTATTGCGGGCAACGTCTCCTCCCAGTTTATCACCGGCCTGCTCTTTGCCCTGCCCCTGTTGGACGGGGATTCGGACATTGAGCTGACCACAGAGCTGGAATCCGCCGGCTACATCGAGTCCACCATGGTGGCGCAGCGGCTGTTCGGCGTGGAGATCCAGCGGACGGAGAAGGGCTGGCACATTCCCGGCAACCAGCGCTATCAGGCGGCCAAGGCCCCGGTTATGATCGACGCGGACTACTCCAACGCGGCGTTTTATATCATGGCCAACGGCATCGGCAACGAGATCGAAATCTGCGACCTGAACCCGGAGACCTGCCAGGGGGATAAGATCATCACCCACTACGAGGCGATGCTGGACCGCCCCGGTGAGGTGGTCATCGACGTGCGGCAGTGCCCCGATTTGGTGCCCGCCCTGGCGGGACGGGCTGCGCTGCGGCCGGGTCAGGTGACAAAAATCGTCAACGCCGCCCGCCTGCGCATGAAGGAGAGCGACCGGCTGGACACCGTGTCCACGGAGCTGAACAAGCTGGGCGCCCATGTGGATCAGCTGCCCGACGCGCTGATCATCACCGGCGTGGACCGGCTCCGGGGGGGCGTGGTGAACAGCCACAACGACCACCGCATCGCCATGATGCTGGCCATGGTGGCCACCCGGTGCACGGACCGGATGATCCTTCAGGACGCGGGCAGCGTGGCCAAGTCCCACCCCGGCTTCTGGGAGCACTATTACCGGCTGGGGGGCCAGTTCGGAATTTGGGACTGATCCGGAGACTGGTCATTGACAAGGGACGCGGAAACCATTACGATTGAGAGGAAGCTCCATGAAACACATGATTTTTGGCGAATCTCACGGCAGCGCCATCGGCGTGGCGCTGTCCGGCGTGCCCGCAGGGGTGGAGCTGGATTTGGAGGAGATCGCCTTTGAGATGAGCCGACGGGCACCGGGGAAAAGCCCCCTGTCCACCGCCCGGAAGGAGGCGGATGTGCCCAACATCCTCTCCGGCGTGTTTGAGGGGCGCACCACCGGCACCCCGCTGGCGGCGGTCATCGCCAACACCAACCAGCACAGCCGGGACTACGCCAAAACCAAGGACCTGGCCCGGCCCGGTCACGCGGATTTCACCGGCTTTCTGCGCTACCAGGGCTGCAACGACTACCGGGGCGGCGGCCATTTTTCCGGCCGGCTGACGGCGCCCCTGGTGTTTGCCGGGGCGGTGGCCAAGCAGATTCTGGCGGGGGAGGGCGTGAAAGTGGGCGCCCACATCCGGCAGATAGCGGGCATTTCGGACCCCCCCTTTGCGGACTGTCCGGAGGAGCTGGGGGGCGATTTGTTCTACAAGCTGGCCCACAAGGAGTTCCCGGTGCTGGATGACCAGCAGGGCGCAGCGATGCAGCAGGCCATTCTCTCGGCCAAGCAGGAGGGGGACAGCGTGGGCGGCGTCATTGAGTGCGCCGTCACCGGCCTTCCGGCGGGCATCGGCTCCCCGGACTTCGGAGAGAACGCCGAGGGCATTTTCGCCCAGCACATGTTCGCCGTCCCCGCCGTCAAGGGCATCGCCTTCGGCGTGGGCTTCGCCTGCGCAGAGATGCGGGGCAGCGAGATGAACGACGCGCTGTACATGAAGGGCGGCGAGGTCCGGGCCCGGACCAACCACAGCGGGGGCATCAACGGGGGCATCACCAACGGAATGCCCATCACCTTTACCGTGGCGATTCGCCCCACCCCCTCCATTGCCAAGGAGCAGGACACGGTGAATCTGGACACCATGGAGAACGCAAAGCTCCGCATTGAGGGGCGGCACGACCCCTGCATCGTCCACCGGGCGGTTCCGGTGATCGAGGCCGCCGCGGCGCTGGCCGTGTGCGAGCTGCTGGGCATCTGACATCATAGCATCGCCGTGTCCTTCGCGGCTCATTTTTGAAAGGAAACAAAGGGACATGAACGAATTAGAGGAACTGCGCAGGCGAATTGACGAGATCGACCCCCAGATTGTGGCGCTTTACGAGGAGCGGATGGACGTCTGCAAAAAGGTGGGCATGTACAAGCTCCGCAACCGGATTCCGGTGCTGGATTCCGGCCGGGAGATCGAGCTGCTGAAGGGGAAGGCGGATCTGGTGAAGGAGCAGGAGATGAAGCCCTATGTCATCGCCCTGTTCGAGCAGATCATGGCCCAGAGCCGGATGATCCAGACCAAGCTCATCAACGCCTGGAGTCCGGCCAAGGAGAAGGCCTACCACGAGTACAAGGAAGCGCTGGGCACCGGGCGGTGGTTCCCGGAGTCTGACCGCATCATCTACCAGGGCCAGCCCGGGGCCTACGGGGAAGAGGCCACCATCCAGTACTTCGGCGAGGAGTGCGACCGCACCCCGGCCCGGTCCTTTGAGGGCGTGTTCATCGCCATCCGGGAGGGACTGGGAGGCTACGGCGTGCTGCCCATTGAGAACAGCTCCACCGGCTCCATCAACGCGGTGTACGACCTGCTGGGCAAGTACGGCTGCTACATTGTGGGGGAGACCACCGTCCACGTGGAGCACTGTCTGGCCTCGGTGCCTGGGGCCAGCCTGGGCAGCATTACCGATGTGTATTCCCACGAGCAGGGATTCCTCCAGTGCCGGGAATTTTTGAGCGACTTCCCCCAGTGGAACCACAACGTGGAGCTGAACACCGCCGCCTCCGCAAAGATGGTGGCGCGGCTCAACGACCCGGGGAAGGCCGCCATCGCCAGCCGCCGGGCGGCGAAGATTTACGGCCTGGACATCCTGGCCGAGGGCATCAACACCAACAACCACAACTACACCCGGTTTGTGGTGGTGGCGGAAAAGCCCTGCGCCACGGAGAAGGCGGACAAGATCAGCGTGGTGTTCACCGTGCCCCACACCGAGGGCAGCCTGCACCGGATTCTGTCCGTGTTCGCCGCCAACGGCCTGAACCTGCTGAAGCTGGAGTCCCGGCCCATTCCGGGCAAGAGCTGGGAGTACAACTTCTTTGCGGACTTCACCGGAAATCTGCACAGCGAGGGCATGGACGCGGTGGTCCATCAGCTCATTGACGAGACGCTGAGCTTCCGGATTCTGGGCAACTACGAAAAAAGCTGAAGGAGAGAGGACGCCTTTGGGGGCGCCCTCTTTTTTTGTGATAAACTGTTCAAGTAAAAAAACCAGCGTACCGATTCCTCAGTACGCTGGTTGATTGTTATTTTCTCTTCCGCTGGCCGGTGCCTTACAGGCGGGTGGGCACGTGCCAGATGTTTCTGGCGTAGTCCCGGATGGAGCGGTCAGCGGCGAACTTGCCGGACTTGGCGATGTTGACCAGGGCCATCTGGTTCCAGTGCTTCTGGTTGCCGTAGGCGGCGGTGATCTTCTGCTGCTCCTGACGGTAGCTCTCGAAGTCAGCCAGCAGCAGGTAGTCGTCGGCGGTGAAGCCCTGACCGTACAGCAGGCTGTTGCCGATGTCCTGATAGGTCTTGCCGTCGGCGAAGGTCTCCTGACCCAGGGTGTGCATCACCCGGTGCAGGATGGGGTTGGAGTTGTAGTACTCGAAGGAGTTGTAGCCGTGGGCCTTCTTCTGGGCCACTTCATCGGCGTTCAGACCGAAGATGAAGATGTTGTCGTCGCCCACCAGCTGGTGCATTTCCACGTTGGCGCCGTCCTCGGTGCCGATGGTCAGCGCGCCGTTCATCATGAACTTCATGTTGCCGGTGCCGGAGGCCTCCTTGCCGGCGGTGGAGATCTGCTCGGAGATCTCGGCGGCGGGCATCAGGATCTCGGCCAGGGACACCCGGTAGTTCTCCAGGAAGTGAACCTCCAGCTTGCCCTTGCAGATGGGATCGTTGTTGATGGTGGCGCTCAGAGAGTTGATCAGCTCGATGATGCGCTTGGCCATATAGTAGCCGGAAGCGGCCTTTGCGGCGAACAGGAAGGTGTGAGGCACGATGTCCTTGCCGTCCTGCAGCTCCTGATAAAGGTGGATGATGTTCATCACATTCAGCAGCTGGCGCTTGTACTCGTGCAGACGCTTGGCCTGGACGTCGAAGATGGTGTCCGGGTTCAGCGTGATGCCGTACTGCTTCTGGATGTCGGCGGCGAAGGCCAGCTTGTTGGCCCGCTTGATCTTGGCCAGGCGGTCCAGCACATAGGCGTCGTCCTTGGCGGACATCAGGTTCTTCAGGTCGTCGGGGTGCTCCAGATAGCTGTCGCTGCCGTTGACCTCGCAGATCAGCTTGTGCAGCTCGGGGTTGATCTCGGCCAGCCAGCGGCGGTGGTCCACGCCGTTGGTGACGTTGGTGAACTTATAGGGGGTGCGCAGCCAGGCGGTGTGGAACACGTCGTCCTTCAGGATCTGGGAGTGCAGCTCGGCAACGCCGTTGACGGCGAAGCAGGTGGCGACGCACAGGTTGGCCATGCGGACGTCGCCGTCCCACACGATGGCCAGCTCACGGGCCTTGGTCTCGTCGTTGTGGAAGAACTGGCGCACCAGCTTCAGGTAGCGCTCGTTGATCTCGCAGATGATCTGCCAGCAGCGGGGCAGCAGCGCCTGCACCAGACCCTGGGGCCAGTGCTCCAGGGCCTCGGCCAGAACGGTGTGGTTGGTGTAGGCCACGGTCTTGGTGACGATGTCCCAGGCCTGATCCCAGCCGAAGTTGTGCTCATCCATGAGCAGGCGCATCAGCTCGGGGATGACCAGAGTGGGATGGGTGTCGTTGATCTGGATGACGTGCTTCTCGGCGAAGTTCACCAGGGTGCCGTACTGAGCCAGGTGCTTGCGCACGATGTTCTGGATGGTGGCGGACACGAAGAAGTACTGCTGCTTCAGGCGCAGGCTCTTGCCCTCGTAGTGGTTGTCGGCGGGGTACAGGACCTTGGCAATGACCTCGGCCTGAGCCTGGTTTTCTACGGCCTTCAGGTAGTCGCCGGAGGAGTAGTAGGACATATCCACCGGAGTGGGGGACTTGGCGTCCCACAGGCGCAGGGTGTTCACGTGGTCGGTGTTGTAGCCGGCGATGTTCATATCCATGGGAACCGCCAGCACCTCGGTGCCGCCCTGATAGGTGATCTTGAAGCGTCCATGCTCATCTACAGACTGCAGCACCTCGCCGCCGAAGCGGACGGTCTCGGTCTCGTCCCGCTTGGGCACCAGCCATGCGTCGCCCAGCTCCAGCCAGTCGTCGGCCAGCTCCACCTGCTTGCCGTCCACGATCTTCTGCTTGAAGATGCCCAGCTGATAGCAGATGGAATAACCGGTGGCGGGGATGTCCAGGGTGGCCATGGAGTCCATATAGCAGGCGGCCAGACGGCCCAGACCGCCGTTGCCCAGACCGGCGTCGGGCTCCAGCTCGAACAGCTCGGCGTGATCGAAGCCCATCTCGTCAATGGCGTCCTTCAGAGGCTCCAGCAGACCCAGGTTGTAGGCGTTCTTCATCATGGAACGGCCGACCAGGAACTCCATGGACAGGTAATGGACCTCACGGGCGTTCTTCTTGTGGGTGATCTCCTTGGTCTCCACGTGGTTCTCGGACATGATGTCGCGCAGAACCATGGCGCAGGCCTTGAACATATGCACCTTGGACGCATCTGCGGCGGTGCGGCCGAAGTTGCGCAGCAGCTTGCCTTCGATCAGAGAGCAAAGCTCAAATTTGGTATATTCATGCATAATAAGTTCCTCCAGTTTTGCAGGGACTGCGGAACCTGAACCGTGTCAGGTCCAATCAGATGATAGAAGTGCATTGAAGCACAGAATATCAATGCTACACCGGTTATTTTATCATTATTTGAAAACGGTGTCAATCATGCAAAGTGTGGGAAAAGTGCATCCAATGCAGAAAAAGGAGGCACCTTGCGGTGCCTCCTTGTGGAAAACTGACAGATTTCCGGGAATTTTCATCAAATTGATTATTCCTCGGTGATCTTCTTGTAAATGGCCAGGTACTCGGCGGCGGACTTATCCCAGCTGAAGTCGAAGGTCATACCCCGCTTCATCAGGCCCGCCCATGCGTCCTTGTCGTTGTAGTACACGGTGACAGCCCGGGTGACGGCGTCCAGCATATCGTCGGCGTTGATGTTGCCGAAGGTGAAGCCCAGACCCTCGTTGGTTGCGGGGTTGTAGGGGGGGACGGAGTCCCGCAGGCCGCCGGTCAGACGGACCACCGGCACGGTGCCGTAGCGCATGGCGAACATCTGGGTCAGGCCGCAGGGCTCAGACACGGAGGGCATCAGCATGATGTCGGCGCCGGCATAGATCCGGTTGGACAGGGCGGCGTTGTACTTGATGTTGGCGCTGACGCGGCCGGGATACTGCTTGGCGGCGTTGCGGAAGAACTCCTCGAAGCCCCACTCGCCGGTGCCCAGCACCACGAACTGCACCTTCTCCTCCATCATGCGGTGGAACACGTTGGTGATCAGATCGTAGCCCTTATGGCCCACCAGACGGGAGATGCAGGCGATGATGGGCACGTTGGGATCCACCTTCAGGCCCAGCTCTTCCTGGAGAGCGGCCTTGCACTTTGCCTTGCCGGACAGGTCGTCGGCGGAGAAGTTGGCGGCGATCAGCGGGTCCTTGGCGGGATCGGTGGCTTCCATATCCAGACCGTTGAGGATACCGGTCATCTTGTAGTAGTTGTCGGTGATGACGCCTTCCAGACCGTGGGCGTAGAAGCTGTACTGCAGCTCATTGGCGTAGGTGGGGGAGACGGTGGTCACGTAATCGGAGGCGTAGATGGCGCCCTTCATCAGGTTCACGTCGCCGTAGTAGCTCAGCAGACGCTCGTTGAAGTGGCCGGCATCCAGGCCGAAGACATCCTCCATGATGGAGCGTCCGAAGCGGCCCTGATACTCAATGTTGTGGATGGTGTAGACGCTCTTGGTCTTGGTCAGCTGGGGGATCATGTAACGGAAATCGTTCAGATAGATCGGCACCAGAGCGGTCTCCCAGTCGTTGGCGTGGATCACGTCAGGGGACCAGTCGATCTGAGCGGGGACCTCGATGACCGCGCGGGAGAAGTAAGCGAAGCGCTCACCGTCGTCATAGTGGCCATACAGGCCGTTGCGCTTGAAGTAGGTCTCGTTATCCACAAAGTAATAGGTGACGCCGTTGCGCTCCAGCTGGAACAGGCCGCAGTAAGAGGAACGCCAGCCCAGACGGAAGTAGAAATACTTCACAAAAGTCATCTGGCTGCGCCACTGATCGCCGATGCCGGCATACAGGGGCAGAATGACGCGCACATCATTGCCCATGGCTGCCAGAGCGGGGGGCAGGGAGGAGGCCACGTCGGCCAGGCCGCCGGTCTTGATGAACGGAGCGACCTCAGATGCGACAAAGAAGATTTTCATAGAGGATACCTTCCTTTCAGAGTTGAAATGTGCGCCCGATGGGAGGGGAACACTGGCAAACGGAGACCGGCAAAACCGCCGGCCCCCTGTGGCTTTGCGTAAAAAACAGTTAACAGATTGGCAACTGCCGGGGCAAATCCATTACACCTTGCTGCCCTTGCCGATCAGCAGAGGATAGCTTTCGGCGCCGCCCAGATTGGAGTTGGCGGAGACGGAAACGTTCTTGTCAGCGATGACATAGTTGATGGTGGCGTTGTCGCCCACTTCCACATCCTTCATCAGGATGCAGTTCTTGACCACGCAGCCCTTGCCGATCTTGACGTTGCGGAACAGGATGGAGTTTTCCACCACGCCCTCAATGATGCAGCCGTCAGAGACGATGGAGTTCTTGACGGAGCTTTCGGGAGAGTAATAGGTGGAGGGATCGGTGCGGTCCTTGGAGAACACCGGGCGATCGGGGGTGAACAGGTCGCCCAGCACCTGGGGCTTCAGCAGCTCCATGGAACAGTGGAAGTAAGAGGCCACGGAGGTGATGCGGGAGGCATAGCCGTCAAAGACGTAAGGAACGATCTTCAGCTTATCCAAGTTGGGCATCAGCACGTGCTTGATCATGGAGTAATAATTGCTGTGAGTGGCGCACTCCTTGACCTGCTTGAGCAGGAACTCCTTGCTCATGATGTAAATGTTCAGGTCCTCCATGCCGACGGCCTCATCGGGGCCGTGGACGATGTCGTACTTGCCATCTTCCTTGGGGACATAGTAAACGGTGCAGTTGGGTTCGCCGGTGTAGTGCTTGGTGCACACGGGCGTCACGTCGGCGCCGGAAGCCAGGTGGGCCTCAAAGACCTTGTCCAGGTCGATGTTGATGACCACGTCGCCGTCTGCCAGCAGCACATACTCCTGCTTGATGTCCGCCACATAGCCGCCCAGGTTGGCCAGGGCCTCAACGCGGCCGCGGGGGTTGCCGGAGCCGGGCTTCTGAGAGAAGGGAGGCAGCAGCCGCAGGCCGCCGCGCTTACGGGCCAGGTCCCAATCCTTACCGGACTCCACATGGTCCAGCAGGGACTGATAGTTCTCCTGCAGCACCAGGCCCACATCGGCGATGCCGGCGTTGGTGACGTTGGAGAGCATAAAGTCGATCAGACGATAGCGTCCGCCGTAGGGTACGGAGGACATGGAACGAACAGCGGTCAGCTCGTTCAGATTGGACTCATAATTGGATCGATTGGTGAAAATAATCGCATGAAGGTTAGTCAGCATTATTTGTCACCGCCTTTCTTCTCAGGATAGAGCATAGCGCCGGCCTCAATCTCAGCGCCAGCAGCGATCTCGACGCCCTTGCCGACGACGGCAACCTTCTTATTGGGGTCGTCATAGACCTGATCGGAACCAACATGGGCGCCGGCGCCGACCACAACGTCCTCCGCCAGGATGGCGTACTCGACGGTGGCGCCGGGCAGGATCTTCGCGCCGGGCATGACCACGGAATAGCGGACGATGGCGCCGTGACCCACTTCGACGGAGTCGGAGATGATGGAGTGCTCAATGTCGCCGTCAATGACACAGCCACTGGAGATGAAGGAGTGGTTGATGCTGGCGTGCTCCTGAATCAGGTGAGGCGGACGGATGGGATTACGAGCCCACAGCGGCCACTTCTGGTCGTAGACGGACAGGTCGCCGTCGGGGGCCAGGATGTCCATGTTGGCGTCCCACAGGGAGTTGATGGTGCCCACGTCCTTCCAGTAGCCGTCGAAGCGGTAGACCATCATGGTCTCGCCTGCGTTCAGCATATTGGGGATGATGTTCTTGCCGAAGTCGTTGGAGGAGGTAGGATCGGCCTCGTCCTCCACCAGGTACTGGCGCAGCTTGCTCCAGGTGAAGCAGTACACGCCCATGGAGGCCAGATTGCTCTTGGGATGAGCGGGCTTCTCTTCGAACTCATAGATGGAGTCATCGTCCCGGACGTTCATAATGCCGAAGCGCTTGGCCTCTTCCATGGTGACGGTCAGAACGGAGATGGTGGCGGCGGCGTTGTTCTTCTTGTGAACCTTCAGCATCTCCCGATAGTCCATCTTGGAGATGTTGTCGCCGGAGAGCACGAAGACGTACTCGGGATCATACTGATCGATGAAGCCGATGTTCTGATAAATGGCGTTTGCGGTGCCCTTGTACCAGGAACCGGCGTCGCCGGCCAGGGTGTAGGGGGCCAGGGAGTGCAGGCCGCCGTTGGCGCGGTCCAGATCCCAGGGCTCGCCGTTGCCCAGGTAGACGTTCAGTTCCAGGGGCTGATACTGAGTCAGCACGCCGACGGTGTCCACGCCGGAGTTGACGCAGTTGGACAGCGGGAAGTCGATGATACGATACTTACCGCCGAAGGGGACGGCAGGCTTGGCCACGTTCTGGGTCAGCGCGTAAAGACGGCTGCCCTGACCGCCGGCCAGCAGCATTGCCACACATTCCTTTTTCATGAATTCGTTCACCTCAACATAAAATTTGTTTTGTGTGCATCGTGCAAGCTTCAAAAGGTGGAAACGGTTCACCACACAGAACCATCCGTCACTTCGCTGCGGGCCCTGACAGGGGTCCTCCGGCGCTTTGGGAACGTTGCTGCATCGCTTTCTCTGTCACACGGTTTTTGAATCTTGCTTTCAGGGGTGGAATTGATATGTATTCGGGCATCCGCTCAGGGTGCCCGTTTTACAACGAAGGGGAGTCGGTGCTCTTCAGCAGCACCGCGCTCATGGGCGGCAGCGAGAGCTTCAGCAGGCCCTCTGCGGGGGTGAGGGTGCCCTTGCTGCCCCGGTTCATTCCGCCGTACACGCCGGAGTCCGTGGACAGAAGCACCTCGTAGGATGTCCCGTGGACCGGAACACTCAGATCTTCCATGCCGGTGAGGGAGAAGCACACTGCGGTGTAGTACTCCGTGCCGTCGGTGCCAAGGCGTTTGTACACCATGGTCTGGTCAACGCCCTCGTCCCGCACCACCTGGAAGGTGGCGGCGGCGCGCAGCTCCCACAGGGCCGGGGTGGCCAGGAACAGCGCGTTGGCGTCCCGGAAAAACCGCTGCTGACGCTGGTAAAAGTCGTACTGCAGCAGGTGCCAGTCCAGAGACTGGAGGCAGTTCCAGCTGTTCCACTGGCCGAATTCCGTGCCCATCATGGTGAGCTTCCGGCCCGGGTGGGTCAGCAGGAACAGGTAAAAGGCCCGTGCCTGGGCAAACTTGGTGGCGTCATCTCCCTGCATCCTGGCCACCAGGGAGGGCCGGGGGGCTTTGACGATGTCATGGGAGATGGGGAGAATGCAGAAGGGGGTGGAGGGCTTGACACACTGGAAAATCGGGTCGGTCCGCTGGGGGTTGGTGATGCGGGAGAGCATCCGTTTCACCCAGGCGGAGTACCAGAAACGGCCGGTGTCCCCCACAATGGAGGGGGTTCCCATGGCCTCCGCCCGGTAGGGGAACTCCTGCCGGAGGGCGGCGGAGACCCGGTGCATCAGGGGGAGATTGTCCACCGCGATGCTGGTGCCAAAAAAGCCGTCCAAATGGAAGGTTTTCATCCAGAAGAACACGGAAGAAACGACAAAATTCTCCACTTCCGGCCGGGAAAAATCGAAGCGCTCCAGCTCCATATTGGGGTCCTTGGCGGAGGGGATGCCGTAGCAGGGGGTTCCGTCGAACTGCCCCAGGGCGAAGGAGGCCCGGGAGAAGCCGAAGGAGGAGCTGTCCATGACCACGCTGATGCCGGCCTGATGGAGCTGATCCACCAGGTACATGAAATCAGTGGGGGTGCCGAACCGGGAGGTGACGGCAAAGTAGCCGCTCTCCTGATAGCCCAGGCTCTCGTCGTCCGGGTGCTCGCCCATGGGCAGCAGCAGCACGCCGGTGTAGCCCATTTCCTTCACATAAGGCACCAGATAGCTGGCGATGGTGCGGTAATTCATCACCTGCCCCTCGGCGGTGCGCCGCCAGGAGCCCAGATGCACCTCGTACAGATTGACGGGCTGGTCCGTGCCCACCACCCGCTTGCGGTAGGCGGTCCAGCACTCATCGCCCCAGTGGTAGCCGGACAGGTCGTAAAGCTTGGAGGCGGTGCCGGGCCGGGTGGCGGCGTGGAAGGCGTAGGGGTCGGCCTTGTACAGCCACTCCCCCCTGATGGTGTGAATGGCGTATTGATAAGGGTCATACTGGTGGAGACCCGGGATGAAGCGGTACCAGATGCCGCCGTGGGAGCGGTCCATGGGGTGCCGGGTCGGGTCCCAGCCGTTGAAATCGCCCACCACGGAGACCGCCCTTGCGTTGGGCGCCCAGACCCGGAACATCCAGCCGGCCTGACCGTTTTCCTCGGCGGGATGCGCTCCCATAAAATGGTAGCAATCATAACAGCCGGGGACGGAAAGCTGCTTTTTTCCGGAAGAAGTGGGGGCGTATGGTTTTAAATTCATGGGCAATCTCCTAAAGTGTTTTGTAAAAAACTGGCCGGATTTCTGGAATGGTGACAGAAGTGCAGGGAGAAGCCCGGTTACCTTTGTTCAAATTATACAATACGTTTTTAGTTACGTCAAGATAGTTTCGTTAATTATTTCGCGTAAAATTTCAAAAAGTAATTCGTAAAATAACGGAAATCTGACGCAGTGAGGAAGAAAAGGAAGGGAACAAAAAATCACAGGCCCCGGCAGGAGCCTGTGACGAATTGCCTGTTGACTTGACACGGCCATGCATCCGTTCCCAGTATTGCGAAGAAAACCGGCCTTTATTCAGCGGATGGGCGGCGGTTAAAAAGGGAAAATCTTCCACAGGGAAAGGGCCAGTCCGGCTCCGGCCAGAAGGGAGCCGATCAGGCAGATCTGGTCGTTGAGGCGGCCCTGGGAGGAGCACAGACGGAAGCACAGTCCCCAGTCCAGCGGGTAGAGCAGCTGCACCTTGCGCCGGTTCAGCAGGTCCAGCAGGATGTGGGAGGCCATGGCGTAGGAAAAGGCCGGGGTCAGCGCAGGGAAAATGTCCCACACCAGCACCGACAGCAGCGCCCAGCAGGGGATGGAGTGCATGAAGGAGCGGTGGGGCTGGCGCATACCGAAGCTGCACACCCCCAGAATCACCGCCAGTCCCAGCAGCACCCGCATCAGGCTGGTCTGCCGCTGCAGCAGCCGCACAACGCCCAGACCGTAGTGGACCTCCAGCGCCGCGATCAGGGTGGCGGCCACTGTGAGCACGGAGAGCAGGGTGGTCAGCTCCTTGTGGGACTTGCTGGAGGAGGAGTCGATGTCGCAGATCACTGACCCCACCGCCGCCGCGCCGGTGCAAAGCAGCAGCTCCTGAGGGGTGGAGGGCAGGGTCAGCAGCAGCGCGGTGGCCTCGCCCACGACAAAATGGGTTTTTCCGGTCATATTTTTGATTCTCCAAATGATTGACATATGTGGTCACTTTTCCCCTTCGCTGCTGGGAAATAAGTGATAAACAAGGTTGTTATTTTTCCACAATTCGGTGGTTTTTTCGTGTTGAATCCCCCATCATTATGAATCCATGAGATGGAACGTTTCGGGGATTCTCAAGGGGGACTTTTCAAAGTCCCCCTTGAGCGGGGTCCGGGTGAGGCCGTCTCGAAAACGTGCCGGTGGCACGTTTTAGGCCGAGTGGGATAAAGCGCCGCAGGCGCCTCCATTCCATTACCTGCGCCCCGACAAGGGGGGCAGCGCCCCGACTCACCGGTAGCGCTCCAGCAGGCGCCGGATCTCGCCCTCGGCCTCCTCCACCTCCTGCCGGAACATCCGGGCGGAGACCCGGACGGCGCCGTGGCCCAGGATGATCATCTGCTCCAGCCCGTCGGAGGTGGCCACCCGGACCCGGTAGCGCCGGCCGATCTCGTAGGTGGTCTTTTCAATGTACATATCTGCAGTTTCCGCCTGTTTTGTGTAAACAACGTAGATATTGCCCCGTTTTTCCACACTTCCTGGGTTGTTTTTCACCTTGTAGGCGTCAAAGACCAGGATCACGCCGCAGCCCTTGTAGCCCTGGTAATTGCACAGGATGTTGATGAGGGACTCCCGGGCCGCGTCCAGATCCACCTTGGACAGGGCGTTCAGCTCCTCCCAGGCGAAAATGATGTTGTAGCCGTCCACCAGCAGGTACTCCTGCACCGGCTGGAGATTCTGAATCAGTTTGATCCGGCTCTCGGGGTAGCTGTCCAGACTGGTGCGCCCGCCCTTGGGCTGAGGACGAAAGGCCTGCTGCTTGATGGGGCCGTAGGTGCGCTCGAATATTTTTTGCAGCTCCTTGTCCGATGCCGCCGGCGCCGCCCCGCCCCGGTGAATCACCGTGGGGGCCCCTTCTTCTTCCTCCTCTTCCGGAGCCAGCACTCCGCTGGTGTCCAGATGGGCGTATTCCGGCACCTTGTCCCACTTTACCACCGTGCCCGCCCCGTGGGAGCAGAACACCGAGTCCGGCGTGTTGTCCACGTCCGCCTCCGGGTCATAGTGGGCGGCGGCGATGACCTCTTCGGCGTTGTGGCAGCGGCGGTACCCCGCCAGGGAGCAGGACAGCCGTCCCCGTCCCCGGGTGTAGGCGGCCAGCTCGGCGGCGTAGTCCCCCATGGTGGCCACCGGCGCGCTGCCGGTGAGCACGGCGGTCTCGCCGTTCAGCTCCGGGTCCTCAAATTCCCCCTGCATCTGCTGGATATCCGACATGGCCCGGCCCAGATTTTCCTGGGGAACCTCCAGACGGAACTGATACCACGGCTCCAGCAGCACGGACCTGGCCTGCATTAGCCCCTGCCGGACCGCCCGGTAGGTCGCCTGCCGGAAGTCGCCGCCCTCGGTGTGCTTCAGGTGGGCCCGGCCCGTGAGCAGCGTCACCTTCATATCCGTGATGGGGGAGCCGGTGAGCACCCCCAGGTGCTCCTTTTCCTCCAAATGGGTGAAAATCAGCCGCTGCCAGTTCAAATCCAGGGTGTCCAGGCTGCACACCGTGTCAAAGACCAGACCGGAACCCGGCTCCCCCGGCTCCAGCAGCAGGTGCACCTCCGCGTAGTGGCGCAGGGGCTCAAAGTGCCCGATGCCGATGACCGGCGCCTCGATGGTCTCTTTGTACACGATGGAGCCGGTGCCGAACTTCACATTTAGGCCGAACCGCTCCCGGATGAGGGTCTGTAAAATTTCCAGCTGGACCTGTCCCATCAGCTGGACGTGGAGCTGCTGCAGCCGGGGGTTCCAGACGATGTGCAGCTGGGGGTCCTCCTCCTCCAGCTCCTTCAGCTGCAAATGGGCGGCGTGGGCGTCGCAGTCCTTGGGCAGCAGAATCTGGTAGGTCAGCACCGGCTCCAGCACCGGCTGAGTGGAGCCCGCCTCCATGCCAAGCCCCTGTCCCGGACGGGTGCGGGTCAGTCCTGTCACCGCACACACCGTTCCCGCAGGGACCTCAGCGGCGGTGGTAAACTTCGCCCCGGAGTACAGGCGCAGCTGGTCCACTTTTTCTGTCCAATCCTCCCCTGTATCGGTGCGGCCGGAGAGCTGGGTTTTGACCTTCAGGGTGCCGCCGGTGACCTTCAGATAGGTCAGCCGGTTTCCCTGGCTGTCCCGGGCGATTTTGTACACCCGGGCGCCGAATTCGGCGGGGTAGGAGGGCTGCAGGGTGTATTGCTCGATGCCTCGGAGAAATTCCTCCACGCCCTCCAGCTTCAGGGCGGAGCCGAACCAGCAGGGGAACACCTTCCGGGCGGCGATGGCGGCGGCGATGGCCTCCGGCTCCAGCGCGCCGGTGTCCAGATACTGCTCCATCAGCCCCTCGTCGCACATGGACAGCTCGTCCATCAGGGCGTCGGGGTCTGTGCCGGAAAAGGCCACGCAGTTCTCATCCAGCCGGTTTTTCAGGTCAGACAGCACCTTCTCCCGGTCCGCTCCCGCCAGGTCCATTTTGTTGACAAACAGAAAAACGGGAATTTCATACCGCTTCAGCAGCCGCCACAAGGTCTCGGTGTGGCTCTGCACCCCGTCGGTGCCGCTGATGACCAGAATGGCGCAGTCCAGCACCTGCAGGGTGCGCTCCATTTCTGCGGAGAAGTCCACGTGGCCCGGGGTGTCCAGCAGCGTCAGCTCCACGCTGTCCAGGGGCAGGATGGCCTGCTTGGAGAAAATGGTGATGCCCCGCTCCCGCTCCAAGGCGAAGGTGTCCAGAAAGGCGTCCCCATGGTCCACCCGGCCCAGCTTCTTGATGCTGCCGCTGAGGTACAGCATGGCCTCGGACAGGGTGGTTTTGCCCGCGTCCACGTGGGCCATGATGCCGATGGTGCGTTTTTTCATGAGAGCCTCTTCCTTTCTCCGGCGCAATTGTGGGGATAGCAGAGAGTATTGTACCACAGAGTCGGGAAAAATACAGCAATAAAGTGAAAAAATGATAAAATCCGCCCCGGAATCCGGAGCGGACTTTTTTCTGGGAAGGGGTTATTCCTTTGCGGTGGAGAGGAGGATGCGGTCGTTGTCAAAGCCCCTGCCGGCCCCCACGCTGAATTTCTCCAGCAGGTCCTCCACGCTCATGTGGGTGCGCTCCTCGCCGGAGGTGTCAAAGACGATGCGGCCCGCGTCCATCATCAGGGTGCGGTTGCCCAGCTCCAGCGCCTGGTGCATATTGTGGGTGACCATCAGGCAGGTGATGTTCCGCTCAGACACGATGTGCCGGGTCAGGTCCAGCACCTTTTTGGCGGTGCCCGGGTCCAGGGCAGCGGTGTGTTCGTCCAGCAGCAGCAGCTTGGGGGGCACAATGGTGGCCATCAGCAGGGTCAGCGCCTGGCGCTGTCCGCCGGAGAGCAGGCCCACCGGGTGCTTCATCCGGTCCTCCAGCCCCATGTCCAGCCTGGCCAGCTGTTCCCGGAAGAGCTTTTTCTCTTTGGAGGAGATTCGGCTGAAAAAGGCGTTTTTCGCCGTGGACGCCCGGAGATACGCCACCGCCAGGTTTTCTTCAATGGTCATGCTGGGGGCGGTGCCCTTCATGGGGTCCTGGAACAGGTGCCCCAGGTACTTCGCCCGGTCGTACTCGGGCAGGTAGGTGATGTTCTCCCCGTCCAGCTCCACGGTGCCCTCGTCCACGTAGAAGGTGCCGCAGATGGCGTTGAAAAGGGTGGACTTGCCCGCGCCGTTGGAGCCGATGATGGTGATGAAATCCCCGTCGTTCACCGTGAGGTTCAGGTGGTCCAGGGCGGTTTTCCGGTTCACCGTGCCCGGATTGAAGGTTTTGCAAAGGTTGGTCAGCTTCAGCATATTCAGCACCTCATTTCCCGGTTTCCGCCGGCTGGAGCCGGGCGGCTCTGGACTTGCGCAGCACCCACACAAAGGCCAGGATCAGCACGGCGTCCACCAGCAGCAGGGAGCGCAGGGACGGGACCAGCACCGCCACCAGGGCGATGACGGCGGCCAGAGCGGCAAACCAGAGACACAGCTGCCGGTAGAAGTTTTTTCCCTCCATGGCGGCCTTTTTCTGGCGGAAGTCAATCATGGCGGTGATCTGGGGGGAGGCGATGGCCACAGCCACGATGATGGCGGAGACCAGCTTCAGCGCCGAGGCGGGCAGGTTGAAGCGCAGGGCGATGGCCACCACGATGCGGTACAGGCAGCTGCCAAGCACCACGCCCACCGCCCGCAGGGGGATGCTGCCCCGTTTCCGGGTCAGGGTCTCGCCGATGATCAGGGAGGCCAGGGCGATGGTCACCATGCCGGAGCCCATGTTGATGTCGCAGGACTTCTGGTACTCCCCCAGCAGGCAGCCGCTCAGGCCCGTGATGGCGCCGGAGATGCACAGTCCTGCGGTGATGGTGAAGGCCGGGTTGATGGAGGAGGATTTCACCATGGCGGCGTTGTCGCCGGTGGCCCGGATGGACAGGCCCAGCCGGGTGTTCAGGAACCACAGCAGAAACACCACCACCAGCGCGGAGAACGCCGCCCCCAGCAGCAGCTTGTGGAAGGGCTCCAGCGGGGTGTCCGCCGTCAGGCCCTTCAGCAGGGTGAACACGGTGGTGGCTTCGTTCAGGTTCAGGTTGGACTTGCCCATGACGGAGATGTTGATGGTGTACAGGCCCGTGTTGACCACAATGCCCGCCAGCAGGCTCTCCACCCCCAGCTTGGTCTGCAGAAAGGCGGTGACAAATCCGGAGACCGCGCAGGCGCCCATGGCCGCCAGCAGCGCCAGAAAGGGGTGACCGGCGATGGCCACCACCGAGCCCACCGCGCACCCCAGGGTGAAGCAGCCGTCGGTGGACAGGTCACACACATTCAGCATGGAGTAGCTCAGGAACAGCGCCAGCGCCACCAGGGCGTAGATCACGCCCAGCTCCAGCGCGCTCTGGATGATGCTCCAGGTGATAAACATGAAAAAAATCTCCTCTCTTTCTTCCTTTTTTGTAAAAAAGGAAGCGAAAAAACTTTCAATCGCTCCGGCAGGGGCTGGGCCCCTGCACCCCATTCGCTCCGCCCGCCGGCGGCAGGGGCCGGAACGCAGTGGGCCGGGTCATTTTGCCGCCGGGGGAAACGTGTGAAAAATGACAAATGGATTCTAGGGGCGATTCATGAATCCCCCGCTTTAAGTGGCAGTATTTTCGAAGATTGGGATAAGAACCCCGAAACAATCAATCGCTCTGCCGCCGGGGGAAGGTGATGGAAAAAAGTCAAATCTGCAAGGGGCGCACATCCAAAACAAACGGAAGGATGTGCCAGCGACGGTGCAGAGTTACTCAAAGTTTGCGGCGGTCTGAACCTCCTGGATGCTGGTGCACAGGGGGCCGAAGGACTCCTTCAGCGCGTCCAGATCAAAGCCCATGGCCTCGGCGGCGTCGGTGTTGATGGTGGCGGTGCCGTTGTCAAAGGTCCGCACCGGAGTGGAGGCGGGGTCCGCGCCGTTGACCAGCACATCCACGATCATGTCGGCGGTCTCCACGCCCAGGTTGGCGTAATCCACGCCGTAGCCCAGGAAGGCGCCGTTCAGCGCGAAGGAGTCTGCGCCGGTGTACTGGGGCACCTTCGCCTCGTTGAAGGTCTCGTACAGGGACAGCTCGGCGGTCATAACGGTGTTGTCGGTGGGGGTGAATACGGCCTTCACGCCGTCAGCGATCAGGGACTCGGCGGCCAGCTTAATCTCGTCGGTGGTGGAGCCGGTCTTTTCCACGTACTTCACGCCCTTGCTGTCCAGATAGGCCTTGGCCTCTGCGATGGGGGCGGTGGAGGAGTCCTGGGCGGTGTCGTACAGCAGGCCGATGGAGTCGGCGTCGGGATTGGCGGCGAAGATCAGGTCCATGATGGAGGCGGTGTTCAGCGCGTCAGAGGTGCCGGTGATGTTGCCGCCGGGGGCCTCCATGCTCTCCACCAGACCGGCGCCCACCGGGTCGGAGACGGCGGAGAAGATCACGGGGATCTGGTTGCTCTCGGTGGCGGTCTGCATGACGGTGGCCACCGGGGTGGCGATGGCGACGATGACGTCCACCTGATCGGCGATCATGTCGGCGGAGATCTGGTTCAGCACGGTGGCGTCGGCCTGGGCGTTGGAGTACTCCACTTCAAAGGTGCAGCCCAGCTCCTTGCCTCTGGTCTCCAGCTCGCTCTGGATGTTGTCCACGATCTGGTTCAGGGAGGCGTGATCCACCCAGTTGGCGATGCCCACCTTGTAGGTCTTGCCGCCGGCGGCGGAGGTGTCAGAGGGAGCGGCGGACTTGTCAGCGGCGGGGGTGCCGGAGCTGCTGCCGCAGGCGGCCAGACTCAGCGCCAGAGAGAGCGCCAGAACCAGAGAGATCAGTTTTTTCATGGTGTTTTCCTCCTTAAATCATACCGGATGGCTGGTTGGAGAGCAACTTTTCAAAGAAAAAAGCACCCCTCGCCCCGACTCGGGACAAGAGCTGCTGCTCCTGCGGTACCACCCAAATTGACAGAATTGTCCGCTCGTTCCGCACCCACCAGTGCGCTTCCCTGATAACGGGTGAAGAACCCGTCGCACGCTACTGAATCCCTGTTTGCGCGCGCCCTCAGAAGTCCATTCCCCTGCCGGTCACAGGCGGCCCTCACAGCACACGGGCGGCTCTCTGAACAGCTTCCTGGCAGGCTACTACTCTTCTTCAACGGTTTATTGTATTGGATTATAACCGCTTTTATGCCCCTTGTCAATGAAAACGACAGAAAAAATACGGGAGGCGCCGATGGGGTCCGGACCTCCCGCAAACATGCTCAGCGGATCACTCGCCCTCGGCCTTCTGCCCGGCGTCTGAGATGTAGTAGCTCAGCGTGAGCAGAGAGTCGGAAAAGTGAACGTTTTCCACAAAAACGCCGGAATCGCCCACATCCAGCTCAGCATTGGTAAAATTCCAGATGCCCTGCACGCCCCCGGCGATGAGGTGCTCGGCCATGTCCTGGGCGGCGGAGCGGGGGAGGGTGAGGACCCCCACGTTGACCTTATGGCTGCGCAGGTACTCGTCCAGCTCGTCCACAGCGCGCACCGTCACGCCGTTGAACTCCCGTCCGATGGCGGCGGGGTCGGCGTCAAAGGCGGCGGAGAGCGCAAAGCCGTTTTTGCCGAAGGAAAAGTTGCGGATCAGAGCTTTGCCCAGGTTGCCGGCGCCGATGAGCACGGCGGAATGGTCCTGATCCATGCCCAGAATCTCAGAAATCTCCCGGCGCAGGTCCGCCACGTTGTAGCCGTAGCCCTGCTGACCGAATTCACCGAAGCAGCTCAGATCCTGCCGGATCTGGGAGGCGGTGATCCCCATGCGCTTACCCAGTGCGGAGGAAGAGATGCGAACCGCTCCGTCCCGATGCAGCGCTTCCAGTGTGCGGTAGTAGCGCGGCAGGCGGCGGATCACTGCGCTGGACACCTTCCCTTTCTTCACCATTAAAATCCCCTCTCATAGATAGGCTGACCCTATTATTCCAATATACAGATTATTTTAATTGATTCAACTGGAAATGTCAACAAACAATCCGAAGCCAAGGGAAGAAAACAGGGAGAATAGGGGGAAAATAAGGGTTTTTGTCAATTTGTCAGACAAAAACCAAAGGGCGGCCTTCCCAAACGCTGTGGGAAAACCGCCCCTGTGGTCCTGGGGTCACTGGCCGATGGAATCGGTCTTGTAGATGAATTTCACGGTGCAGTCTGTGCCGGGCAGGGAGCCGCCGAAGGAGTTGTACTCCCGGGCGAAGTCCTGAACTGCGTTCAGCCGCTGCCAGGTGCTGTCCAGATCCTCGTCCACGATGTCCTCCAGCTTCTGGATGCCCTCCTCGCTGTACTCGTTGACGCCGTCCACCAGGTCGCCGGTGCCGTCCAGCAGTTTTTTGACGCCGTCCAGCAGTGCGGGCAGGTTGTCGTCCAGCTTCTGCGTGCCGTTGGAGAGCTTCTGCATACCGTCCTTCAACTGGCCTGCGCCGTTGTCCAGCTGCTCCGCCCCGTCCTCCAGATCGGAGGCGCCGTTGTCCAGCTGCTCCACGCCGTCTGCCAGCTCAGGCACCTTGCCGGCCACCCGCTGAATGCCGTCGTTCAGCTGACCGGCGCCGGCGCTGGCCTGCTGAGAGCCGTCCTTCAGGCTCTTGGAGCCGGAGAACAGCTTGGAAGCGCCGTCCTTCAGCGCCTTCAGGCCGCTGATCAGGGCGTTGGAGCCGCTCTCCAGCTGCTCAATGCCCTCGTACACGCCGGGATGCTCCTCGTCACCGGACTGCAGACCGGCGGAAATGGTCTTTGCGCCGGTCTGGAGCTGCTCAATGCCCTCGTACACGCCGGGGTGCTCCGCGTCGCCGGATTTCACGCCGGCGGCCACAGTCTTTGCGCCGCCCTGGAGCTGCTCAATGCCCTCGTACACGCCGGGGTGCTCCTCATCGCCGGATTTCAGCCCGGCGGCGATGGCTGCCGCCCCCTCATACAGGCCGGGGTGCTCGCTGCTGCCGGTCTTGACATAGGTTCCGGCCACCTGCTCCTTCAGAGCGGATTTCAGGTTCTTTGCGCCGTCGGAAAGGTGTTCCAGGCTGTCCCCTGCGCCCTTCTTCAGGCCCCCTGCCGCCTTGCCGATGTTCTCGGCATAGGTCTGGATGGTGCCGGCCTGCTTGCTCAGCTCGTCGGCTGCGCCGCCGGCGCTCTTGACGGCGTCCTTGGCATCGCCTACAGCGCTCTTTGCGCTGCTGACCTTGTCCTTTGCGCTGTCCACATCGGACTGGGACAGGCCGTCGATGGCCTTCAGCGCGTCCTTGATGGCGTCCTTCTGTTCGTCGGTCAGGTTGTCGTCGTCTTTGATTTTATCCAGCTTGTCGGCGCTGCTCTTGGCGTCTTTGATGTCCCCGTTGACCTTTTTCAGCTTGTCGGCGGCGTCGTCCAGGGCGTCGTCGGCGGAGCCGACCTTGTCGGCAGCGGTGTCCAGCTTGCTGTCGGCGTCCTTCAGGCCCTCCGCGGCGTCGCTCAGCTTTTTGGCCGCGCTGCCGATGCCCTCTGCCATGCCGGAGATTTTGTCCAGGTTGTCGTCGGTGGACTCCTTCAGCTGCTGCGCGCCGCCGGAGATCTGGCTCAGACCCTTCTGGAGCTGGCCGTCGTCGCTGGTCAGCGCGCTGTTGAGCTGGTCCGCGCCGCTCATGAGCTGTTTCGCCCCGGGAACCAGCCGGTCCTTCACCGAGGACAGCAGCTTCTCTGCGCCGCCGTCCATGGCGTCCAGACCGGGCATCAGCTTCTGGTCGATGGCGCTGGTCAGGGCGCCGGCCCCGGTATCCATGGTGTCTGCGCCCTCCTTCAGTGCCAGCACGCCCTCCTTCAGGCTGCTTGCGCCCTGGGGCAGGGCGGAGACCTTCTGCTGCATGGTGCCCAGACCGTCGTCCAGCTGCTTTGCGCCGTCGTTCAGGTCCTTTGCGCCCTCTGCCAGCCGGTCGGTGCCCTTGGCCAGGTCGTCAGAGCCCTTTGCCAGCTTGGGCACCCCCTGGGTCAGCTGGTCGGTGCCCTTTTTCAGCGCGGAAGTGCCGTCCTTCAGGTCAGAGGTGCCGTCTTTCAGGGCGGAGGTGCCGTCCTTCAGGTCGCCGGCGCCGTCGTTGAGCTGCTTTGCGCCCTTGTTCAGGTCGTTGACGCCCTTGTCCAGGTCCCCGGTGCCGTCGCTGAGCTTGCCCATGCCGTCGTTCAGGTCCTCTGCGCCGTCCACCAGCTTCTGGGTGGCATCCTTCAGCTCCGCCATGGACTCCTTCAGGTGGTCCACAGAGTTCACGTCGTCCAGATTCAGCTCCTTCAGGGCGTTGTTGGAGGCGACGGTGACCACAGTGGCCAGGGAGAAATCGGTGACGTCGGCCTCGATCTCCACGTATTCGGGGATCTCGATGTCAATGGGGTTGCCGTCGGTGCCGGTGAGGGTGTCCAGGCCCAGGGACTCCTCCAGGCCGGGCATGGCCATGCCCACCACCACGGTGTTCTCGCCGCTGTTGATGACCTCGCCGTGGGTGACGTGAATGCTGGAGGCCTTCTCGTTGTCCAGAATGGTGCCGGAGACCATGGTGAAGGGCTGGTAGACGGTGACCTTTTTGCCGTTCACCTTCACCTGCTTGGAGGCGTTGTTGGTGTAGTCAAAGTGAATCTTCAGGTGGCCGGAGGCGCCGTCCAGCTCCTCAGGGGTGACCTTTTTTCCGTCCAGGGTGTAGGTGATGGACACGCTCACCGGCAGCTGCCGGTCCGTGGTGCCCTGATAGTACACGTCCGCGCCCTCGGCGTCCCAGGTGATGGTGCCGTCGGGGTTCTCAGTGTAGGAGCCGTCCCCCTTCACGTTGGTCAGGCCGGAGAGGTCGGTTTTGTCGCTGAGGGACTGGTCGCCCTTTTTGTTCTTCAGCCAGCTGCTGACGATGGTCTTGGTGGCGCTGCCGTTGGCGTCGGCGATGACGTAGACGGTCTCCTCCTTGCCGCTTTCGCTGCTGTGGGTGGAGAACATCTCATCAGCGGCGGCGGCGACGGCCTCCGCTGCGGCCTGCTCGGCGGGGGTCAGCTCCGTGCCGGAGGCGCTGGAGTCCGCCTCCACCTCAGCGGCGCTGGCGGAGCAGCCCGTCAGGCAGGACAGCGCCAGGGCCAGGGCCAGAACAAGAGCGGTGATGCGTTTGCTCATAGGGATACATCCTTTCGTTTTCAATCGAAATTCAGAAGAAACCATTTACAATGGGATCAGGAACAGTGCCCCATGCCCAGGGTGGTTTTGCAGATCAGGGGGTCCAGCAGCAGATACATGCTGGGCAGAATGGCGATGACGACCACCATGCTGATCAGAGCGCCCCGCCCCAGCAGCATACAGATGGAGCCCACCATGTCGGCGGAGGAGTAGAAGCCCACGCCGGCGGTGGCGGCGAAGAAGCCCAGGGCGCTGGTGATGATGGAATGAATAGAGGTGGACAGGGCAATCTCTGCGGCTTCCGCCTTGCTGCGCCCGTCCATGCGCTCCTTTTTGTACCGGGTGGTCATCAGGATGGCGTAGTCCACGGTGGCGCCCAGCTGAATGGTGCCCACGCAGACCGAGGCGATAAAGGGCAGCGTCTGGTGGAGATAGAAGGAGGCGCCCATATTGATGTAAATGGCCAGCTCAATGACCAGCACCAGAATAAAGGGCAGGGAGATGGACTGGAGCACCAGCAGGATCAGCACGAAGATGGCGCCGATGGACACCGCGCTGACCACCGCAAAGTCGTGGTCCGTCACCTGGATCAGGTCCTTGGTGCAGGCGGTCTCGCCGATGAGCATACCGTTGGGGTCGTAGCGCTTGATGATGGCGCTGAGGGCGTCGCACTGCTGGTTCACCTCGTCGGTGGCGATCTCGTAGCTGGAGGAGACCATCAGCAGCTTCCAGTTGTCGCTCTCCAGCAGGTCTTTGACCTCGGAGGGCACCAGCTCGGTGGGGAGCATGGAGCCGATGACGGAGTCCAGACCCATGCAGAAGTTGACGCCGTCCAGGTGTTTGATGGCGTTGGTCATCTGAATGGTGTCCTTGTGGGGCAGGTCGCTGTCCACCAGGATCATGGAAATGGAGGACATATCGAAGGCCTCCAGCGCCTTGTTGGCCTGAACGCTGCCCATGGTCTCGGGCAGGCTGGTGTCCAGCTTGTAGTACACATCGTAGTGGTTGTTGCCGTAGAAGGCGGGCACCCACAGAATCACCATAATGAGGGCGAAGAGCCGGTAGTGCTTCAGGATGAAGTCGGACAGGCCCCCGGTGCCGATGCGGAAGGAGCGGTGGGTGGTCCGCTCAATGGCCCGATCCATGACCAGGATAAAGGCGGGCAGCACCGTGACGCAGCTGAGCACGCCGAAGATGACGCCCTTGGCCATGACAATGCCCAGGTCCATACCCAGGGTAAAGGACATGAAGCACAGGGCGATGAAGCCTGCGATGGTGGTCAGAGAGGAGCCGGTGATGGAGACGATGGTGGCGGCGATGGCCTCCGCCATGGCTTCCTTCCGGTCCGCGCATTGAGCCTTGTGCTCCTTAAAGCTGGAGTACAGGAAGATGGAGTAGTCCAGGGTGACGCCCAGCTGCAGCACCGCCACCAGCGCCATGGTCAGGAAGGAGATCTCCCCCCGGAGGAAGTTGGTGCCCAGGTTGTACAGAATGGACATGCCGATGTTCAGCAGGATCACCGCCGGCACCAGGAAGGAGTCCAGCGTCACCGTCAGCACCACCGCGGTGAGCCCGGCGGCGATGACCACGTACCAGGGCATCTCCAGTTCGATCAGCTCCTTGGTGTCCTCCACAATGGCGGACATACTGGACAGGAAGCACTGCTTTCCCGCCAGCGCCCGGATCTTCTGCACGGCCTCCAGCGTCTCGTCGGCGGAGGTGGTGGTGTCCATGAAGATGAACATCAGCGTGCTGTTGCCGTCCTTGGAGTAGAACACGTCCCGGACGGAATCCGGCAGCACCTCGGAGGGGACGGACAGGTCCACCAGGGAGTCGTACCAGAGCACCGTGTCCACGTGGTCGATGTGCTCCAGCTGGGTTTTCAGCTTTGCCGCGTCCTTTGGCTCCATGTCCTCGCAGACAAAGATGGAATAAGCGGCCTTGCCGAACTCGTTGAGCAGGATGTCCTGTCCCTCCATGGTCTCCAGATCAGAGGGCAGGTAGGACAGAATGTCGTAGTTGATTCTGGTATAAATGATGCCGAACACCGAGGGAATCAGCAGCAAAAAGCTGAGCAGGATGATCGGGATCCTCAGCTTGACGATCACTTCGCCAAAACGCTTCATGGGAACACCTCGCAGTCAATGGGAAACGAACTGACCGTTCGTCATTTTTTCAATAGACAGTATAGAACAAAACTGACCGACGGTCAACAGGTAAAATGGAAAAAACTGACCGTCAGTCGGTTTTTTTGTGAAGAGCGTCAAAAAGGACGGGCTGGGGACAGGCGTTTTTACCGGACTTTTGCTGTTGACTTCTGAAATTTCCTGCCGTATGATTACGTTATCCTATGAGAGATGCGGCGAAAGAGGGACTGCAAAGGCTCCGGAACGCCGTCTGCGCCTGCCTTGGACGGGGCTGACGCAGAGCACAGACGAAGCAGAAGGGAGGCGCTGAGATGGGAAAGGTGGAAGAGAATAAACAGCAGAAGCAGGAGCGTCTGCTGGACACGGCGTTTCAGCTGTTCACCACCAAAGGACTGACAAAGACGTCCATTTCCGACATTGTCAACAACGCCGGCGTGGCCAAGGGCACCTTTTACCTTTATTTTAAGGACAAGTACGACATTGCCAACAAGCTCATCGCCAGGAAGGCCCGGCACCTGTGCCTTCAGGCGCTGGAAAAGCTGGACCGCGCCGAACTCACCGATCCCGGGGACCGGCTGATCTTTATCGTGGACGATATTCTCAACCAATTCCAGAAAACCCATATGCTGCTGCGCTTCATCAACAAGAACCTGAGCTGGGGAATTTTCAAAAACGCCCTGATCCGGGGCAGCGAGGACCACGACAGGGAGATGGCGGAGCTGTTCCGGCGGATTCTGGGGGATGATCTGGAGCATTGGGAGCATCTGGACGCAATGATCTACCTGATCGTGGAAATGGTGGGCAGCAGCTGCTACTCGGTGATCCTGGAGCGGGACCCCATGCCCCTGGAGGATTTTAAGCCCCATCTGTACCGGTCCATTCGGGCAGTGGTGAAAAGCTTTCAAAAATCGTGAAAAAAACGTTGACAAACCGGCAGCAGGCGGGTATAATGATACCTGCCTGTTGAACAGACTACTTGGAGAGATGTCCGAGCGGTTTAAGGAGCCAGTCTTGAAAACTGGTGATCCCGTAAGGGACCGTGGGTTCGAATCCCACTCTCTCCGCCAGATCTTTTTCCTTCAATTAAACTTGACAGAACGTTAATTCGACACTTTGCGGAAGTACTCAAGTGGCCGAAGAGGCGCCCCTGCTAAGGGCGTAGGGCGGGTGACCGTCGCGAGGGTTCAAATCCCTCCTTCCGCGCCAGAAAACC